>JBNJDR010000003.1:0-100076 GCA_051745085.1 Bacillota bacterium | reverse complement strand
TTATTCTACTTTTATTTCGACGTGATCTTCGCCATCCTGAATATTTACCAGGGTCCCTACGTCCTCTCCCTCTTCAAATTGGGAGATCAAATCGGCAACATCTATATTTTCATCTTCTAATTTCTCCCTGGCCTGTCTGGGAATAAAAGTTAGAAGACCTTTGGCTAACTTCAGCGGTATAGCCATATTAACCTTCTCTTTACCGCCTTCCTTGACCACGATTCTTAAAGATTTTGCTTTTCTACCTGATGTCTCTGAGCTTCTCCGGGCAAAGGTCCCGTCCTCTATTTCTGGTACCATTTCCATGGATTGGAGTAATTCCTCCGCCTCTTCTACGGATAATTTGCCTTCAGAGACCATTTGTAAGATCCTCAGTCTTTCCTCACTCATGCCCCTACCTCCTGATTTTATAATTTTTTAAGCATTTCAACTGCTTCCTGGGAGTTAATCTCGCCCTGCTCCAGGGAATCAAGGACTTCTTTTCTTTTAGTAGCTTTATTATCATCTGGACTGTCTTCTGGCTCATACCCAAGAGCCTGGATCACTTCATCCAATTTATTTCTAACGGTAGGATAGGATATCCCCATCTCCCGCTCTACTTCCTTGATATTCCCCCGGGAGCTGACAAAGACTTCCACGAAGTGAAGCTGTTCAGGGTTTAACCGGGAAAATTTATCCAGAGA
The DNA here is from genome assembly GCA_051745085.1 of Bacillota bacterium. GTDB lineage: Bacteria > Bacillota > Halanaerobiia > Halanaerobiales > Halarsenatibacteraceae > Halonatronomonas. The sequence continues at coordinate 99,393 of JBNJDR010000003.1, read as the reverse complement.
AAAACGGCCCCTGATAGTTGTATCACAGTTACTGCAGTGCAGTTCGGTAATTTCCATGTTTTCATCGCAAACCGGACAGCTTCCGATTAATTTATTAACCTTCTTTGCCATAATTATCACCTGCTTATCCTTCATTATGATTTTCTGTTTAAATTATATCTTAATATTTTCATTTTGTCAAGCAAAATATTAATATTATTAATTTACATATTAAATTTATTAATATCAGATTCGAGGTGATTTTTTGACGGGGTTGCAATTTTTCTTCTGACAGAGAAGTTGATAATAGGCAAAGAGGCCGGATATCGTTTTTGAGTCGATGATGTCCCCACCGAAGATAAGCTCAGGTATCCTTTCTGGATAAATTTTGACGATATCGATGAATTCGCCGGGCTCAGGCTCCTGTTTCCCGTAGGTTAAATCTTCTGCTAAAAATAGATGGATCCTCTCGGTTGAATATCCCGGGGTGGTATAAAAGCTAAATAGTTCTTTTAATTTACCGGCCCGGTAACCGGTCTCTTCCTTCAGTTCTCGGTAAGCACACTGACTTAAATCTTCCTCCCCATCAACTTTCCCTGCTGGAAGCTCCAGCAGAACCTTATCGGCTGCCCGCCGGTACTGTCTAACCATGACGATTTTCCTTTCCGGAGAGACCGGGATAATCGTTACCCCGCCGGGGTGTTCGATGATTTCTCTTTCTGAAATATTTCCGTCTGGTAATTTTACCTGATCGATCCGGTAACTCAGTAATCTCCCTTCATAGGCTAACTCACTGGACAAAACTTTTTCTTTTAACTCTCTCATTTAATCATCCCCCTCTAATATGTATTGCTTTAAAATATCAACTAAGTTGGGTAATTCCTTAACTTTAATCCTTTCGGAAAGAGAATGGGCCTGCTCCACCCCGGTCCCTAAGTTAACCGCCGGCAGTCCTCGCGTAGTTAATAGGCCGGCCTCACTGATCTCTCTGGTGTTTAATTTAGCTGGTTTTATACCAGCATTTTCTACTGCCCTACTCAATTTTTTAATCCACTCTGGTTCTGAACTCGCCCAATCCAGCCCGGAACTGCAGTGTAACAGAGAAACTTTACCCTGAATTTCTGGTAAATTTTTTTGCAGTTTATCCACCACTATTTCCGGCCAGTAGCTGATCAAATGGGCCGGGTTATCTCCCCTCACCGCGATCAAAACCCCGTCTTTATTGGGATCGATCAAAGGAAGCCCTCCTCCGATATAAAAAGTACTAACCTGCTCTCCGATATCATCTATAATGGAGCTGGCGATTCGGAGGTTCAATTTGCTGGCGGCTTTACTCGACTGGCCCACTAAATAGAGATAGAAGAAACAGGCAGATGGTTCCTTGACGAAGATCGAACCTACCCGGGCTTCGCCGTCCAAAACTAAACTATGACTGAATGAACTGATCAGGCTGTCCGGAAGAAAAGAAGTACCCAGTAAGCCGATCTCTTCTGCTACGGTAAAAGCTACCCCCAGACCTGGAGGAATAATGGCTTTATTTAACTGGAGAAAAGATAGGACGGCAGCTATTCCCGCCAGATTATCGGCGCCCAGAATGGTCCTACCGGTGCTAACAAAATATTCTTCCTCCTGGCGTAGCTGGATATTTTGACCTGGTTCCACTCTATCCAGGTGAGTTACCAGCATAACTCCATCCTGCAGGGGGGGCTTTATCCCGATCAAATTGCCGGTTTGGCTGGAGATAATTGCATCGGTTTTATCCTGCAGCACAGCCAGGTTGGCTGATTCCAGGTACTCTTTAACCCGGAGAAAAAGTTCTCCCTCTTCCCGGGAAGGGCTGTTGATCCTGACCAGATCTTTGAATATTTCCACGGCTAATCGAGGATACTCCATAATTTGGTCTCCTCTCCACTGCCCCAACTGATTTGCAAATTTTTCAAACCTATACCATTATTCTTAAAGATTTAATTAAGTTTTCCTGCCCAGGATATAAAAAAAACCAGGAGACCCCATTTGATAGAGTCAACCTGGTTTCATTAGTGACATTATTAAACTAAGTTAAAGCCTTTCTCCAGGGCCTGTTCATTGAGAGGAATCAAGTTGTGCCGCCGTTCGGGCAGAACATCTTCTAGAGAATTTTTAACTGTATCCAGGCTAAGGATCCCGGTTTTAGCCAGATAAGCTCCCAGCATAACCATATTGGCTATCCTGGTATTGCCTAGGTCATCAGCGATCTGGTTAGCCGGCACATCGATAACGTCGATGTCATCCCGGTCTAACTTTTTATCGATCAAAGAAGAGTTAACCAATAGAACCCCGCCTTCCTTAACCTTTGGTCCAAACTTATCCAGAGAAGGTAGATTCATCACGATAGCTGAATCGGGGTATGTTGTAACAGGAGCTGGAATTTTCTGATCAGAGACCATAACGGTACAGTTAGCCGTACCTCCGCGCATTTCTGGCCCGTAAGAAGGCATCCAGGAAACTTCTTTGCCCTCTTTCATCCCGGCATAGGCTAGAAGCCGGCCTATGGACATAACTCCCTGACCGCCGAAACCGGCCATTATAATTGACTCTTTCATTTATTCCACCTCCTCTATATCTTTAAAGACTTCTAAAGGATAAACTGGTATCATTTTTTCTTCCAGCCACTGGAGAGCATTGACTGGAGTGATGCCCCAGTTGGTTGGGCAGGTGGAGAGAACTTCTACCATAGCGAATCCTTTTCCTTCCTGCTGCATCCGAAAGGCTTTCTTGATCGCTTTTTTGGCCTTACGGATATTCTTAGGATCGTGTACAGAAACTCGGGCTATATAAGCCGGACCGTCCAGGACAGCCAGCATTTCGGTCATCTTCATCGGATTACCGGCGTCTTTAATATTCCGTCCGTAAGGACTGGTGGTGGTTTTTTGACCTTCTAAAGTAGTTGGAGCCATCTGACCGCCGGTCATACCGTAAATAGCGTTGTTAACAAAAATGGTGGTGATGTTTTCTCCCCGGTTGGCCGCATGAACTATCTCTGCGGTACCGATAGAAGCTAAATCACCATCACCCTGATAGGTGAAAACCATCTTGTCGGGATGAACTCTCTTAATCCCTGTAGCTACGGCAGGAGCCCTCCCGTGAGATGCTTCATGCATATCTACATCGAAATATTCGTAGGCCAGGACGGCACAGCCTACAGGTGCTACACCGATAGTTTCTTCCTGGATTTCTAGTTCATCGATAACTTCAGCAACGAGTCTATGGATGATCCCATGGGTACAGCCGGGACAATAGTGCGTCTGCTGTGGGTCCATGGATGTTGGATAAGAAGCTATTTTTTCCATTACTTTTCACCTCGCATAGCAACAATCTTATCGTATATCTCTTCTGTGGACGGCACGACTCCGCCGGTCCGACCGTAAAATTCGACGGGCTTTTTCCCGTTTACGGCCAACTTTACGTCTTCGATCATTTGACCGGTGCTCATTTCAACAGTGAGGAAGTGCTCTACCCTGTCTGCCGCCTCGTTGATAACATCTACCGGGAAGGGGAAGAGGGTTATCGGTCTGATCATTCCTACCTTATATCCATCTTCTCTGGCCTTATCGATGGCACTGTTAGCAATTCTGGCGGTTGTTCCGTAGGCTACTATGATCAGTTCGGCATCATCGGTACGGTATTCCTCGAAACGGACCTCTTCTTCCCTCATCTGATCGTATTTGGCCTTTAATTTAAGGTTATGCTTTTCTAGATTTTCGGCGACCAGACCCAGCGAGTTGATAACGTTCTTATCGCGGCCTTTGGCGCCATCGGTAGCCCATTCTTTTTTGGGCAGGCTATCCAGGTCGACGTAGTCTTTAAATTCAACTGGTTCCATCATCTGACCGATCATCCCGTCGCCTAGAACCATGACCGGATTACGGTACTTGTCGGCTAATTCAAAAGCTAAATAGGTTAAATCTGCCAGTTCCTGGACGCTGGATGGGGCCAGAACAGGCATGGAAAAGTCTCCGTGAGCCATACCTTTTGTAGCCTGGAAGTAGTCAGCCTGAGATGGCTGAATTCCGCCCAGACCTGGGCCGCTTCTCATCATATTAACTATAACTGCAGGCAGTTCGGCCCCAGCTATATAGGAGATTCCTTCTGCTTTCAAACTGATCCCGGGGCTGGAAGATGAGGTTAAAACTCTTGCACCAGCTCCTGCGGCTCCATAAACCATGTTACTTGCTGCAACTTCACTTTCGGCCTGCAGGAAAACACCGTCTACCTCAGGAAGGCGCCGGGACATGTAGGCCGGAATATCGTTCTGGGGTGTAATAGGATAACCGAAGAAATAGCGGCAGCCAGCTCTGATAGCGGCTTCACCTACAACTTCGTTTCCTTTCATTAATTTTTTTTCGGACATTAATTTCCCTCCTTAAAATAGGTCGAAACTAAAAATTTCTGGTTACTCATGCTTATATAAAGTGATAACAAGATCAGGACACATCTGGAAACAGTTCTGACAGCTGATACAGGTTTCCTGATTTTCATCCTTAACTTCGGCGGGGTGAAAACCGTGACTATTAATCCGACCTTCTGCCATTTCGATGATATCTACAGGACAGACGCCGACACAGAGCTGACATCCTTTACAGCGTTCTTCATCGAAAACGACTTTTTTCTCTTTAACCAAATTAATCATCCTCCTTTGCTGCAGTAGCAAAATTTGCTTTATATTAAATTTACTGGTAAGTTTTCGCTTCTTCCTGGCCGGTTAATACTCGCTGGGCACCGGCAGCTAAAGCTGCCATCTCTTCTTCGCCAGGATAAACTTTGATCGGGGCGATAAAACTGGTTTTCTCCTTAATTATCTGCACAAAATAGTCTGAATAAGCTATCCCTCCGGTCAGGATGATAGCCTCGACCTCACCGTTTACTATCGGGGCCAGGGAGGCGATTTCTTTAGCGGTCTGATAAGCCATGCCGCGATAGATCAAATCAGCCTCTTCATCTCCAGCCAGGGCCTTATCTTCAACTTCACGCATATCGTTGGTATTTAAATAAGCCACGACGCCGCCTTCGCCGAGAAGTTTTTTCTTTACTGCAGAAAAATCATTTCCCGGTTCGTAGCAGTGGGCTGCCAGGTCGTATGTGGGCAGACCGCCGGCTCTATTCGGGGAATAAGGGCCTTCTCCAGCCAGGGCATTATTTACATCCTTAACCCGACCTTCGTGATGTAAACCGACAGAAATTCCCCCACCGAGATGGGCTACTATTACGGTTATTTCATCATAGCTTTTACCCTTCTCCTGGGCGTAATTGCGAGCTACGGCCTTCTGGTTTAAAGCGTGAAATATGCTGCGGCGGGCAAAACGAGGATGGCCGGACAGACGGGCCAGATCGGTAAGCTCGTCAACCACAACTGGATCGACGATGAACGCAGGAGCCTCGGCCTCTGCGGCCAGGGAATCGGCGATCAAACCACCTAGATTGCTGGCATGTTCTCCCTGCAGGCCGGCTTTGAGATCCTCAAGCATTTTTTCATTTACTTTATAAGTGCCGCCGGGGATCGGCTTTAACAAACCGCCGCGGCCGACAACCGCATCAAGTTGAGATAAGCTGACATCATTATCCTGCATAAACTTCCGGATATACTTGACCCTCAGGTCAAGTTGGTCGGTTATTTTCTCAAAATCAGCTAGCTCCTTCTGGGAATGTTCGATCGTTGAGGTCATAACCTCCTGCTGGCCCTGATAAAGGGCCAGCTTGGTGGAGGTTGAACCTGGATTTATAACAAGAATCATATTATCTGCCATGGTTTAATTCCTACCTCTTAATATAATTGCTGCGGACTTTACCGATTTTTGCGATCCGCTCTTCAGCCATGATATCGGCTGCTTTATAAGTTGGGATGTTGTCTCTTTTGCTGATATTATATACTTTTTTGGTATTTTCAAAAATACCGGATGCTCTATTTAGGGCCCGCTCTTTATTATAACCGAGCAGCTCATCATAAACATTGATCAAACCGCCAGCATTGGCTACATAGTCTGGAGCATAGAGGATATCTTTTTCGTCTAAAATATCGCCATGCCGTTCTTCGGCCAGAACATTGTTAGCGCCGCCGCAGATGATATCGAACTTAAACTGAGGAATAGTATCGTCGTTGATAACTGCTCCCAGAGCTGTTGGAGCAAAGACATCAGCGTCAACGCTGTAAATTTCATCTGGACCGACTACTTCTGCCCCAAATTCCTGCTTAACCCTTTCTAATTTTTCGTCGTCTATATCCGTCACGATCAGCTTGCCGCCATCTTCGGAGATGTGCTTACAGAGGTAATAACCTACTTGACCGACACCCTGTACGGCTACTGTTTTTCCGTTGATATCGGTAGAACCGTAGACTTCTTCCAGGCTGGCCTGCATAGCTCTATAAACGCCAAAAGCAGTTACAGGAGAAGGATCTCCACTGGTACCTGGCAGGCCTGTTACGTGATCGGTTTCTTCAGCAACGAAAGCCATATCATCTACGGTAGTATTAACATCTTCAGCCGTGATGTAGCGGCCGTTGAGGCTCTCTACGAAGCGGCCGAATGCTCTCCAGAATTCTTCACTTTTATCTGTATCGGCATCGCCGATTATTACGGTCTTACCGCCACCCAGATTCAGGCCAGCTGCTGCAGCCTTATAGGTCATACCGCGGGCTAAACGCATAACATCTATGATCGCATCTTCTTCAGTTTCGTAATTCCACATTCTGGTCCCGCCTAAAGCTGGGCCTAAAGTGGTGTCGTGAATACAGATTATTGCTTTTAAACCAGATACTTCGTCGTGATTGAATACCATCTGTTCGTAGTCATGTTCCTGCATTAATTCAAAAATCTTACTCATTTTTAAAATTCCCCCTAAGTTTAATTTTAGAATATTTTTGTCTGCTTATAATTCAGCTAGACCGGCTGTCACAACTTTACCTAAAGCGATGGAATTATACTTGGTTTCTGAGCTATCCGCCCGGGAAGTTAGGACTAAGGGAACCTTTGCCCCAAAAACCAGACTGGCGGAATCCAACCCGGCATAAAAGATCCACGCTTTGTACAATACGTTCCCGGCTTCAATATCTGGAACCAGGAGGATATCGGCTTTACCTGCCACTTCTCCACCGATACCTTTGTGCTCAGCCGCATCTAGCGAAATAGCGTTATCCAGAGCCAGCGGTCCATCTATTTGACAGTGGCCTATCTGGCCGCGATCGGCCATTTTTGAGAGCATAGCAGCATCGATAGTAGCCGGCATTTTAGGATTAACCTTTTCTACCGCTGCCAGCGGTGCTACCTTAGGCTTCTCGATACCTATGGAACGGGCAATCGTAACAGCATTATTGATGATAGAAACCTTATCTTCTAAATCAGGTGCTATATTCATCCCGCCATCTGTCATCAAGACAACTCTGTCTTCTTTATCCAGATAGATCAAACTGATCAAGCTCAAAAGCCCTTCCTGCCGCAGACCATATTCTTTGTTTAATAAAGCCTGCAGAATAACCTTGGTGCTAAGTAGGCCCTTCATCGGAAAGTCAGCCTCTCCGGCGGCAATCATCTGCATAGCTGTTTCGGCACTTTCTTTATCCGAAGAAGTAGCTACCACTTCAGCAGAAAAATCCTGCTCCAGCTCTGCCCGGGCTGCTTTAATTTTATCTTCCTGCCCGATGAGGATAGGTTCAACAATTCCGTCTTCAGCCGCGCGGGCTACACCCTCTAAAACCACCGAATCGCCAGCAGCGGCTACCGCTAACTTAAGTGGTTTTGTAGTTTTTGCCTGGTCAATTAGATCTTTGATACTGGTAATTCTAGAAACCATTTGCTTACCTCCTTGACGTAGAACTTAAACCTTACTTGTTGAATTTACGGATATGGTTAATGGTTTTAATGGTCTCAAGCCGCTCTTCTACCAGTCTATCGGCAGCTTCCACGGTGGTTATGCCTTCTGCTTCGGCCATATCGTAAACGTCCAGTAATTTGTCATATATACCTTCCGTTTTCTTCATGGTTCTTCTTTCGCTGTATCCGGTAGGTTCCATTTCGTCACAGACTAGAATCAGGCCGCCGGCGTTAACCAAATAATCAGGAGCATAAAGGATATCTCTCTCCTGCAGTTCTTTGCCGTGTTTCTTCTCGGCCAGGACATTGTTGGCTGCCCCGCAGATTATATCACATTTGAACCGATCGATGGTCTCGTCATTAATGACAGCGCCCAGTGCATTAGGTGAGAAAATATCGCAATCAACGTCAAAGATAGCATCAGGTTCTACTATTTCTACACCCATCTCTTTAGCTTCTTCGATATTTTCTTCTACTACGTCGGTTCCGATTACTTTAGCTCCATCTTCGACTAAGCTCTTAGCCAATTTGGAACCAACTTTACCGAGACCCTGCACTGCTATTACGCGGTCGCTTAGATCTTCGCTGCCGTAGCGATATTTACAGCTGGCCTTGATCCCTAAGTAAGCACCGTAAGCGGTTGGAATAGAAGAATCTCCCCCTCCGCCATATTCCTCAGGTAAAGCACCTACGTATTTAGTTTCTTTCCTCATCACTACAAAATCTTCAGGCGTGGTACCGACATCTGTACCGGTCATGTACCTGCCGCCAAGACTGTCAATAAAACGACCTAAGGCTCTAAACAATCCTTCCGAGCGCATTTCTTCTGGATCTCCCCAGATGACGGTCTTACCGCCGCCGAAATCTTCACCGGATATACCGGCTTTGTAGGTCATACCTTTGGAAAGACGTAATACGTCGTAGAGTGCATCCTCTTCGCTGTCGTAATCCCACATCCTACAGCCGCCCAGGCCTGGCCCTAAGGTTGTGTCGTGGATGGCGATGATAGACTTTAAACCTGTCTTGTTTTCCTGAATAAACATAACCTGTTCATGTCCATGTTCTTTCATTTGATCAAAAATTCCCACTTTTTTACCCCCTTTTGCAGATTTTTGTATCTATATTTTAAGTTAAAGTTTCCTCTTTAATATAAATGCAATATACATGCCAGGGTTCCAATTTTAGAGTAATTGACAGCATAAAACCGCCAAATCTTTTATAAGAGCGGCGGCAGCAACTGAGTTTATAGAACTAAAATAAATTTAAATAAATTTTTATCTAAACCAAATATAACTCATTATCTTATAAAATTCACCTGCAAAGTTCTGCAGAAAACAGCCGGTCTGCAAATATTTGCAGGCAAAAGCTTTCAGGTACGATATGATCAAACTTCATACCTGCTCGATCTCAATCTATCCCATATTTCTCTAACTTATAATAAAGACTTCTTACAGCGATCCCCAGAAGATTGGCCGCTTCGGTCCGATTACCCTCGGTATCTTCTAGAGCCTGGATGATCAGCTTCTTTTCTGTTTCATTGAGCATTTCTTTTAAGGAATAATTCTCGAAAGAGAACGATTCTAATCGAGGAGTATTCCTGATATCAACCGGTTCCTCCTGGTTAAGCCCGGGCAGATGCTCTTCGTCTATATATTCTTCATCCTGGGCCAGATGAATGATCGACTGACTGATGATGTTTTCTAACTCCCGGACGTTCCCCGGCCAATTATAGTTTTGTAACTGCTGAATAGCGGCAGAGGTTATACCTTTTACTGACCTACCGTACTCCTGATTGAACTTCCGAATTATATGTTCGGACAGAGGGCGGATATCTTCCAGCCGATCTCTCAGAGGGGGAATGGTCAGTGGTATTACGTTAAGGCGGTAATACAAATCTTCCCGAAAACGCTCCTCCTGGATGGCTCTTTCTAAATTAATATTCGTAGCTGCGATCACGCGGACGTCGATGGGGATCGGGGTGGTGCCCCCTACCCTGACTATCTCTCTCTCCTGCAGCACCCGCAGGAGTTTAGACTGCAAATTGGGGCTGATCTTACCTATCTCATCCAAAAATATCGTCCCACCATCTGCAACTTCAAAGACTCCTTTTTTGCCCCCTTTTTTAGCACCGGTGAAGGCACCCTCTTCGTAGCCAAATAACTCGCTCTCCAGTAAGGTATCTACCAGGGCACTGCAGTTGACCCGGATGAATTTCTGGTTTCTGCGGGCGCTTTCATTATGGATGGCGTGAGCAAACAGCTCTTTCCCTGTTCCACTTTCTCCCCGCAGCAGAACGGTAGCAGGGGTCCTGGAGGCTTTTCTAGCCTGGTTTATAACCGCCTGCATGGTCTGACTTTTTCCTATGATATCAGCAAAAGTATAACGAGCTTTCAATTCTCTTAACATCCGCCGGGCCTGATCCAGCTCTTCGGTTAAATTTTTGATCTCGGAAACGTCATGGATCACCCCGACGCTGCCCTTTAGTTCTCCATCTACGATTATCGGAGCCACATCGACGATAACGTCTTTTTTCTGCGGCCCTACCTTCATCCTTACTCCCTGAATCTTCTCTCTGGTCTGTAATACTTTATAATGGACCGACTGGCCTTCCGCTATATCTACATCGGCCGGTTTTCCGATCACGTCATCTTCAGTCAAACCGGTTAACCGGGTATAAGCAGGGTTGATCAGGATACCTTTACCTTTTTCGTCCACCACGGAGATGGCATCCTGGGTTGAATTAATTATGGCTTCCAGCATTTCCTGGATTTCTTTGAGGTTGGTTATTTCTTCGGCCAGTCTGGTAACTTCGGTTTTGTCTCGGAAAACTGCCACTGCCCCGATGATCTCACCCTGATCATCTTTAACCGGAACTCTATTGGTTACGATTTGAGTGCTGTCAACTTTCTGAAACCGATTTAGTTCTGGTATACCGTTTTCCAGAACTATATGCAGCCTGGTATTAGGTATAACTTTGCGTACATCATTTCCGATTATATCTTTCTGCTTTAGGTTTAGAATATCCGCGGCAGCCTGGTTGAACAGCTCGACCTGACAGTCTGAATTTATAGCGATCATCCCATCATGAGTTGAATCTATAATCACATCTTTCTTGCGGTTGATCTTTTTTAAACTATCTATAGTATTTTTTAATTCGGCAATTTTATCAGCCGTCATTTAATTCACCTCATCTATCATTCTCCGTTTCCATTTTATCACACTTATAACTCAGGCTGCAAATAGACCGAAATTAGTGCCCGGCTAAATCAAGATGCTTACGATAAGGGCGGCAAGGCCAACTATTAAACCACTGGCCAGGGTATAACTTAAGCAGCGTTTGATTATTTCGCCTTCTTTGCCTGCTATCCCGACCACAGAAGTCCCCAGGAGAATTTTTGCCGGAGCGATGGCTGAACCCAGCGAGCCGCCCAGGGACTGCGTTGAGGCCAGGACTTCCGGAGGAAAACCGAGCAGACCGGCTGTATCCACCTGAAAAGCACCAAAGAGCACATTAGAACTGGTATTACTTCCGGTTAGAAAAGCCCCCAGGATCCCTATAAAAGGTGAAACGAGGGGAAAACTAGCCTGACTGAAGCGGGCCATACCCTGAGCAAAGTTAAATATCATCCCGGAATCGTTCATGATCAGGGCCATGATCATCAAAATAAAGACCGTTAAAACCGATGATCTGGCTTTCTGATAACTTCGGCCTAAAACCTCTTTAAATCTAGATCGAGTTAGATGACCCCGACGGGCGTAAAGTGCTCCGCCTGCTGTAGAAGCTAACAGTAAAAAGAATATCGGATGAGAGAAAAATACGATCGGAGAAAATGACGGTTCGGCTTCTACTTCATAGCCCAGCCCGGTGGTAAAGCCCGGAAAGGAAAAATCCAGGCTTAGATCAGGTAAGATACTCTGAATAAAGGGCAGTTGAAATAATAAAACTGTTCCGATCAAGATAGCGTAAGGAAGCAGAGCTGAAAGCAAATACATATCCTCGGCTTTATACCGCCAGTATTCTTTTAGAGAGGTGTCAACATTTTTTACAAGAACTATAAGGAAAAAACTAGTACCGACCAACCCACCTAATAATGAACCCACGTGGGCGAAACCTCCGGCGGCGGCCCCTAACTGGGCTAAGCCCATGAGAATACTCATCGGCAGAATGTACTTAAAATTTTTCTTAATCGCTGCTGTTCCTCCATAAATATGAGCAACCGCTAACCCGGTGGTCAAAATCGGAATGAAAAAGAATAAGGCCAGAGTTACCCCTAAACTGATCGGCTCCAACCCGGTAACTAACTGCAGGGCAAAGAAAGATGACCCCATGGAGCCAAAACTTATCGCCCAGGAATGGCCTACTAAAACGGCAGTTATCGCCACCAGAGGTTTATAACCAACTCCGATCAACAATGCTCCTACTATAGCGACCGGAACCCCAAAACCGGTAACACCCTGGATGAACCCGGAAAAGGCCCAGCTTAAGCCGATAAACTGCAGGGTTCTATCCCCGCCTATACTTTCCATGAATTGTTTTATGACGGTAAAACCACCAGAAATATCGACTATGTTATACAAAAAGACCGCTCCGATTATTATCAAAGCTACGTAGAGGCTTAAAGCTGCTCCCTTCCCGGCAGAAATCAACATCTGACGGGGATATAGTTGATAAAAAGAACCGCCTAAAAAAGCTGTCAAGCCTAAACTAATTAAAGCCGCCTTGCGTGAATTCAACTTGATATATGACATTAAAAAAAGCAGTACAATAATAGGTAAGGCGGCGATCACCCACATAAGTAAAGTAAACTCCATGATAAATTCCCCCTAAAATCAAAATATATGTATATATTATAACTTCTATATTTTCTGGTCAGTTCCTTTTATTTAGCTTGATTCCATGAAAAAAGCCGCCTGAAATTCAGGCGGCTGATAAATACATAAGCGAAATATTTTATTCTGCCGTGATTATTGTTCCTGTTTCACCTTTTAAACCTTCTTTAGCTTTTTCTAATGAGGTGATCAGAGCTTCTCTTCCTTTACCACTGGCAGCAAACTTCATGGCCGCTTTTACCTTGGGCAGCATGCTCCCCGGAGCAAAGTGACCTTCTTCGCAGTATTTTTCTGCTGTAGCCAGATCAAGTTTAGCCAAATTCTTCTGTTCGGGCGTACCAAAATTTATGGCTACCTGTTCCACTGCTGTCAGGATTACCAGATAATCAGCTGCAAGCAGTTCTGCTAATTTTTCGCTGGCATAGTCTTTGTCGATCACAGCCGGTACCCCCTGCAGGCCGTGACCCTTTTCAACTACGGGGATACCTCCCCCACCACAGGCTATCACCATCTGACCGTTATCAACAAGATCAGCTATGATTTCTTTTTCAGCTATATCGATAGGTTTAGGGCTGGGTACGACCCGGCGGTAACCCCGGCCGGCGTCTTCTACCATCTCATAACCTTTTTCACTTCTTAATTTCTTGGCTTCTATTTCCGTATAAAAAGCTCCGATCGGTTTGCTCGGATTAGCAAAGGCACTATCATCTTCATCTACTATTACTTGAGTAATAACTGTAGCCACATTCTTGGAAATACCCCGGCTTTTCATCTCTTCTCTTAAAGCATTCTGGAGATGATATCCAATATAACCCTGACTCATCGCACCACATTCAGGAAAGGGCATCTCGGGAGTCCCTTCTGGAGAAGCCGCTGAGACTTCAAAGGCCAGGTTGATCATACCCACCTGAGGTCCATTCCCATGGGCCAAAATTATTTCATCGCCATTTTCAGCCAGATCGATGATAGAACTAGCGGTATGTTTTACCGCTGCCTGCTGTTCTGCTGGATTGCTCCCTAAAGCATTACCACCTAACGCAATAACAATTCTTGACATTATGACTTCCACTCCTCTATCCTTATTAATTTTCACTTAATATATTAACTCTATTTTAATAATAACATCATCTGCTGGGTCAAAGCAAGTTTTTTACTGTATATTTTTTGATTTATCTACCCAGAGTGGCTACCATAACTGCTTTGATGGTATGCATTCTATTTTCAGCCTGGTCGAATACCTTTGAGTATTCCGACTCAAAAACTTCATCGGTTACTTCCATTTCTGCTAAACCGTACTCCTGGAAGATTTTCTCTCCGTTCTCGGTATTTCTATCGTGATAGGCCGGTAAGCAGTGTAAGAAGATAACTTCTGGATTATCTGTGTTCTCCAGCATAGTCATATTAACTTGATATGGCTGCAGCAGCTCGATCCTTTCGGCGAACTGTTCCTCTTCACCCATGGATACCCAGACATCGGTATAGATCACATCTGCTCCTTCTACCCCGGCTACAGGATCATCGCTCAAAGTGATGCTGCCGCCTGAAGCTTCTGCCAGTTCCTCTGCCTTTTCCACCAGGCTCTTTTCCGGCCACAGGCTTTCAGGGGCACAGATAGTAAAGTTCATCCCCATAAGGGCGCCGCCGATCATCAAAGAATTAGCCATATTATTTCGACCGTCCCCGGTGTAAACGAAGTTAATACCCTCCAGGTAGCCGAAGTTTTCTTCGACGGTCATGAAGTCAGCTAAGATCTGGGTAGGATGATAGCGGTCGGTTAAGCCGTTCCAGACCGGTACACCGGCATATTCCCCCAAAACTTCGACCGTTTCGTGCGTAAAACCTCTAAACTGGATCCCATCGAAATACCGGCCCAGAACTCTTGCGGTATCGGCCACAGATTCCTTCTTTCCTAATTGGATATCATTCTTGCCTAGATATTCGGTTGAAGCACCTTCGTCGCTGGCCCCGACAGCAAAGGCACATCTGGTTCGGGTGGAAGGTTTCTCAAATATTAAGGCTATGTTCTTTCCGGCCAGGAGATCCCCCTTGATTCCCGCCCTTTTTTTCTGCTTAAGATCGTGAGAAAGTTGGAGTAAGTAATCGATGTCTCCCCGACTAAAATCTAATAACTTTAAAAAATTTCTTCCGGCTAAATTCTTTGGCATTGTAATTCCTCCTAGTTAAATTTGGTTGGATAACTTTTCTCGCTGCAGCGGCATGCTCATACAGCGGGGGCCTCCTCTACCTCGGGCCAGTTCTGAACCTTTAATCTTATGCAGTGTAACCCCGGCTTCTTCCAACAGATCATTAGTTACATAATTCCGATCATAGACGATGACTTCCCCTGGAGAGATAGCCAGGGTATTGGAGCCGTCGTTCCACTGCTCCCGGCCGCCGGCGATCGGGTCTCCCCCGGCACACCGGATCAGTTCAACAGAGTTCAAACCTAAATAAGATTTTAATATCTCTTCTAAAGTATATTTCTCCTGATTTATTTTCAGACTACCCTGCCCATCCCGGGTGAGAGAATATACAACTAAAGGACCTTCGATCTCTGCGTGGATAGTGAACTTATCATAATCCACCATCGTAAATACGGTATCTAAATGCATGAATGCCCGTTTGGAAGGGATCTTGAGAGCCAGAACCGTATCAAAGCTTTCCTCTGAATTTAAAATTGTTTCGGCAAACTTCTCGATCGCTGCCGCCTCCGAGCGCTGTGATATTCCTAAGGCCAGCACTTCTGAGCTCAACACCAGTTGATCGCCGCCTTCCAAAGAAGCAGCATCATACCGACTGTACCAGCGGGGAATGTCCAGGTCCTGGAAATCAGGATGAAAGTTAAAGATATACTCTGCAAAGATGGTCTCTCTGTTTCTAGTTTCAGTATGCATATGATTCAAGCTGATTCCCCTGCCTATGGTGGCAAAAGGATCACGGGTAAAATACAGGTTGGGCATGGGATCGAGGATAAAAGCGTAATCCGCCTCAACTCTTTCAGCTAGAGTTTTATCAGCTAAATTGGGAATCTCTTTCTTCTGCACGCCGGCCATCAACCGGGTAACCAGCTCTTCGTTATCAAACCGGCTTAACCATTCCTGCAGAGCCTCTCGGCGGCCTGCTGCGTTAACCCCACCTTCATCCAGGAATTGGGCGATAAATTTTTCTCTTACGCCGGAGTTTTCCAGCGCTTCAGCCGTCATCTTTTCTAAATATTTAACTTCCACCCCATTGTCTCGCAAAACTTGAGCAAAATCATCATGCTCCTGGCGCGCAACCTTCAGATAAGGGATATCGTCAAATAAAAGTCTATCCAATAAAGCCGGGGTGAGCCGCTCTATTTCAAGACCGGGCCGGTGTAATAACACCTTCTTTAAATTGCCTATTTCTGATCTGACCATAAAGGGTGAACTGGCCATCCTGACCACTCTCCTTCAAATTTTTGTAGAAAATAATTTAATAACAACCTTAGTGGTTAATATAATATCAGTATAATATTCTGTCATTCAATTGTCAAGGCTGATTATTTCTGTAATTCATCTCTCAATTTACTTAAATTTGGGCCGAACTCCTGATCTAATTCTGCGCCTAAAACTCGATCAATTTCTGCTATGAAGATATCATGATTGATGAAGCTTTCCGCCATTAACATAAAAGCCTTATTTTGCGTCCAAACCGCTTCTGTCTTTTCTCCCCCAAATGAACCAAAAAAACCATCCTGGTGATCAGAGATCACCGTCAACCATCTCCCCTGATCAGTAGCAGACTGGTGCAGACCTTCAAGGCGGTGAGAAAAAACCCTGCCTGGAAGAGTTACCTCTTCACCGTAATAGACAATTACTATATCTACCCCTCTTTTTTCCGCCGCTTCCAGTTCCGGCTTGATCTTATTTAGCTCTTCCTCCCATATTTCCAGGAACAAGGTCTTGTTCGAACCATTAACAAGTTCCCGGGCTTTTTCCAGACAGCTCTCCAGACCGTAAAAATGCCACATATAATCTATATCCGGCTGCTGACCAAAATCTTCTAGTTCTTCTTCCAGAGAAGATAGGTTATCTTCTAACTTCTGGCGATAGCGGCGGATAAATTCCTGTAAGGGCAGGGGGGAATAGAGCACGGGGTTATCTCCCTGAGCTATTATTATTCCTTCCTCCACCAGACCCTTAACGGTCTCATAAATTTTTGACTGGGGTACCCCAGATTTTTTGCTGATTTCATAGGCACTGATGCCGGCATATTCCAGCAATGTTATATATGCTTTAGCTTCATATTTAGTGAAGCCTAACTGCGCCATTCTGTTAATGATCTCAGTTTCTTTTTTATTGGCCAAAACATTCCAACCTCCTTCAAGTCTGATATTTTTCTAAGTAGAGCAAAAAAGACTTCACCTGGTGGTGAAGCCTAAAATTTTATATTAAAATTTAGTTAATTTTTAATCTAATTTGATCTGCTACTTTAGCAATGAACTGAGAATTTGTTGGTCTACCCCTTGAGCTGGTGATGGTAGAACCAAAATATTCTTCCAATCCGGATTTATTTCCTTTCTCCCAGACTACATCGATGGCATGGCGAATTGCCCTTTCCACTCTACTGGGGGTAGAATCGAAGGTTTCAGCTACCCGGGGATAAAGTTGTTTGGTTACGGCCCCCAGGAGATCTATTTCTTCAATAACCAGATAAATTGCCTCTCTTAAGTAAATATAACCTTTTATATGGGCAGGAACTCCGAGCTCGTGCAGGGTATTAGAGATAATTATTTTAATATCATTTTCAGTTTCTACAGGGTCATTTTCTGAATTAGAATATAAACCATTCTGAAGATTAATGGCTCTGCCAGTTTTCTTATCTGTCTCAGCATTAATCAAAAAATCCATTCTGTCTGTCAGTAAATCCAGTTCGAACGGCTTCATTATTATGTAGTCGGCCCCTAGATCACTGATCTTCCTGTTTACATCTTCCTGGCCAAATGACGTTAAAACTATTACTTTCATTTTAGAACTAAGACTTTTCTCATTAATCGCTTCTAATACTCCCAGACCGTCTATCTGGGGAATGATCAAATCCAGCAGCAGTAAATCTGGTCGTTCCTGTTCTATTAGTTCTATTGCTTCTTTGCCGTCATGGGCAATGCCAGTTACATTATAAGTATCAAATTCAAGTAGATGCTCCTTGATTAGTTGACAAAACTGTTTATTGTCATCTATAATCGCAACGCTAGTTGTCTTCCCCATTCCACAAGCCCCCCGTTATTGAATTCAAGTTTCTATACTAATAGTATATTACTCCTAATAATAATAATTCTACATTATAAGGGCTTTATCCTTTAAAAACATAAAATTAATCTTAAATTTGAGCAAATTTTTGCTTAAATTGCCCTTTCATTGTCTCAGCTTCCGCAATTAATTCTCCAGCGTGCTGTAAACCTGCCGCAGTTTTATGATCTCCACTTATCATCCGGGCGATTTCTTCTTTTCTCCCAGCCTTGTTTAGCCTATCAATCCTGGTTGTAGTGGTCCCAGCCTCTGTTTCCTTATAGATAAAGAAATGTCTATCGGCCAGCGAAGCTATCTGAGGTAGATGAGAAATCGAAATAACCTGGCGGTTCAGGCTTATCCGATAGAGTCTGGCTGCTACCTGGCGGGCAGTTTCGCCCCCGACTCCTGTTTCAATTTCATCAAAAATAATCGTCTTAACCCTATCATGACCGGCAATAATAGTTTTAAAAGCAAGCATAATTCTGGAGATTTCTCCCCCGGAAGCGATTTTGTTTAAATCCTGTAGCTCTCCTCCTAAATTAGGAGAAATTTTAAACTGAACCTTATCCGTTCCCCGAGGGGTAGCCGGCCCCTGAGTAAACGCCACCTGAAACCGGGCTTCATCCATTGCCAACTCTGTCAGCTCAGCTTCCAACCTCTCTTCCAGCCATGCTGCCTGCTCTTTTCTGGCCTGGCTGATCTTTTCATCTAAAGAATCATATTTTTCCTGCAATTCCTTTTCAGCTGCATTAATTTTGCTCAATCTCTCTTCTATTTCCTCCAGATTGTCCCGTTCATCAACAAGGCTATTTTTATATTTCATAATTTCTGCAATAGTTTCGCCGTATTTGCGCCTCAGCGTATTTATCACATCAAGCCGGGATCTCAGCTCTTTCAAGCGACTTTGATCGTAATCTAAATCTTGTTGATAATCCTGAAGTTGAAAATTTAGTTCCTGCAGGGAATAATAACTATCCTGAGCTAAATCAGAAAGGTCTTTTATGGACTGATCATATTCAACTAGATCAGATAAATCGCTGGAGATTATGCCTAATTGGTCCAAGAGGGAAGTGGTTTCTCTCTCATCCCCTACTAATTGATTGCTAGCTTTATAGACGGTGGCCGCGATATCTTCCATATGTTCCAGCCGGTTTAATTCAGATTTTACTTCTTCTAACTCTCCGGACACAAGATTGGCATTTTCGATTTCTTCTAATTGAAAAGCTATTATATCCAGCCGCCGAGCCCGTTGACTTACTTTTTCTTTTAATTCAGCTTTCTCAGCGACTAATTCTTTTAGTTCATAATAAATTTCGGTGATCTCCTCCAGTTGCTGCTTGATATCCTCTGCAAGTAATTCATCTAATAATTCGATATGATAGGAAGTCCGGAGTAAATTTTGATGCTGATGCTGTCCGTGAATATCTACTAAATAACTTGAGATTTCTTGAATTAAGCGGAGAGGGACCAGCTGACCGTTAATCCGACAGCGATTTCGGCCATTACGGCGTATTTCTCGAGAAAGCAAAAGGATTTCCGGGTCGATCTCCACCCCGGCTTCCTCGAGCAGATCTTCCAGTCGTTCCGGTAAATTAATAAAATAACTGGCTTCGATATAAGCTACCTCTTTACCGGCTTTTATTAAATCGCCACTGGCTCTTGCCCCAAATAACAATTCCAGGGCTCCTATGATTATAGACTTTCCAGCCCCGGTTTCACCGGTAAGGATATTTAACCCTTCTGTAAAGGTTATCTGTAGTTGATCTATTATAGCAAAATTTTTTACCTGGAGATCACCTAACATACAACTACCTCCTAATCATCCAATAGCTTTTTGAATTTGTTGAAGATATTTTCAGTTTTGCCTGTCGGTTTTACCACTAAAAAGATGGTATTATCCCCAGCCACGGTACCCAGGACGCCTTCCCAGCTGGCGTTATCGATCGCAGAACCCAGACCGCCGGCAGTACCATGCACTGTTTTTAAAACAATAATATTATCGCTAAAATCCATATCAACTACGAAATCCTGAAACATCTTCTGCAGCCAACCGTAAGTATCCTGGTGGGAGTTATGGGACCTAATCGCATATTTATAATCACCATAGCCATCTGGAACTTTGATCAACCCTAATCTTTTGATATCCCGGGAGATCGTCGCCTGGGTAACTCCCAGACCGTCTTCTTCCAATCTGGCCACTAACTCTTCCTGGGTGGATATATCTTCATTCTTGATCAAATTTATTATTTTTAAATGACGTTTATTCTTCATGTTTTCACCACCTAACCTTGATATTTTAACCTTAAAGTACGCCTACCCGCATTTTTTCTCTGAGAATTTTATAAAAATCCCGCTCGGGAAATTTAACCAGGCTAACCCCGGCATCTGCTTTTTTTATTTTAACTTTATCCCCATCCTGCAGATCAAAACCACATCGCCCATCTATAGACACCTTCATATTGCGGCCGGAGATTTCTAAATCTGCCCACACTTCATCATTACCGCTGATTACCAGTGGTCTAATATAAAGATCATGAGGACAAATAGGAGTTACAAGTAAAACATCAAGCTCCGGGCTAACTATCGGACCGCCTGCGGATAAGGAATAGGCTGTAGAACCGGTCGAAGTGGAAACGATCAACCCATCGCCGTGGTACTGACTAACATACTGGTCATTAATCGACAGTTCTATCCCTATTAATTTAAAGTTAGCACCTCGATTTATAACCACATCATTCAAACCGTAACCATGATAAACCTCATCCCCATTTCGATAAACTCGGGCGGAAAGCATCATCCTGTTCTCTACTTCGAAATCTCCCCTTAACAAACTTTTAACAGCGTTTTCTACTGCTCCAACCTCAATAACTGTCATAAAACCAAGGCTGCCTATATTTATCCCTAATAATGGAATCCCGGTCCCAGAAAAATGTCGAGCAGCTCTAAGTAAGGTGCCGTCACCACCAAACAGGACTAGGTAATCTATCTCTTCTCTTAGCTCCTGGAAATCTGCCGCCCTGTCCGCTTCAGAAAAACATTCAGCTGAGCGCTTTTCTACCAGGTATGGAATGTTTTCCTCTTGAAGATAATCGATTAGTTCTCCAGCCATTTTGATAGCCTTATCTTTTTTAATGTTAACGAAAATACCTAATTTTGAAATTAAAATCAACCCCTTAAAACTCTGTCTGCTTCAGTAACCACTTTTGAAATCTGTTTATCCCAGGAGTCAGGAAGATCAGTTTGAACCTCATTTTTGTATTTAGCGTGTAACAAATATTCTATATTGCCCCCGGTAGCTCCAGTTATGGGGGAATAAGTTAAACCTTCCAGCCAAAAACCAGCTGCCTGAACGGCTCTGCTAACTTTATTTAATACCTCCATATGGATCTGAGGATCTCTAACGACTCCACCTTTACCGACCTTCTCCGGGCCAGCCTCAAACTGAGGTTTAACCAGGGTAATCAACTCAGCCCCTGACCGGGCAAAGTAGGCAGCCACTGGAATAATTAAGGTTAAAGAAATAAAAGACACATCACATACGATCAGATCAAAATCTGGCGGAAGATCTCCCGGCTGTAAAAGGCGAAAGTTAGTGCGTTCATATACTTTAACCCGGTCATCCTGGCGTAATTTCCAGGCAAGTTGATTGTATCCGCTATCAACTGCATAAACTTCATCTGCCCCTTCCTGAAGCAAACAGTCGGTAAAACCACCGGTAGAAGAACCGATATCTAAAGCTTTTTTATGGACAGGTCTGACAGCAAAATGCTCTAAAGCTTTGGCCAGTTTGTGAGCACCTCTTCCTACGTACCTATCTTTCTCTTTTACTTCTATATCTGCAGTTATATCTACTTGAGTACCGGCTTTATCAACTACTTTTCCGTCTACCTTTACCTCCCCAGCCATTATCGCGCGCTGGGCCTTGTTTCGACTGGGAAAATAATCTTTTTCAGTTAAAAGTACATCTATTCTTTCTTTCTCAGCCATACTAACTCCCCTGCTATCATCATATTTTACTTAGTTGCGGTATAATTTTTGAGTAGATCGGCAATAGAACTACTGCTCAAGCCATAGATATCCCGCATCTGCTCCTGTCCCCCGTGCCTTACAAATGTATCAGGAATGCCTATTCTTTTAACTAATTTATGCTGTAAACCCGCCTCCGCTAAAGTTTCCATCACTGCTGAACCAAAGCCGCCCTGGAGAACATTTTCTTCTATGGTTATTATTTTATCATATTCCTGGCAGATGTCTAATAGTTCAGCAGGCAGGGGTTTAACAAACCGGGCATTATAGAGTCCAACTTTAAAACCTGACTCTCCTAACTTATCGATGGCCTTCCGGGCTGGTTCGACCATGGACCCAACAGCGACAACGAGGATATCTTCCCCGGTTCTAAGTAGTTCTCCTGTCCCTACTTCTAAAGCAGGAGCGGTGAAGTCCAATTCCACCCCGCTGCCTTCTCCCCGCGGATAACGAACTGCGGCAGGATTATCCAGGCCATGAGCGGTTTTTAACATTTGAACAAGTTCCTGCTCATCCTTTGGTGCCATCACTGTTACGTTGGGAATGGCCCTTAGATAGCTTAAATCAAATAGACCTTGATGGGTTTCTCCATCACTCCCAACGATGCCGGCCCGATCTATTCCGATGGTAACGGGCAGGTTTTGAATGGCCAGATCGTGAATAAGTTGATCGTAACCGCGCTGGAGGAAGGTGGAATATAGGGCCACAAATGGCCGCATTCCTCCCCGGGCTAAACCTGCTGCCATAGTTAAAGCATGCTGCTCAGCTATGCCCACATCGTAAAATCGCTCCGGAAAACGCTCCTGAAAATGATCCAGACCTGTCCCGGCCGGCATAGCTGCGGTAATCGCTACTGTTCGCATATCCGTTTCTGCTATATTTACCACCGTCTCACCAAAAACTTGACTGTAGGTTTTGTTAGTTTTTTGTTGGCGGGACTGGCCGTCTTCTATTTTAAAGGGACTCACTCCGTGGTAATTACTGGGACAGCTCTCAGCGGGATTATAACCTTTACCTTTAACGGTATTCACATGAATAATGACCGGTCCCTTCACCTTATCGGCCTGAGTGAAAATATCCTGCAGAGCTTCCAGATCATGCCCTGGGACTGGACCTAAATAAGTATATCCCATCTCTTCGAACAATATACCTGGAACTAAAAAATATTTTAGGCTGTCTTTAGCTTTATCCATGGTTTTATACATGCCTGACCCGATTCCTGGGATGGCGTTAAGCACATCTTTCATTTCCCCGGTAATCTTTCTGAGAGCTGGTTCGGTCCGCAGCCGGGAAAGATAACCAGCAAGCGCTCCCACATTTTTTGAAATAGACATCTCATTATCGTTTAGGACAATGTTAAAGTCGGTCTGCAGAGCACCTCCATGATTTAAAGCTTCAAAAGCCATACCTCCGGTAATAGCTCCATCCCCGATAACAGCATATATTCTATCCTTACTTCCCCGGTGATCTCGAGCCAGGGCCAGGCCTAAAGCAGATGAAATCGAGGTGCCGCTGTGACCTGTCTCGATAATATCATGACTGCTCTCTTTTCGTTTAGGATAACCACTTAAACCTTGATATTTTCTAATCGTCGGCATTTCTTCCCGACGACCCGTAATAATCTTATGGGTATAAGACTGATGCCCAACATCCCAGATTATTTTATCCTGGGGAGAGTTGAGATGACGGTGCAGGGCTAAAGTTAATTCTACTACTCCCAGATTAGAAGCCAGATGGCCTCCGGTCTCGGCTACCGTACAGATTAAAAATTCTCTTATTTCATCAGCAAGTTCCTGCATCTCTTCCTGGTTCAAATCATTTAAATCCTTCGGCTGATCAATTTGGTTCAAAAAATCTGTCATTTCTTATTTCACCTCATCTGTGAAGATATATCCCACTTTTAAGAAGGAAAGTATTTTGCTGACTTGAAAAATTATTTCATGAGATTTTTTAATTCCGTACGACTTGCAGAAAGCCTTTCCTCCTACAGTTAAAGCGGCAATAAAACCCAACATAGCCAGATTTATTATAGTCCCTGGAAGGCTAAATTCCTGAATGAGATCCAGGATGATTATCGCACCTATTGCTCCACTCACCGTTCCACAGATATCTCCAACGATGTCGCACATTAGACTAGCAACCTTATCACCATGTCTTACCAGCCACAATCCGATCTTTGCTCCTGGAACTTTTTTTGCCGCTTTGGCATTAAAAGGTCCTTCCCGAGCCACTGTGGCAGCCACACCTACCATATCAGACAAAACACCGATTATAATAATCAACAATAACACTAAAACTGCTGGAAGGGTATGGAGATCAGAGATTCTCGTTTGAGAAAAGAAAGAAACTATCACAGCCAGCCAAAAAGTTAAGAGCGCAATTAATAAACTGCCCCGCAAATTATTCACATTTACACCTCATTATTAAGTAAAAAATATGACATTAAAAAAAACAGGTGATAACAGAGCAGGTAAATGCTGCCACTTAGGTCCAGTTGGTTTTCCCCAGGGCTACCCTCCTGTTACCAGAAAGGTGGTTTCCCTTTAAAGCCCAGCTGCAGAGTTTCCTGCTGCAGGACTGGATTGCCACTCAGTAGGCACTTTAATCCCTGCTCTGCCCCCGTAGGACAGTCTAGAGGTTTTCCCTGACAGCTTTAAACTATTCCTAGCTTCTTTTGCAGATACGGTTTCCAACAGCTAGCATCTTACCACCTGGATCCAGGGTGGTATTGCCTCCTGTTGTCCCCGCATCCACGCAAAGCAAGCTACACTGTTTCGGATCTCTCCGAGAACAGGTATACTGATTGACCAGGCCATCAATCGGGTCTGATCAACCAGCCTCCACGGGATAGGGGTCTACGCCCACATGCCATTGTGGATCGCCCCACACCCTTAACCCCCAGCAATGACCCCCGACTGGGCGTCAGAAGCCATCACCAGGGACTTCATCGATGTGCCGGAAACGGATTTTTAGGCCCGTCTTCAGAATAGTTAGCTGACTAGAATACTGCATCACCTGTATTCAAAAAATATTATACCATATTTTACTTGCTATTAAAAGACCAACAAGCTGTTTAAGTAAGCACAAAGATTAATACTGGCGCTCAACTACATACCTGAGCAGATCCTTTAAAACCGAGGATTTTGGCCCAAAAATATCCAGGGCTTTCTCTCCTTTAGCCCGAGCAGTTTCAGCCTCCTGTTTTGCTTGCTCCAGCCCTAATAAGGCAGGATAAGTCGACTTCCCTTGTTTGCTATCCTGACCTGACTCCTTTCCCAGTTGTGAGCTCTCTCCCACCACATCAAGGATATCATCCACAATTTGAAAAGCCAGGCCTAACTGTTCTGCATATACTTCCAGGGCCCGCCACTCTTCCGGAGTTGCTTCTGAACAATATGCTCCTCCTAAAACAGAAGCTTTAAAGAGAGCTCCCGTCTTCAAACTATGGATCTTTTTTAAACCCTGCAGATCAACGGACTTTTCTTCGGCTTGAAGATCAAGAGCCTGTCCTCCCACCATGCCTGCGGGCCCGGCAGCTTCTGCGAGAAGATCGATCAAACCGCACCTTTTTGCCGCGGGCAGATCAAGATTTGCCAGGATTTTAAATGCCTGGGTTAACAGGCCATCTCCGGCCAGAACCGCCAGACCTTCTCCGTAGACTAAATGGTTAGTAGGCTTACCTCTGCGGAGGCGATCATCGTCCATTGCTGGAAGGTCGTCATGAATCAAAGAATAGGTATGAATCAATTCAAGAGCTGCTCCGGTAAAACGGGCAGCCCTTTCATTTCCTCCCAATAACCTGGTGGTAAAAAGGGTAAGGACCGGCCTTACCCTTTTTCCTCCAGATAACAGGGTATATTCCATCGCTTCTTTTAACTCAGGAACAATATCCTGATCGGTGAGCAGTTCTGCCAAAAAATCTTCAAATTCAGTTGCTTCATTTTTTAGCAGCTGCTTAATATCCTCCATTTATAGCTCCTCCTAAATTCCTAAAGTGTTCTTCAATGTATTCTCCAGGGTTTTGTTTCTCCAGTCAAGCGCTCCTACTGGACAAGCTTCGATGCATTCGCCGCAGTCTGAGCAGTTCACAGGTAATGCCTCCTCAAAAGCAGTCCCGATTTTGGTATCGTAACCTCTATTTTTAAAACCAAGAAGATATTCGTTAACCACTTCATTACAAATTTTAATGCAGATACCGCATTTAATACATTTACCAGGATCCATAATTATTTCTGGATGGTCAGTATTATAGCCGTGTTTGATCTTCTCGTTGCCTGTAAAGAATTCAGAATCTGCCTCGTAGGTTTCAGAATGATCTCTAAGTTTGCAGTCTACTTTATCGGTGCAGCTGCACTCAAAGCAGCGTTCACCTTCCAGCGCTATCTCCTCTTCTGTAAAGGTATAACTGACCTCTTTAACGGTAGAAACTCTTTCTTCTAAGGAGATAAGCCGCTGTTCAACGCGGGGCTCATCGGAAGGTTCCTGGAGATAAACCAAATCGTCTTCATTCAGGGACTGCCAGTGCCCCCGGGAAACGTTGATCTGATACTCAGGGTCGTAAACTTCACCTTTTAAATAAGCCAGGATACCCAGGGCAGCCCTTCTGCCTCCAGCTACTGCTTCTACGACGGTAGCCGGACCACTTACACAGTCACCGGCAGCAAATAAAGGCCCTTCTGCCTGACAGTTGCTTTCGTTCACAGCCACATCTCCCCACTGATTGGTAGGAACACCATCGGGGGCGTTAGTCTTTTGACCGATTGCCGCTATTACGGTATCGGCTTCAACTTTAAACTCACTGTCTTCAATAGGAATAGGTCTCCTTCTTCCAGAAGCATCAGGTTCACCTAATTCCATCCGGATACACTCTAGCTCAAGTCGGCCGTCATCTTTTTTCCGCAGGCTGATTGGTTGGGTTAAGAACTCAAAATTACAGCCCTCTTCCCTGGCTTCATCGATCTCTATCTGCTCTGCCGGCATCTCTTTTTCTGTCCGCCGGTACAGGCAGGAGACCTTTTCGTCTGTCATCCGCAGACTGGTCCTTACACAATCCATCGCTGTATTCCCACCACCCACGACAAGGGTTTCGCCAGGATCTTCTATGCTCTGCCAATCATTACGAGCTATTTCTTCCAGGTAATCTATCCCGTTATAAGCCAACTCTTCTCCTTCGGTGCGCATCGAGCTGGATCTCCAGCTTCCTACTGCCACGACAACTGCATCATAATCGGCCTGCAGCTGATCCAGTTCAAAATCGGTACCAAGCTCCTGGTTGCAGTGGATATTGATGCCTCCCATCTTTTCAAAATGGTCCAATTCTGTATTCAGGACATCTTTAGGAAGACGATATTCCGGAATCCCGTAGCGCAGCATTCCGCCTGGTTCTGGCATTCTATCATAAAGATCAGAGCCAATACCTTTTATCCTTAAAAAGTAAGCTGTGGCTAAGCCGGCGGGGCCAGCCCCGATGATTCCAACTTTTTTATCCGACAATTCTTCCATATCTTCCATGTATTCTTCATAATGAAGATCGGCAGCCAGTCTCTTAAAATCATTGATAGCTACCGGTTCATCTTTAGTATTTCTGCGGCAGTCTTTTTCGCAAAAACGCGGACAGACTCTGCCTATACTCATAGGTAAAGGAATTCTCTGTTTAATTATTTCTAATGCCTTGCGGTGCTCTCCCTCTCTTCCGGCTCGAACGTACTCTTCCACCTTGGCGTGAGCAGGACAGCTTATAGTACAGGGGGCTTCACAATCCCCACTATGTTCGGAAAGAAGTAGATTCAAGGCGGTCTGCCTCATATCATCAACTTCGGTACCTGAAGCTATAATTTCCATTCCGTCCTGCACCGGGGTAGAACAGGAAGGCATCCAATTACCTGATTTTGCATCTTTTACCACACAGACAAAGCACGAAGTATTAATACTAATGCGATTATCGTGGCATAGAGTCGGTATGGTTATATTATTTTCCTTGGCTATCTCCAGAACTTTTTGGCCTGGTTGAGCCTCAAACTTCTGATCATCGATTGTTATCGTTATTGCTGACATTTAATTCTCCTCCCTTGCAACCCGAGAAATTGCATCAACAGGGCAGACTTCTATACAACTGTTACACCGGGTGCAAACTTCATTATCTACTACAAAATCTTCACTTATTGCATCAACTGGACATACCTTGATGCACTGGCGGCACTCGATGCAGGTTTCTTGATCAAGATATACATCTACCAGAGCGGTACATTCCATAGCAGCACAATATTTATCATCGACATGGGCTAAATATTCACCTTTAAAGAAATCCAGTGTAGATAAAACCGGTTTTGGAGCCGTTTGACCCAGGCCGCATAAAGACCCATTGATGATCTTTTGACCTAGATCGCTTAATAATTCCACGTCCTCATGGCTGCCTTCTCCTCCAGTTATCCTTTCTAAAGTTTCTAACATCCTTTTGGTACCTATCCGACAGAAAGTACATTTACCACAGCTTTCTTTGGTGGTGAATTCAAGAAAATAGCGAGCAGTTTCTACCATGCAGCGGCCTTTACTTATAACTATAAGACCACCAGAACCCATTATAGCACCTAACTCGGTCAGGGAATCATAATCTATCGGAGTATCAAAGTGTTCGGCCGGGATACATCCACCGCTGGGCCCGCCGATCTGAACTGCTTTCACCGATCCTTCTTCTGCTCCCCCGATCCCGTAAACAATCTCACCGATGGTGATGCCCATAGGAACTTCGACCAGACCAGAATACTCCAGATCACCAGCCAGGGCAAACAGTTTTGTACCACTGCTGTTTTCGGTTCCTGTTTTGGCATATTCTGCTCCCCCATCTCGTAAAATCAAGGGAATGTTGGCCAGGGTTTCGACATTATTTATCAAAGAGGGTCTACCTTTATATCCGGAATCTGTAGGATAAGGAGGCCTATACCGTGGGGTTCCTCTCTTGCCTTCTAAAGAATGGATCAGGGCTGTTTCTTCCCCACAGACAAAAGCTCCGGCTCCTTCTTTGACTGTTATCTTTATTTCTTGATCATTAATTACATTAAGTCCCGCCTCTTCTATTTGATCGATCGCGATATTTAAATTTTTAACTGCCAGAGGATATTCTGCTCTACAGTAAATAAACATCCGGTTTGCTCCGGTTGCATATGCCCCGATTAGCATACCTTCTAGCACCTGATGAGGAATAGATTCCATTGTAGACCGGTCCATAAAGGCACCTGGATCGCCTTCATCAGCATTACAGATCAAAACCTTATCTTTTTCATCTTTAGCTGCTAAAAAACTCCACTTCAGGCCTGTAGGAAAGCCTCCGCCTCCCCGGCCTCTTAAACCAGCAGTCTTAACCTCTGCAACAACATCATCTGGATCCATCTGCAGGGCTTTTGCTAAAGCCTGATAACCGCCGTGCTCCTGATATTCTTCCAGAGAGACGGGATCTATTTTACCTGCCAGTTCGGTAACGTAAAGTTTTTCTTTCTCCGTTCGGGTAGCTGGCGGCTCAAACCGAGAGTAATCTTCTAATTCAACAATTTTTTTGATGAAATCAGCTTCTGGTTGAACTTCCTGATAAAAATAACTGCCTGAATCTGTTTCTACTTCTACCAGAGGTTCTGCGTGACAGTGGCCGATACATCCAACTTCAACTACTTCTTCTTCAGGATAGAGTTCTTCAATCTTATCTTTTACTTCATCTGCTCCAGCGGCGATCCCGCAGCTGGCCATGCCTACCTTTATCCGTTTAGCCATTGTCCGCTTCCCCCTTCTTTCTATAGTCCTGCAAAATGTTTAATAACTTCTTCCGGGTAAGATTACCGTAAACCTTCCCGTTAATGCTAATTACCGGAGCTAAACTGCAGCAGCCTAAACAGGCTACGGCCTCCATAGAAAATAGTCCTGTCTCATCTGTTTCACCGTCGTCAATACCCAGCTCATCGCTGACCCAGTTAAGGACTAGACTGGAGCCCTTTATGTGACAGGCTGTTCCGTCACATACTGCGATCTTATATTGCCCGGGAGCAATTCTTTTGAACTGAGTATAAAAACTGACTACTCCTTCAACTTCAACCGGAGCCATAGAAAAAGCCTCGCTTATTTCTTTAATATCTTCATCAGATATGTAGCCTTCCTCCTGCTGGCGCTGCTGAAGGGCTTTGATCAAATTAGATTTATTTTCTCCTAGTGTGCTTATATCAGACAAATCAATCATCCTCCTGGTTTTTAGTCTCTTCACCTGACAACTGGAATGGTATTATTTCTTTAAACTCGTCATCTTCTTCTAAGATCTGTTCAATTTTACCTTCAGCCTGATTCAATTCACCCTGACAATATTTAATTAACTTTACTCCCTCTGAAAACTTATCCATTGCTTCTTCCAGAGATAAGAGATCGCTGTTTAATTCTTCCACTATCTTCTCCAGCTTATTTAGAGCTTCTTCAAAGCTAAGTTCTTTTTCCTGCTTATTTTGAGCCATAATCACCCTCCCTGATCTCTTTAACTTTACTCATTATTTCTCCATCTCTAACCCTGGTTTTTATCTCATCTTCCAGGTTAACGTCTTGAATACTGGAGACCACCTTACCTGATTTTTCTGTAAGAGAATAACCCCTCCCTAAAATCTTTAAAGGGCTCAAACCATCTACCTGCAGAGACAGCCTGGCTATTTTTTCTCGGCGCTGGCGTAAATATTCAGCCAGGGTCTGACCAAATTCCTGCCTAATCTCATCCAGATGCTGCCGTTTTTGCGCCAGAATAAGATCAGGGTTTTTCCAAATTCGATTATTCAACAGGTAATCGAACTCTCTCCTGGAATTTTTAAGTTTACTGCCAGCTAAAGAAAAGAGTTGTTTTTTCAAATTATAGAATCTTTCTCTGATACTGGCTTGATCCTGAACAGCTAATTCTGCCGCTGCAGAAGGCGTGGGAGCTCTTAAATCAGCAGCTAAATCAGATATAGTTATATCTGTTTCATGACCAACCCCACTGATTATAGGTGTTTCCGCAGCCACTATCTCTCGAGCTAACATTTCGTTATTAAATGGCCAGAGATCTTCCAGAGAACCTCCCCCGCGGGAGATAATTATCAGGTCTATATCCGGTCGCTTATCTAAGTAACGCAATCCTTTGATCAACTCTGCAGCTGCTTCGCTCCCCTGAACCCGGGAAGAAGTAAGCAGGAGGGAAACCCCGGCATCTCGACGCTTTATTACAGAAATGATATCTCTAATCGCCGCACCTCCGGCGGAGGTGACCAGACCGATCTTTTTCGGAAATTCAGGTAAAGGTTTTTTCTTTTCCGGCGCGAATAAGCCTTCTTTTTCTAATTTCTCTTTCAGCTCTATAAAGGCCTGAAATAGATCACCTTCGCCCTGTACCTGCATTGCCTGGACGTAAAGTTGATACTCTCCTCGGGGCGGATAAAGATCAATATAACCGTAAGCCTTTATCATCTGGCCGTCTTCTGGAGTGAAATCAAGCTGACGATTATTACCTTTAAACATGACCGCATTAAGTTTGGCGTCATCGTCTTTAACAGTAAAATACATATGGCCGGAGCGATGGTGGTGGAAGTTGGATATCTCTCCGATCACTTCTAATTGACTTAAAAGCCTGTCATTTTTCAACAGGCTTTTAATATAAGCAGTAACTTCAGATACTGTTAAACTTTTAGATTCCATGATATTCGCGGGCTTTTACAGTGTTCTTCATTAGCATCGCGATTGTCATTGGTCCTACGCCTCCAGGAACGGGGGTAATGGCTCCAGCCCGTTCGTAAGCTGAATCATAATCCACATCTCCAACCAGTTTTCCTTCTACTCTGTTTATACCGACATCAATAACACAGGCCCCTTCTTTAACCATATCACCGGTAATGAAATTAGGCCGGCCTACCGCAGCAACTAAGATATCTGCATCCAGAGTTTGAGCTTTTAAATCTTTGGTCCGGGAATGACAGACAGTAATCGTGGCGTTCCTCTCCAATAAAAGATGGGCAACTGGTTTACCTACGATGTTGCTTCGTCCGACTATAACTGCATTCTTACCCTCAATATCAAATCCTTTTCTTTCAATTAATTCGATGATTCCAAGAGGTGTACAGGGATCAAAGCGGAGTAAATCTTTCTGGCCGCTAAAAAGACGACCGGTATTAATCGGATGGAATCCATCTACATCCTTACCAGGGTCGATCGCTTCCAGCACTGAAAGTTCATCAATATGATCAGGTAAGGGAAGCTGAACTAAAATACCATCAATTTTATCATTATTATTTAGCTGGTCTACCAGGTCTAATAATTCCTCCTGGGAGATACTGGCGTCAACATCATGAAGTTCAGAATGAATCCCTATCTCTTGAGCTGCTTTTTCTTTCATCCCTACATATGTTTCAGAAGCAGGATTATCACCAACTAAAACTACAGCTAAACCTGGCTCTCTCCCCTCATCCTTCAAACTCTGCACCTTAGTTTTCAGTTCTGTCCTTATGTTCTGAGCAATCTGCTTTCCATCAATAACTTTATCCATTTTACCCCTCCTATATTTATTAAATTAAATTTAAAATTATTAAACTCCTGCTATTAAAATATCATTTAAGCCACCAATTTGCAAGCTTTACAAATCTTTTCTAGCTATTAAAATAAACAAAAACAATTTTGTTCATAAAAAACTTGACATCGAAGTATTTTTGAGTTAGAATATCTACAGTGCTGAAGTGGCGGAACTGGCAGACGCGCACGGTTCAGGGCCGTGTGGGCTCACGCTCTTGTGGGTTCGACTCCCACCTTCAGCACCATTTTTATTTTAATGCAAAAATTGTATTAAAGCTATCCCCACAATCACTCCCAAAACTATTCCTATTATAGCAGTTTGTCCTGTTGTCCGACTATGGGCATCTGGAATCAACTCATCGTAAACTATGTACAACATTGCCCCTCCAGCGAATCCAAGAGCTAATGATAAAAACAACGGAGAAATACTCCCAAAAAATCCACCTAAAAATGCTCCTACCCCCATAGGTATACCAGCCATAGTGGTATAAATAATTATCCGGGTCCTATTTAATCCTGCCAATCCTAAAGCAGTAGCAACAGCCATGCCTTCAGGTAGATTATGTAAGGCGATCAATAGAGCTAAACCGAAACCAATATTTTGACCAGCAATAAAACCAGCTCCAATAGCTATTCCTTCAGGAACATTATGTAAAGCTACTCCAATTCCCAGGAGAATTCCAGTTTTCAGCAGCTTACTCTTTGCCAGCATTTGCGGGGTTGCTTCCTGACCTGTTTTTGGCAAAAAATGATGGTGAGGAAAGCGGACATCTAGAAGAAAAATCAAACTAACTCCTAATAATATCCCTAAAATTGCCGTTAATAATGTGCCTGTCTCTAACGATTCTGGGATCAGCTCTAAAAATATAATTACCGTCATTACTCCAGCTGCAAAAGCAAGTAAGACAGCAAGCGCCTGTTCCTTGAACGATTTTATAGAAATTACAAATATTCCCCCCAAACCGGTTCCTACAATCCCGCTCAAAAGTCCAATCAAGGTAATCGAAATTAAGTAACTCATCATTTCATCCTTCCTCATATTCCTGCGAAAAGCCTGCTTACAATAAGCAGGCCGGTGAAACTATATTTTTCCCAGAATTCCATTAATAAATGATGGCGACTTGTCAGAACAGTATTCCTGAGCCAATTCAACTGCTTCATTAATCGCAACAGCTTCTGGAACCCTGGGATTATATTTAATTTCAAAAATTGCAATCCGGAGTATATTTCGATCAACTATAGCTATCCTTTTCAAACTCCAGCCTTTAGCTTTTTCACTGATTAACTTATCTATCTCAGCTAAATTATGGCATACACCCCTAACTAATGCAAGGTAATAATCATCCTCACTCTGGTGGTCTTCCTTCAACCAGGGAATATACTCTTCACTCTGAGGTTCAAAATCTTGTTCTAATCTTCCCCTATTATCTAGAGCATAGAGAAACTGGAGAGCTATTTCTCTCTCCTCATGACGTGATAATTTTTTCATAAATTTAATTCACCAACTAACTATAATTTCCTATCTATTATTACCTACAAAATAATCTATAACCCGGTAAAAGTCTTTATTTAAATCTTCTCGATTGCCGATCAAATAACCAGCAAGAGTAAATGCCGTTAATAACAAAGTTTTAGCCAGGCCAATAGTTAAAATAAGAATCGCAATGATCAAACCGATCAATGCTCCTAAAATTTGGCTCTTATACTCAGCAAAGGTTTGTTTAAATTCCTGGACTACTTCATTCGTTTTATTTTCGTTTTCCACTTTCTCAACCTCCCGACTTTATTGCCAGGTCCAGTTTCTAGTTTTTATCTTTTTTATCGTTTTTATCTTTTTCGTCCTTTTTATCGAAGTTCCCATTCTTATCACTTTCTTCGGTTTTAGTTTGCTGAGATTTATCCTGAGCCTCAGCTTTTTTAGATTTACCCTGCTCCACTTTATTAAGATCCTTATTGTTCTCTTTAAATGGAGTTTCTTTTTTATCTTTCTCCTTAATTTCTTCTTTGTCTTCTTCCTTCTCCTCTTCTTTATCTCGACGGATAAACCTATCTAAAAAACCTTTACCCTGAACTGTTTCTTCTTTATCTTCCTTTTGCTCCCTTACTTTCTGTTTCTGCTCAATTTTTTTAGCTTCTAATTCTGCTGTTTTTTTAGCTGCTTTTTTTTCTTCTTTTTCGACTGCTTCTTCAGCTTCTTTAGCAGCTTGATTTATTTCTTGCTGTGATTCCTGAGAGTCGGAAGCTGCAGATAGGTTCTCAATCAATATTTTCACCTGAGCCATATCAGACCCCATAATTAATTTTAACTTATTCTTTATATCTTCTTTTAATTTCTGAGTTACTACCGGAATCATGTCGCCTTCTTCAACTGTTATAACTAATTCTACAATCAAACGATTATTGATAGTTTCTAAATTAATCGCCCTGGTTTCCACCCCGGACTGATCATATACTATACTCCGGACTAGTTTATCGATAGCCTGAAATGAAATCTTAACATTACCATTTTCGCTGGTTTGTAAAGTCGTCGTCCTCTTTGTCCCTTCTAATAGAGGATAAATTGTCCATGCAGATAATATGGTTATTAGGAAAAATATACCTGCCATTATATAATTTTGATATATATCTGTCTGAACCAGATTTAAAAAGTCCTGGCTAACAACACCCAGACTAAATATAGCCAGTATAAGAGAAAATAACATCAGAATAAATAAGAGTATGCTCAGAGTTATTTTATGAATTATCTTCATTATTATTCCTCCTCATCTATATTTTCTGTTAAATTAGTCATGTCAGAAAATTCCACACCCTGGACGTGAACGTTTACCTCGACAACCTGCAAGCCTGTCATTACCTCCACCATCTTCTTTACGTTAGCCTGAATCTGCCAGGCAAGATCAGGAATAGAATAGTCATAGTTTAGAATCATATAAAGATCGATCTTGACAATGCTATCTTCAACTTTAACCCTAACGCCTTTACCTAAATCTTTTTTGCCCAACATACTGGCAATCCCTTTTGCGACCCCCCCACTCATAGAGCTAACTCCATCTATCTCAGAAGCAGCTATGCTGGCAATAATGGCGATTACTTCATCTGCTATCCAGAGAGCACCGTACTTTTTCTCAGTCATATCTTTTTAATTTCCTTTAGTAATTTATCCTGATCTTCGTATTCGCCTACTATAATTGCTCCTACAATTTTATCTTCTTCTAAAAATGCTCGACAATAATTTTCTTCTGACTTATTCAATAATTTAGAAGAAACATTTTCTTCCAGTTGACCAGCTGAAACAACATTAACTCCTGCTACTTTTAAAGTATAGGAAGGAACAAACCCATCAAAACTGACATCTTCACCGGCCATCACCTGACCTGCTACCTTTCCTTCTTCCATCGCCGGAGCCCAGATCCCATATATAGTTCCTTCATATTCTGCTACATCGCCTGCAGCATAAATATTGGATATACTAGTCTCCATTTTTTCATTTACAATAATACCTTTATTAGTTTCAATTGGTGTCTCAGAAATTATATCAGTATTTGGCCTGATCCCTGTAGAAAATAAAACCAGATCTGCTGGTATAAGTTCGCCATCAGCAAGCTTTACACCTTCAACTTCATCCTGCCCCACAACTTCACTGGTCTTACCGTTTAAACGGAATGAAAAACCCATTTTTTCCAATTTTTTTTGCAGGATTTTTGCACCTTCCTGGTCTATCTGACGTTGAAGAAGATAATCAGCCATTTCAATAACTGTAACTTCCAGACCTGCTTTAATCATATTGAAAGCAGATTCCAGGCCCAGGAGACCACCGCCAACTACGACTGCTTTCTCGGATTTTTCGATATGTTCATAAATCTCTCGAGCATCCTGACCGTTCCGGAGTGAATAAACTCCCTTCAGATCTATCCCTGGAATTGGAGGGACAAAATTACTGGCTCCCTGAGCTAACAAAAGTTTGTCATATTTATACCTATTCTTATCGGTGATAACTTCCTGGGTTTCAGTATTAACTTTCTGGACTTCTTCTCCTAAATTTAACTGTATATCTTGTTCTTTAAACCAGTCCCTATCATTAATCACTATGTCATCTACACTTACATTACCAGAAAGACATTCAATTAACCGCGGCCGGTAATAAAAAGGATCTTTTTCCCGACTTATAATTCTGATATCACATTCATCAACGAGTTTATTTAATTGTTTCGCAGCAGAAACTCCAGCAACACCTGAACCAATAACTGTGTATTTCATATTATACCTCCATATTAAGCTCTACTTATATATTCGCCGGTTCTCGTATCTACTTTTATAACGGTTCCTTTTTCAATAAATAAAGGAACCTGCAATTTTAAACCAGTCTCTAACTCTACTTCTTTGGTTCCTCCTGAAACAGTATCGCCCTTGACAGCTGGAGGAGCATGAACTACCTCTAACTCAACTGAAGTGGGCAAACTAATATCTATAGGCCGCCCTTCATAAAAGGAAACATCTATTTCCATGTTCTCTTTAATATATTTTAACTTATCTCCTAATGTATCTATATTTAAATAAGTCTGTTCATATGTATTTACATCCATGAAGTAATGATTGTCACCTTCCTGATATAAATACTGCATAGTTTTTGTTTCTATATGGGCCTGCTTAATTTTTTCGCCAGCCCGGAAAGTTTTATTAATAACATGGCCATCAGTCAGGCTTTTTAATTTGCTTCTTACAAATGCTCCTCCCCGTCCTGTTTTAGAATGTTGAAAATCGATGATTTCATAAATATCATCATCTAATTCGATAGTTAAGCCGGTACTAAAATCATTTGTCGATATCATTATTACTCACTCCTGTATTTATCCTGTTGTAATTGGATTTAATTATATCATTCTTAACAGCTAATGACAAAAAGATAGCGGCCTAGTTAAGGCATAGCAATTCTTTAGAACTGTTATTTAAAGATCTACATCCATTTTTTGTAATGATTAAGTCATCCTCTATCCTTACGCCCCCCCAGTCGGGAATATAGATTCCTGGTTCATCTGTTACTACCATACCTGGTTCTAAGATAGTTTCTGAAGTTGGAGATAACCTTGGTGCTTCATGAACTTCAATACCTAAACCATGGCCTAAACCATGACCGAAATAATCACCATAACCGTTTCCCCTGATAATATCTCTTGCTATTTTATCTGCTTCTTGCCCGGTCATACCGGGTTTTATTTTCTCCAGCGCTGCAAGATGGGCCTCAAGGACAACATTATAAACTTCCTGCTGCTTTTGGGAAGCTTCTCCCATTACTATTGTTCTGGTCATATCTGAACAATAACCCTTGTAATATGCTCCAAAATCAAAGGTAACAAACTCTCCATTCTCGATAACTTTATCAGAAGCTACACCATGAGGAAGGGCTGAACGAAAACCAGAAGCCACAATAAAATCGAAAGCCGCTCCTTCCCCACCTTCCTGACTTAAATAATATTCTAATTCTGCGGCTACTTCTTTTTCGGTTAAACCTGGTTTGATAAAATCAAGCAGGCGAATAAAGGCTTTCTCTGTCAGAGAAATGGCCTCTTCTAATCTCGCTACTTCTTCCGGACCTTTTTTTTGACGAAACCTACTAATTTCGCTACCGAGAGGAACAAAGTTTAAATCGTCAGTATATCCCTTTAGCTTGTGATAATATTTATAAGTAACGTTATTATCTTCAAATCCGAGTGCGTTTATATTTTTTTCCTGGAGAAATTCAACTAATTTTTTTTCCTTCTCTCGATTAATTTCTACAATCTCATAAATTTTTGCCTGTTCTTTAGCCTGGGTAATATATCTAAAATCAGTCAGAAAATAGTTTTTTTCTGCTGTAATTATTAGTATCCCGGCTGTACCTGTAAAATCAGAATAATAGAACCTATTTTCTTTTGAAGTGATCATAACAGCATCGAGATCATGCTTTTCCCTCAGTTTTTTTAATTTATCGATCCTCTTTTGCATATAAAATTTCCCTCCTATATTCAATTATTTAATTTTTCATTCAAAGCTTTAACTGCTAAGTGATAACCCTGCCGACCCAGACCGATAATTATGCCATCGGCAGCTGAACCGGTCAGAAACTGCTGTCTTATTTGCTCGCGCCTGGTTATATTAGAAAGATGTACTTCAATAACAGGTTTTTCAATTGATAATAGAGCATCTTTAATAGCCAGACTGGTGTGACTGTACGCGCCTGGATTGATAATAAAACCCGCTGCTTGTTGATCATGATCCTGGAGCAAATTAATAAACTCGCCCTCACTGTTAGTCTGGAAAAATAAGAATTCATAGTCATTATTGCTGCAGGTAAGTTTTAGTTCTTGTTCCAGGGAATCTAGGGTTCCTGAGCCATATAAATTATTATCCCGCCGCCCCAGCCAGTTAAGATTAGGGCCATTAATAAAAATTATTTTTTCCACTTAAAAGCTCACCTCTCTTATTTTTTTCACTATTTGTTCGGGTTTTTTACCGGCATCTAGCTTGACCCCGATTTGATAATAATTAGCCCGTTCTTCTAATAAACCAGCTAGATAAGTCTTTAATTTTACCATATCCCTATTTAAATCTGCAATAAGAGGTCGATCTTTGTTGGCAAGCAAGCGGGAGGCCAATTTTTCTGGTGGAACATGCAGCCAGAACACCGGCCCTGCTAGTAAAAATTTCTCTCTATTTCGAGCAGACAATACTGCCCCGCCCCCAACCGCTACTACCGCTTCTTCATCATTTAGGCTTTCATATAGTTCCGCAATAATTTGCTTTTCAACCTGGCGAAAATAATCCTCCCCGGCTAAAGCAAATATTTCGTTAATTTCCTGGTCTGTTTTCTGTTCTATGAGTAAATCAGTATCATAAAAATTAAAATCTAAATCAGAACTAAGTATCTGACCTACTGTTGATTTCCCACTGCCCATCATCCCTATTAATGTAATAACCATGACAAAACCTCCATTATATATAATTCTGGCTGCTCAGCAAATTTCCTGCATAATATTTATTCAGCAACAATATAGGGGGTTATCGCCAATACTAATTCACCGGTGTACTCATGGTGATACTGACTGGTAAATAACCAGCCTAACAAAGGAATGTTTTCTAAAACAGGCCAGCTGCTCTTTCCTTCTTCCTGCCTGCTCTGCCTTAAGCCTCCAATATAATAAGTTTCACCATGCTGCAGCCTGATCATGGTTGATAGTTCTTTCGTATTTACAACCGGACTATCTAAATAACCTGCTGTCGCTGTACTTATCTCTGGATTAAGCTTTAAGGTGATTTCTTTTTCAGAATTAACCCAGGAGGTTACTTCTAAAATTATACCCGCATCTAAATAGTTATAATCAGTTAAATTATTTTCTTCATCCTGTACAGGCAGAGCTATCTTATCGCCAATATGCAGACGAGCTGGAAAACCTACCAGGGTAAGAAGACTGGGAGAGGCAATCGTTTTTACTCCTCCCTCCTGCTCAGCTTGAGTGAGAAACTCTTCCCATTTAAACTCAATTTCCAAACCCTCATGATAATTATATGATAAGTGGGCCCTATAATTATCTCCTGAATTTTTTGCACCTGTCTGTCTTTCCTGGGTCACTTCAAATACTGCAAATTCAACCATAATCTGTTCTGGCTTGTTATCAAGTTGGGGCATGATTTCTTCTAATACTTCAAGATCTTTATGCTTGCCCTTTAAAAATATATTATTACCTACAGGGACCGCGGATATATCTGGGTTGATCAGCGAAATTTTTTCCGAAAGCTCAAAAGGATCTCGATATTCAATTTCTTTCACTCTCGTTTCTACTTGATTTTCTAACTTCATTTGTTCAAGCAGGGTGCCTGCTCTCTCGACCTCATCATCCGGTCCTTCAAGATAAAGAATCTCTGAATTATCCAGCCAACTAGAATAGATCGACTCGGAAAAAAGACTATCTATTTCTTCTTTTTGAGCCTGGCTTAAACCGGGTAGATATACTATTTCGGTTTTCTCTGCGGTTGAATTTATCTTTCCTGGCAATAAAATCATTTCCAGAAAACCAGCAGCTGTGGCGATTTTATCAGCTTCACCTTGAAGAATTAACACCTGTTGGCTAACATTTACGCCCCATTGTAATTCAGGATAATAACTCTCTATCATCTCACCCCAGCCGGACTGCCACTCGCCTGAATATGGCAATTCAATTATATCATCTCGTTTACTATCTGGTTCAGATAAAACTGCATTCATTGCTTCAATCTCTTCTTTAGTACCTACATAATAAATTTCGCCTAGTTTAAGGTAGTAATGACCGGTTGCTATAATCATTCTCTCTAAGGTTTCAGCTCCACCTTCCTCATCTAATTGAAGACTGGCCTGGCCTTGAACAGAATCCAGCACTATAATATTTAATTCATTCACGCTAGCTATGGTATAAAGGATGTCTTTGATTTCTGTATCTTTAAAACTAATCAACCTACTGGTGTCCAGGCCTTCAATCGGACCAGAAAAGCACAAACTTATCAGCAAAAATAAAATGATCGGCCATATGCCCTGCCAGATATATCTATCCATTAAACTTTCACTCCTTTATTTTATATAATTTATCTCCTATCTGTAAGACAGGTTCAGATAATAAACGTAAGCGATATTCACTATCTGCCAAGATCACCTTAACATCGGGAGTAAAGAGGAGAGTTTCTCCGTATATCTCAAGTAAGAAATGGGGGCGAGTTGAAGAATGATAATACCCTAACCAAGTGATATAATCGGGTTTTTTATAGATTGTATGATCAATATCAAGTCTGAAATGCTCATCCCCTTCCTTATTATCGGTTTTATATTGATAGGAAAAATTTTCTGAGGGGATGACTTGTGACGAATAATCCCAAACAAAATTCAACAATTCATTTCCGGATGCTTCAGGTTTCCCTCCGGGTTCAAACAGCCAAGCCCTGTCTCTTAAGACGTATCCTAGATCCAATCCAACCCCTTCCTGGTTAGATTTGATTTCTAGCTGTTTAACTTTAATTGCTGGGGATATTTTTTCTGATAACCATTTCAAAAATTCAGCCATTTCCTCTCCTGCGCCTAATAAAGAAAGCTTAGAATTAAGAGCTGTTTTATCCCAGTGGTCTTCCATTATCAATATATCAGAATTCTGGAGATATTCAGTGATGATATTTCTAACCTCTAATGCATTCAAAGCAGTAAAGCCAGCATTAGCAGCTTTTTCCTTTAATGTCTGCAGTTCCAGGAGCTCTTCTTGATATAATGTATTATTAGCGATATATTCTCCGGCTTGATTTTTCCAGACAAAATATCCCTGAAAAGTGGTTGTTAGTAAATAAAACATATAAACCAGGATAAGCCCTAACACACAATTAAGGATAAAATTATAATATTTTTTGTATGTTAACACCTCATTCCTCCCCCTGCAGGGTCAGAATAAATTGTCCTTGATTTAACGGTCCTATTTTATTGACCGATATCTTAACTCCCTGGGTCCTTAAATCTGCTGCCCTTGTAGTTAAAACTTGAAAATCTGAATATGCTTTAAGCTCTCCAGTAATTACCAAGGTCATATCGGCGTAGGTCAGACGTTCTATCTGAGCTATCTCCCCTAATAATTCCGTAATTAGTTTATCCCAGTAAGCTAAACTAATGTTAACCTGCGCCTGACTTGTCTGCTCAGAAAGTTGGCCCCGCAGCTGAATTAAATCCTCCTTTTCTATCTGGCTTAAAATTAAATTAGATTGGAAATTGCTTTCAGAGGATACCTCGGATAACCTCTTAGATAAATGTAAATAGATTATAGCAGATGTTAGTACTGCTATAATTAAAAAAATAAATAAACGCCTCTGAACCTTTTTTCGAATTAACCAACTTTGCTTGAATAAATTGATATTAGCTCCCACTAGCGATCATCCCTAACCCAGAAACAAAATTATTAGAAGTAAAATAATTCTTTAAAACAGAATGATTTAATTTCTTTTTTTGGTCCTCTATCTCTAAGGGTATCCAATTATGTTTGCTATATAAGCTTCGAGAAATTTTTAAATCTCTATTAGAATTATTCAATAAAATTATATTTTTAATCGGGGCTAGATTAAACTCCCTCTGCATGAAATTATCTGCCCCGTTTATTATTTCTTCTATATCCGGCAGTCGATTAAACTCAGAAGAAAAAGTTCGGGAAAAATATATTTGATCAGGATTGCCAGCTGTCAGATAAATGCTATCCGGATATACTTCCAAAAATATTGCATCGTTATTACAAAGACGAGCTAACAGTTTCCAAATTGCTTCCATTCTAACTGTTACTCTTCTTAGGTTATTAAAAATTTGATATAGAGCATAACAATATTGTTCCAAAATATACTTCTGCATAACAACTAAAAATATACTGCAATCAGATTCTGACTTCTTGATAGGAGTATAATCATAAGCAGCCCTGTCTAAATCATAATCGATCATTCTTTTTACTTCTAATTGAACTGCCTTCTGCAGTTCCGCTTTAGAAAGTATAGGAGTATTAAAAATTTGATAATCTATCTGATCATCTGGCAGCACACAATCGATACTTGCCGGTTTATATTTTATTTTCTGCTTAATATTATGCAAAATTGAAATAAATATGCCAGATTTCTCCAAAATTCCGTTTTTAATTATGCCATCAGATAATCGCTGTCTGACAACTTCCTGTAAGGTAAACTCTTCTTTCGTTTTACGCCCTCCTAGATAAATTATTTCTTGTTCACTGATAGTTAAAAAACCCTGTTTTTTTGAAAATGACATAATTCTTCTCCTTTCTAATTTAATAATAGTGATTATAAACTATTTCTTCATCAATTTTTAATAAAACCCAATTGCCTTCCGAATTTTCTTCTACCTCTATCTCTAAAATCGTTTCATCCAGAAGATGTACGATCAAATTGGAAGGCTCAGTTGAA
Organism: Bacillota bacterium; assembly: GCA_051745085.1. Lineage (GTDB taxonomy): Bacteria > Bacillota > Halanaerobiia > Halanaerobiales > Halarsenatibacteraceae > Halonatronomonas. The sequence goes on along the minus strand of JBNJDR010000003.1, from coordinate 55,961 downwards.
AAATTTACCGATTCTTTTATAAAAGAAGCAGCATAAATACTTGAGGTTATTAAAGCATCATGCTTGATCTTCAGGGTAAAGTTTTTACTTAGCTCCATATTTAACAATAAAACTGCAAGGGTAAATTGAAATAAAATAGTAACCAAAACAGTAACATATAAAACTTTAATAATCATAAAGCCTGATTGGTTTAATGTGAAGTCCAAAATCTCCCTCCTTCATGAATTGTTCTATATCTGCACATCTGCTCCTCAGAACTTACCTGCTGGCATATCCTCAAATATAAAAGATTTCCTTTTTCTTCCCATGAAAAGTCAATGATATCCGCAATAATGCTATCTATCCGGGTGTATTCCACTTCTCCTGTTAGGGAAATGCTTTTTTCTTTTTTATAACCCAGGGCAGGTCCACTGCTGCTGCTGTAAACTTGGTAGACTACCCAGCTGTTTTCCTGGGTTAATATTTCTATGCCTCCTTCGATCACTTTTATATCTGCAGAATGGAGTATATCCCGAATTATTTTTTCAATTATTAAATCTAATTCTGTCTGGTTGGCTTGAATCAAAACCCTTTTGTTAAAATTTATGGCGTTGAGCAGGATACTCATAATAAATGTAGAAATGATACTAGCAATAACCAGGATAACTATCAATTCAATCAGGGTAAAACCTCTCTCATCCTTCTGCATTACTTCATCCGGCCTCCTCATCTAAATAGAAAAATGTCAACTCTAAGTCGGCAAGACTGATTATTAATTGATATATATTATAATTTTCGGCATCACTAAGCAGTTCAATCTGAAATTTAATCTTCTCCTTTATTTCTGCAGGAATCTGCGCAGCTAATTCAAAATCTAAATCATCTAATTCCTGCCAGGAATAACTTTGTTTTACTTGAGGCCTACTAACATTTTTGTAATATATATTCTCCAAATATTCTATTCCAAGGCTTTGCGCTGCTTCTGCAAATTCTCGCTCTTTGGTTAATCCTTCTGTAAGGTTTGACATTTTCGTTGTAATTGAAATGATTGATGCGGAAAAAATAAACAGCAAACATAAGGTCACCATAATCTCAAGCAAGCTATAACCCTGCTCATCTAGTTTCAAATCTAAGCCTCCCTCGATTATTCATAATCACATAGATAATACTGGCATTGCTCCCCCAGCCAGCAGTTGTGCTGGCTGAGGAAAACTCGCTGGTTAAATAAAATATGATTTTTTCACCTGGCGGAACGATCTGGCCGTTTTGATCCAGTAGTTTATGAAAATATGGATATTCGCCAGTTTTCAATTTTTGTAGCCCGGAGTCGTTCTTTAGATACAGGATGTATCCAACAGGTTCTCCTGAAATTAAATGAAGTTCTGTTTTTTGTCCTGTTAGAAGAGCCTGGTATTTTAACTGGACCACTAATAGCCTGGTATATACCGCCTGCTGCCAGAGCATAAACTTTTCTGGCAGATATAACGAACTTATGCTAACTCCAAATAAAACTGCGATCAAAAACAAAGTTAGGGAAATCTCCCAGAGCGTCATGACTATAAAGTTGAAGTACTGGTCCGCTGAATATTCGTTTTCGTATCTTCGATGTAATAATAATTTCCTCCATAAGCATTGGTAGTTATTACTTTATAAGATGTTCTTTCGGTATTAGTTTCATAAAAGAAGTTTTCGGACTTTTCAATATCTAGGGTCGTAAATTCAGCTTGGGGAGGATACTTATGATCATTTTCTAAATAATATATTTCAAGCAGGGTTTTTATCCCAGAAAGTTCAAGTTGAACCGCTGTAGCTTCTGCTTGTTCTCTAATTCCAGCCAGACCGGGAATAGATATGCTTAGTAAAATACCTATAATGACCAATACCATCGTCATCTCAATTAAAGTAAAGCCATGATTATTTTGGATAATTTTCATGCCAAACTCCCCTTTCATATTCTTAAAGTAATAAGCCGCTATTAAAAATCTGCCAGATAGGATTTAATAATAAATAAGCTAGAATACCGGTGAATAACGCTAATACTGTAATAGAAATAGGTTCAACTAATTTATTTAATCTGTCTACAAAGTTTTTTAAATAATCTTGATGAATTTGACTAAGAAATTCTAAGCTTTCTCCCAACCTGCCTGTCCTTTCACCTGCCTTTAATAAAGAAATATGGCCGGACTCTACTGGAATCCATTTAACCAAGCTTTCAACCAAACCCTTGCCGTTTCCAATATCTTTAATTATCTCTTCAGCACCGTTTCGATATAAAGGTTCTCCGGTTAATCTGGCTGCCGTTTGCAAAGACATATTAATATCCATACCTGCTTTGAGCTGAAGTGCTAAACCTGTTAGAAATCGACTTAAAGCTAGCTGGCCAGCAAATTTTTTGCAGCCGGGCAGTCGCTGGATTAGGTTTCGGAATAAATCAGATCGATACTTACTTAGATATATTAGTGTTCCTCCTACTGCTGTTAATAAAACAAAGATTTTCTTAAGGTGATAAGACACAAATCTTCCTAAATATATAAGAATTAGAGAAACTCGATTTAGTTCAATATTTAAGCTTGTATAAAGGGTTTGAAAAGTAGGAAGAATGACCAGGATAATCAAAAGAGTCATCATCAGAAATACAGTCATGGTCAACACCGGATAATATAGTTTCCCTATTATCTCTTTTCTTTCCTGAATCTGCCACCGATAAAACTCCTCCAGCTGTTCTAGAATTACATCCAAATTACCACTTCCACACCCCAGAGCAAACATAACCAGAAAAAAATCAGGCAGAACCTTATCAAATCTTTGGATTGCCGTTTCTGGAGAAAGTCCGTTCTCTAAATCTATAATCATCTGATGCAAACGAACCTTTATTTGTTTATCTAAATCTTTATGCAGACTATACGTCAGGGCATCTACAAGTGGATAACCCCCCTTTAAATATAGCCCCCACTCCCGCGCTAATTTACAAGCATTTTCTCTTGCTTTATTCATTTAGAATCCTTTCTAACTCATCCTGACTGGTTACATTATTTTTAACTTCTATCACCCCTGCTTCTTTTAGAAATATCACACCTGCTTTACTGGCAGCTTTCTTTATTTCTGTTTCAGAACTACTTTGAATAATTAACTTCTTAATTTCATCAGTAATAGGTAAAACTTCATGGATGGCTTTTCTCCCTTTATACCCTGTATGATTACAATTAGAACAACCCTGCCCCAAACAGGTCTGACAAAATTTCCTGATTAAACGCTGGGCTATTACTCCTTTTAAATTTGCTCCCACCAGATAAGAAGGAATCCCCATTTCAATTAAGCGAATAATTGCTCCTACGGAATCTGCGGTATGAATAGTACTAAAAACTTGATGACCGGTAAGGGCAGCTCTTACGGCCATTGCTGCTGTTTCTAAATCTCGGATCTCTCCTACCATAATAATGTCAGGATCCTGTCTTAATACCGCTCGAAGATACTCCGCGAACTTTGAACCATTTGCAGTATTAACATATAACTGATTAACAGAAGGAAGCCTTATCTCCACAGGATCTTCCAGCGTAATGATATTCAAGTCTGGTTGATTGAGTTCTGAAATTGTTGCTAATAATGTTGTACTCTTACCACTACCGGTAGGGCCGGTAAATAAAATTAGCCCCTGATTCACTCTAATCAATTTTTTATATACCTGAAAATTATCTGGCGAAAACCCAATTTCGTGAAGTTGATAAGACTTCTTATCTCCTCTTAATCTTAATACTGCTTTTTCACCTCTTACTGTAGGCATTATAGATATCCTAATTTCAGCGGTATTCCATGCTTTTCCGGAAATACTTCCTTCCTGAATCATATTATGGACTGTTATATCCAGACCTGCTAAAAGCTTAACCCTTGCAATTAAGTTTTTGATAATCTCTACCGATTGCTCTTCTTTAGTTTGCAGAAGTCCATCTATTCTAAACCTCACTCTGCCCCCAGACTCAGTCTGCTCTAAATGGATGTCGCTTGCTTCATCCCTATTTGCTTCGCCAATCAGACTGTGAAGATTATTAATTATCTGTCCTCCACCATACATGTCCTCACCTCCTGGAAAAATTTAAGGTAAAACTTATTTCTCCATAAGTAAAAATATTCCTGCAAGATTTTATATTTTTTTATAAAATTTTCTATAAAATAATAAAACACCACCAAAATTCGGTGATGTTATGCGAGAAGTATTAAATTTTTTTACTTAAAAGATATCCTGCTGAAACAAACGTTTCCTTTCCTGATTATCCTTAGCTGGAAACCAAATTTTATCTGCTTCTCTAGCCTGGATCAATAACATATTTTTGCCATCTAAATAACATGCCTGCTGCTCGTTAGCATATTTAGACAGGGGCCCCTGATTTTGCGGATAACTTAGATCAAAAACGAAATGATGAGAACTAATCTTTTCATAACCTGGATATACCTGCTCCTGCCAGCTTAAGCCCGTGGCTTCAATTATAATATCGGCTTGAGAAGTAGCATTACCCAGGGCTTTTTGAGTCCATTTAACATATTTAATTTCCCCTTTGTAGGAAAACAGTTCAGAAAACTCTTCGATCAATTTTTTAGCTCGGCTCTCGGTTCTATTTCCAAGTAAAATTTTAAATCCGGTGAACTTTGATAAAGCATACAATACCGAGCGAGCTGCTCCTCCAGCTCCCAACAGTAAAACAGTAGTCAAATATTGAGAATTTTGCATATTGTCCGATATGATTTCCTTGACTGCAAGGTAGTCAGTATTATAACCAGAAAGTCCATTATCTTCTACTTTTATCGTATTAACAGCCCCAATTTTACTACCTGCTTCAGATACCTCATCTAAAAATTTAATAACTAATTCTTTATAGGGATTTGTAATATTCAGACCTTTAAATTCAAAACTGGCAAGTTGGTTTAAAGCAGGTCCTACCTGCTCCTCGTTAATGGAAAAAGCCTTATAGATCGCTTTCTGCTTTCTCTCCTGATAAACATAATTATGGATTGTAGGGGATAAACTCCTGCTTACATCTGCTCCAAATAAACCTAACAAATAATCTGGTTCAAAATATCCATTTAAGCAGCTCATATATCTTTAACACATTCATTTAGACCTTGATGGTCTAATATATATATTTTCCGTTCTTTAATCTTTATTAAGCCTTGATCTATCAATTTGTTTAGGGTTTTTGTGACAGTAACCCTTGACACCCCTAGCAGATTAGCTATCTCCTGATGGGTTAAGATTAACTCTATCATGGTCCCTTCCTCTGTCTCTTTACCAAAATCTTTAGCAAAACGGATCAGTAAATTAGCCAATCTACCTATTGCATCATGAAACACCAGATCCCTAACCTGACTTGTTAATAATCTGGTCTTTTTTGACAATGCCTCGATAATCTTTAAGGCCAGACGGGGTTGATCCATGATAATTTCTTCCAGGTTGCTCCATTCTAGAATCATCAATTTAGCCTCTTCTACTACTTCAGCTGTAAGAGGATGGGGATCATGATCAAAAAGCGAAATTTCGCCAAAAATATCTCCTGCCTGGAGAATTGTCATTACCTTTTCTCTACCTTCACTGGATAACATAGATAACTTAACCTGTCCGTCTACCAATAGATATAACTTTTTTTCACTATCTGCCTCAAAAAATATTATTTCCCCTTTGCGATAATTTTTCACATAACCGTTTTCACAGATAGATTCAATCTCTTCCCAGTCTAGTAGGGAAAAAACAGATAAATCCTTTAAACAGTTTTTAGTAGGTTCCACTGACATCACTCCCTTTCTTTTTTATTCTGGCAATCTTCGCAATAACCGTAAAACTTAATGTAATGATCTTTCATTTCAAAATTATACTCTCTGGCTAATCTATTCTCAAAACTTATTAAATCATCATCATTAAATTCAATAATTTTGTTACAATTAACACAAATCAAATGATGGTGATGGTCTTCCGAAAATACCAACTCGTAATGTTTGAAATTACTATCAAATTCTAACATATGAGTGATATCTAACCGACAAAATAATTCCAGGTTGCGGTAAACCGTGGCTAGACCCATCTCAGGATTAATTTTTTTAACTTCTTCATATAATTCTTCTGCTGAAAAATGCTTATCTTTGTTTTGAATTAAAACTTTTAAAATAGCTTTTCTCTGGGAAGTTAGTTTATACTGATTTTCTGCTAATATATTTTTATATCTGGCCATCAGATCCGACAAATTAATCAACTCCTTTAACATAAAAATTGCCAATAGTAAATTATAGTTATTTTTTTAATATTTACTTAAATATATATTGACTATTTTCTCAATAAATATTATAATGAATTAGAAACATTTTGTCGAATTATGTTTTCAATTTACTTATTTAGGAGGAAAACAGATGAAATCAACTGGAATTGTGAGGAAAGTTGACGACTTAGGCCGAATGGTGATACCAATTGAACTTAGAAAGACTATGAACATAGACAAAAAAGACCCGATGGAGATTTTTGTCGAAGGGGATAAGATTGTTTTGAAAAAATATGTTCCTGCCTGTATTTTTTGTGGCAGTGCTAAACAGACATCTGATTTTGAAGATAGGATTATCTGTAAAGCCTGTCTTGATAAAATGAAAGCAGAACTATAAAATTCAAATCCTCATTTAAACAGCACCAGGGCCCTGGTGCTGTTTTTTTATTGAGCAAATACATGCCCTCCAATTCTTTTAACTACAGGTCGATTTGAAATCCAGGCAAGGTTAGTCGCAATTCCAGGATTATAGAAAAATATCGACTGATACGTAGGATCATAACCCAATAAAGCTGCTTTTGCTGCTGCAATCGCCTCTTCATCTGGATATAAATTAGCTTGGCCATCAAATAATGAACTAAATTGGCCTTCCTCAACGATTACTTCTCTGAGCGTGTTTGGGAAACGATTATCTGCTACCCTATTTAATATCACTGCCCCCACAGCTACTTTGCCCTTATTTGATTCACCTCGTGCTTCCGCATATATAATTCTTGCTAACAGCATGATGTCGTCTTGGGAAACCTGAATAATACTGGATATTGTTCCTGTTTCTGGAAGAGCAGCAAAGGAATTAGAATCAAAAATACCTGTAGCAGCAAGACCTTCATCCTGCTGGAACTTCACTACTGCCGATTCAGTATTTGCTCCATATAGTCCGTCTACCCTCCCATGATAATAACCTAACTCATCTAATTTCCTCTGCAGAATTGCTACATCAGCACCTTCATCCCCCGGCTGTAAGCTTCTCTCGCCAAATATTAAAGCTTGTTCAGCCCCTAAATCAACCTCTAATAAAAAACTAAATAATAAAAACATAACAAAGATACTCACAATATATTTTGAACTAATTTGTATCATAATTAAAAACTCCTTTCCCCTAAACCACAAACTCTATCATAAAACAGCTTCTCCAACAACCTAAAAATAGTAGTTAAAATAAAGTCTTTGCTTTCTAAAGGTTCAACTAAAATTGTTAAAAAACCTGCTCTGTTTCCACCTAAAACGTCCGTAAATATTTGGTCTCCAATCACTGCGATTTGGTTATTTGCTACTTTCATGTCAGCTAAGGCTCTTTTAAATGCTTTAGTAAACGGTTTGCCAGAATAACCATAAGCAAGTAAATCAAAATAGTCTTCAACTTTTTCTGCTCGATCAGGTAAAGTATTAGAAACAAAAGTTATTTTAAATTCTAATTCTTTTGCTCTATTGACCCAGACAGAAACGTTATCATCCAATTGCGTCTCAGAATAAGGCATTATGGTATTATCTATATCGATTATTAATCCTTTAATCCCCCGACTTTTTAGCCTAGCTAAATCAATATCATTTATACGCTGTAAATGAAAATCTGGTTGAAATAATTCCCGGAAACGGCTTATCATCAAATCAACTCCATATCATTATCCTACCTATCATGCTCAACATAATCATCCTTCACGATTTCCAACTCAAATTCTAATTTGAGAGCTTCTAATACTTCCAGTACAGTCTCTCGTGTCCCCGGAGTATAATCCAATTTAATCAAACCTTCATTTTTTTGATCTAATTTAAGCATTGCGATACCTTCATGAGATTTAAAGACCATATCTACATAAACAACTTCCTCAGGAGGTATCTCAACTTTCATTTGATAGGTATCATTTAGTCTCATCTGGTATCCTCCTGCGAATAATATAATTTTCTCCAATTTCTCGAGTCACATTTATTTTTACTATACTTTCTGGATGTTTTGCCTGAAGTATTTCTTCTCCGTCTACAGCAAAAATCTTATTAATTCTCTGACTGAAGGTGTCAGCACCAGGCCCAAAAAATTCAACTTGTTCACCGGTTTTAATTTTATTTTTCACTTTAACTATGGCTTGATTCTGTTCAGGCAAATACCCTTTAACAATACCTAAATATTTATAGTCTCTTATATAAGATGAATCTAAATAGTTTTGGGCTTGAGATCCAGGACTATTAAAATAAAAGCCTGTGGTATAAGGACGATGACTAATTTTGAGTAAGTTATCCGCCAAACCTGGATCCAAATTATATTTTTCACCAGTAAGCTTTAGATTATCCAATGCTTTTCTGTAAACTCCAGTTACAGTTGCCACATAATGAACACTTTTCATTCTACCTTCAATTTTTAAAGAATCAAGACCAGCATTAACCAGGGCAGGCAGATGGCCGATTAAGTTTAAATCCTTTGAGTTCATGATATAACTGCCTGTGTCATCATCAGAGATAGTCCAGTACTGGCCCGGTCTTTTTTCTTCAACTAACTTATATTTCCACCGACAGGGTTGAGCACAATTACCTCTATTAGCATCTCTTCCAGTCATATAATTACTGAGTAAGCAGCGGCCTGAATAAGATATGCACATAGCTCCATGAACAAAACTTTCTAATTCCATATCAGTTTTGTTTCTAATCTCCATGATCTCTTCTAAAGCTAATTCTCGAGCTAATATAATTCTTTCGACCCCAAATTCTTCCCAAAATTTTACGGCTGCCCAATTAACCGTATTTGCTTGTGTGCTTAAATGAATGGGGGTATTAATATTTTTTTCTTTTATAATATACAATATTCCGGGATCAGAAACAATAAGGGCATCTATATTAATTTCGGAAATAAAATCCAGATAATCATAAACTTGCTCAATATCTTGATTGTGGGCTATAATATTTAAAGTTAAATAAACTTTTTTTCCCCTCTGATGGGCATAATTAACTGCTTCTCTTAATTCATCTCTGCTAAAATTATCTGCTTTTGCTCTTAAACCTAAACTTTTGCCAGCACAATAAACGGCATCTGCTCCATAATCTATAGCGATCTTCAACTTTTCTAAATTACCTGCAGGAGCAAGCAACTCAGGAATTTTCATCATAAAACCTCCTCAAAATTAACGCAGCTCTCTCTGCCGCCGCAGATGCTCTTCGTACGTTTCCGAAAAAACATGACTCCCATCAGATCTAGCAAAATAAAAAAGATAATCAGAATCCTCAGGATTAACGGTAGCAGTAAGAGCCTGGCTGCCTGGATTAGCAATAGGTCCAGGAGGTAAACCAGTCACCCTATAAGTATTATAAGGTGATTCCAATTCTAAATGATTATAAAATACCCTCTCTACTCTAGCTGGTAAAGCATACTGTACTGTAGCATCCAGCTGAAGGGCCATCTGTCTATTTAATCTATTATATATTACCCCTGAAATCAAATTCATTTCTTCTTCCAGCCTGGCTTCTTTTTCGACCATAGAAGCTATTGTAACTAATTCATTAATCGAATAATCCATGTTCACCTCTTGCAGATCCTCTAACCATCTATTTTCAAAACGAGAGAGCATCGCATTAAAGATCTCAATCGGCTCAATACCATATTCAAAAGTATAGGTATCAGGATAGAGAAAACCTTCTAGCTTCCATTTTACATCTTCTTGTTCAGGCATATAATCTCTCTCTAACCTTGAAGCCTGTAAGGCTGTTTCAAGTTCGTCCCTTTGATAAAGACCAGTAGCAGTAATTCGTATTATAATTTCTTCAACTGTAAAGCCTTCTGGAATGGTAAGGCTGTAATTAGCTACATCACCCTGAACTAACTTATCTACTATCTGCTTAACGTCATCACCAGGTTCAAACTCATAAGTGCCAGCTTGAAGTTGTCCTTGATAATCAAAAATTAATACATATAACTCAAAAATTTTTCGAGATTTAATCCAGCCTTCTTCTTCTAATTTTCTCCCGATATTTCTAACTGAACTTCCTCTAGATACCACTAATAATTCAGGATCTTCTGGATTTACTGGCTCCATTAAATAATCAATCGTTAAGATTATACCAGCTATTATAATAATAAGCAAAAAAAGTATTATCCCAGATTTTTTCAAGGGTTATGCCTCCAATATTTATTCCTCATAATCATAATAATAATACTTTGAAACTTTTTCAAATTCGCTATCGTCTTCTATTACAGCTAAGGTATCCTGATCATCTTCTTCTATAATTTTCATTAATAACGTGTCATCAGCACTTTCTTCTTCAGAAGATGATAGAACACAGTATTCATTGCCTTCAAAATTAAATTTATCCAGTAAATAGAAGCGGTATTCTTTATCATCTTCGATTAAGACTAATTCTTTATTATCAGTATCATACCAATAAGAACCATCTTTATTTTCGTCCATCGCTACTTTAATTACCTCCTCTGTCTATTAGCTAAATAACTCCTTAAGATTAAAGAAGCAGCTAATTTATCCCTGCGGGCTTTTCTTTTTGCCCTGCTTAGATCTCCAGATAACATTACTTTTTCTACTTCTACGCTGCTTAACCTCTCGTCCTGCAGGTGAACTGGCAAATGGTATTTATCTTTGATTAATTCTGCTATCTCATAACTGATTGCTGCTCTTGCTCCTGAAGTCCCATTCATATGCAGGGGTAAACCAATAACTATCTCTTCAACCTTGTACTCTGCTATTATATCTTCTAATTGAGCAATAAAATCTTCTTTTCCTTCTATCTTTAAAGTCAACAAAGGTTGAGCAGTTATCCCTAAAGGATCACTTATAGCTAGACCCACCCTTTTTTGCCCGTAGTCTACTGCTAAAATACGCATTATTTCCTCCTAAATCCAGCTCGAATATTAAACATAACATCCTAATAATACATTATACCTTTGCAGCTTTGAATTTGCAAGTTATTATAAGGCAAAGGCGGGGTTTCCCCGCCTTTGCCTTATCTAAATAATTATTTAATTGTTTAAATAACTGGTAATTAATTCTTCCAAAATATCATCTCGTTCTACTGTTCTAATCATAGTTCGGGCATCTTTATAACTTGTAATATAAGCCGGATCTCCTGAAGTTAAATAACCGACAATTTGATTGACCGGATTATATCCTTTCTCTTCCAAAGCATAATAAACTCGCTTTAAAATATACCCTGCTTCGCTTACATCTTCATTTAAATCAAAATCAAATTTGACCGTCTGTTCATGATATTTATTATTATCTGACATCAAATCACTTCCCTGAAGATATTATTTTGCAGCAATGATTTCTCTAGCTCTCTCTAAAGCCTCAGGCAATTTTTCTGGCTGACTACCACCTGCTTGAGCCATATCGGGTCGCCCGCCGCCACCACCGCCGGTGATTCTAGCAACTTCTCCTACTAACTTCCCGGCGTGCAATCCCTGTTTTACTAAATCTGGACTAATTTTCGCAACAAATACTACTTTATTCTCGTCTCTTTGAGCAAGCAGAACGAGACCACTCCCAATTTCTGATATTAACTCATCACTTAAGGTCCTTAACCCATCCTGATCAATATTTTCAACTTCAGTTATCACTGTTTTAATTCCATTTATAGTCTCTATTTTATCAGTTAAATCTTCTGCCTTACTGTCTGCAAGTTTATCCTGCAGTGATTTGAGTTGACGTTTTAAGTCTTTGTTGGCTGCCTGAAGACCTTCAATTTTTGATAGTAATTCTTCTGGACGGGTTTTTAATTGTTCAGCCGCCTCACTAATTATATCTTCTTGATCTTCTACGTAATCCAGAGCAGCTAAGCCAGTTACGGCTTCTATCCTGCGAATTCCAGCTGCGATGCTGCTCTCCTGGAGAATCTTAAATAACCCAATCTCTCCAGTAGCCTGAACGTGAGTCCCTCCACATAATTCTATACTGTAATCACCTGATTTAACCACCCGAACCTGATGCCCGTACTTCTCACTAAATAAAGCCTGAGCTCCCATCTTTTTCGCTTCTTCTAAAGATGTTTCTGTCGTTGTAACATCCATATTTTCTATGATCTTGCGGTTGATCTCCCGCTCAATTGAACGTAACTCTTGAAAACTTAAGCCTTCAAAGTGGGTAAAATCAAATCTCAATCTATCTGGAGTTACCAAAGAACCTGACTGATTAACATGATCCCCCAGTTGGTTCATCAATGCCTGATGAAGTAAATGCGTGGCAGTATGGTTGCGCGCTGTTGAATTTCTTAAGTCGCTATTCACCTTCAAATTAACCCTGGTGCCCACCTGCAGTTCACCTGTTTTCTGCTTTACTTGATGAAGAATTAAGCCATCCTGTTCTTTTACATCGATAACCTCGGCTTTCATATTTCCATTTTCTGCTTGAATAACCCCTTTATCACCGATTTGTCCACCACTTTCTGCATAAAAGGGTGTCACATCAAAAATAACTTGACCCTGCTGCCCTGCCTGTAAGCTTTCCACCTGTTCACCCTGGTGTACTATGGCCTGTATTTTTGCTGAGGTTTTTAGATTATGATAACCAATAAAATCTGAAGTATCCTCTTCATTTTGCGCTAATTTATTAGCTACTGTTTCATAAAGACCCTGGCTGTCTCCAGCAAAGCTAATATCTTCTCGAGCCTGTCTAGCTCTAGTTCTCTGTTTTTCCATCTCTTCTTTAAAACCTGCTTTATCTACTTCAAATCCTGCTTCTTCCATAATATCTTCAGTCAAATCAAGCGGGAAGCCGTAAGTATCATATAACTTAAAAGCTTTTTCACCTGATAATTTCTGACTCCCTGCTGCTTTCATTTCTCTTTTGATTTCTTCAACAATTTCCATGCCCTGATCTAAGGTTTGTAAAAATCTTTCTTCTTCTGATTTAATTACGTGTTCTACATGTTCCTGCCTTTGAGGAAGTTCAGGATAACCTCCTGCCATCAAATTATTAACATTTTCAACCAGACCATACATAAATGGCCCTTTTAATCCTAACTTCTGACCATATCTGACTGCTCTTCTTATTAACCTTCTGATAACATAACCGCGCCCCTCATTGGAAGGAAAAGCACCATCAAATATAGCCATAGTAACTCCCCGGATATGGTCGGCTATAACTCGATGAGGATTAATATCCCCTGAATTTACTCGATATTTTTGCCTTGTTTTCTCTTCTACCTCTTTGATAAGGGGATAAATAATATCTATCTCATAGTTCGATTTTGTTCCCTGTAAGACTGAAGCTGTTCTTTCCAGCCCCATACCTGTATCTATATTTTTCTGAGGAAGTTCTACATATTCACCTTCCTCAGTATAATCGTACTGAGTAAAAACAAGATTCCACAACTCTAAATATCTATCCCCTTCTCCACCGAGTACATCCTCGGGGCCAGTGCCGAACTCAGAGCCACGATCAATATGGATTTCAGAGCAAGGACCGCAGGGCCCTGTTCCTATCTGCCAAAAATTTTCTTTTTTCCCCATTCGAACAATCTTGCTTTCGGGTAGACCGACCTGCTTATGCCAGATATCAAAGGCTTCATCATCATCTTTAAAAATTGTAATAATCAAACGTTCCTCTGGTAGGTTCAACTCGTTAGTCACATATTCCCAGGCCCAGGCTATTGCTTCTTCTTTAAAGTAATCTCCAAACGAAAAATTGCCAAGCATTTCAAAGAAGGTATGATGCCGAGCTGTTTTCCCTACATTTTCTATGTCATTGGTCCGGATACATTTCTGACTTGAAGCCATTCTAGTCCGGGGCGGTTCCTTGCTACCATTAAAATATGGTTTAAAAGGAGTCATACCCGCGTTAATCCAGAGTAATGAAGGGTCATTCTGAGGAATTAAAGGTGCACTATCTACTACTAGATGATCTTTACTTTTAAAAAAATCTAAATAAGAGCGACGTATTTCATCAGTTAACATGCTTTAATTCTCCTTCCTAATTCTCGCATAACGGCGTTTGCCAATATTTATTATCATCCCATCCTCGACAGGTATATCCAGGTTGATTTTTTCTATCTTCTCATCATCGATAGTTACGGCTCCCTGCTTGATCATCCGTCTAGCTTCACTATTACTATCTACCAGCCCAGTAGCCGCTATTAATTTCACTATCCATAACTTGCCTTCTTCTAATTCTTCCGCTGGAATTACTATCTCTGGCATTTCTTCAGGCACTTTGCCTTCAGAAAACACCCGAGAAAATTCCTGAGCAGCCTCGTCCGCAGCAGCATGACCATGAAACCGAGTTACGATCCAACTAGCCAGTTCTTTTTTAAGCTCCATTGGGTTGGTCTCCGCCTCGGCTAGCTGTCTATTTATTTCTTCTAATCTAGCCGGCTTTATATCTGTTATCAGCTCGAAATACCTGGCTATTAATTCATCCGGCAGCGACATAACTTTCCCATACATGGTCACCGGGTCTTCATCTACACCAATATAATTATCTAAACTCTTGCTCATCTTTTGGTGGCCATCTAAACCCTCTAATAAAGGCATCATCATTATTACCTGAGGGTGCTGGTCATATTCCCGCTGCAGTCTCCTCCCCACTAAAAGATTAAACCTCTGATCAGTACCTCCTAGTTCTACATCTGCCTCTAAGGCAATAGAGTCATATCCCTGCATAAGCGGATAAAAGAACTCATGAATAGAGATAGGCTTGTTCTCCTGCATGCGTTTAGAAAAATCATCTCTTTCCAGCATCCGAGCAACTGTTATTTTCGATGATAAATTTATGATATCTTTTAACTTTAATTTAGCTAACCATTCGCTATTAAAATGAAGAACCGTTTTATCAGGATCCAGTACCCGGGCAAATTGTTCTTGATAAGTTTTAGCATTTTCTTTTACTTCTTCTTCGGTTAGTTGGTTTCTTGTTTCTGATTTACCGGTAGGATCTCCGATCATTCCGGTGTAATCCCCAATAATTAAATGTACTTCGTGACCGAAATCTTGAAACTGTTTGAGTTTATTTAAAACGACAGTATGGCCGAGGTGAATGTCTGGGGCAGAAGGATCAAGTCCTAACTTAACTTTCAAGGGACGTTCTTCTTTTTCTGCTTCTGCCAATCTTTCTTTAAGGTCTTCTTCTGTAATTACATCGGCTGTACCTTGCATTAAAACTTTAATTTGTTCATCTAAATTCATTATATTCTGTATCTGACCAAATTTATGGTCAGATAGCCACCTCCTTATAGTCAATTTCCTCTATATTACTTATTATTCTCCAATTAGAGTATGTATGATATAATTATAACAGAATGGTTTTTCACTAACAAGGGGTGTCAGATGAACATATTTATGTTATAATAAAAAAAGTAAGAGGAGGTGAGAGTTTTGTCTACACGGAAACAAAGGCAAAATTCAACAAAAAATAAATCAAAAAGCAAGTTCATTATTGCTTTTTTACTTATTATATTCTTTTTAATAACAGGTATCGTTTTAGGAGGTTTAACCTGGATTATCCAGGATACCCCGGATATTTCGGATTACAGAGGTGGAAGCCTTAGTACTATGATATATAGTAGTGATGGAACACTTCTTAATAGTCTATACCAGGAGAATAGGGTTTATAAGAATTTAAACGAAATTCCCTCTACTCTCCAGAATGCATTTATTGCTATAGAAGATGACAATTTTTATAATCATCATGGCATTGATTTATTGGGTATAGCTAGAGCTGTGGTCATAAACATAATCGAAGGACGAAGAGCTCAGGGAGGTAGTACAATTACCCAACAGCTGGCCCGAACAGCTCTTCTAACTCAAGAAAAAACTTTTTATCGAAAACTACAGGAAGCATATCTGGCTCTCCAATTTGAACGGTTATATACCAAAGACCAAATATTAGAAATGTATTTAAATGAAATCTTTTTAGGTCATAGCGCTTATGGAGTTGAATCAGCAGCCCAACAATATTTTGGTAAATCTGTTTCAGAAGTTGATATTGGAGAGGCTGCTTTAATAGCCGGCTTAACCCGGGCTCCCAATTATTATTCTCCTTACAATAATATGGATGAAGCCCTCCGGAGAAGAAGCGTAGTTTTAAAAAGAATGCAGGAGACAGGTTTCCTCTCTGAAAATGAGGTAAATAATGCTAAAGCAGAAGAATTTGATTTGAGGTCGGGAGGAAGAAGTGTCGATGAAAGTGCTCCTTACTTTGTTAGATATGTGCGGGATCAGCTTATTCGGATGTTTGGGGCCCAACTTGTTTACAACGGCGGCCTGGAAGTTAAAACAACTATTGATTTAGACATGCAAAAACAAGCAGAGGAAGCAGTCCAGGAAGCTCTTGACGAAAGGATCATTCCCTCTGTAGAAAGAGAAACTGAAATTTCTAACATCCAGCCTCAATTTGCAAGTATATCAATTGAACCCACAAGCGGTGAAATTAGAGCTATGATTGGCGGTCGAGGAGATGATCAATTCAACCGAGCTACCCAGGCAGCCCGGCAACCTGGTTCAGCCTTTAAGCCGTTCGTTTATACCGAAGCAATTAAACAGGGAAGATATCCCGCTTATATAGTTGAAGACATTCCCCGCCCATCCAACAGTAACGATTCAAGCTATGAAATTTGGCCGGTAAATTTTAATCACCAATATCATGGACATGTTTCCATGCGCCAGGCCCTGTCTTCTTCTTTAAATGTAGCTGCGGTTAACGTCCTCGAAGATGTCGGAGTCAATTCTACAATAGAAACTGCTGAAGATATGGGTATTTCTACTTTTCATCAAGCAGATGGTTCGGATGATCATTTATCACTAGCACTGGGTGGTCTCACCCGGGGAGTCACCCCTTTAGAGCTCACCTCTGCATACGGCGTCTATGCTAATGATGGCTTATGGGTTGAACCTCATGCTATCAAAGAAGTTAGAGATAGAGAGGGTAATATATTATATCAAGCCAATCCAAGCAAGGAAATCGTCTTAGACGAGGAAGATAACTACTTAATGTTAAGCATGCTGCAATCAGTCATAACAGAGGGAACTGGTTGGCGAGCTAATTTAGATCGAGAAGTCGCTGGAAAAACAGGCACTACAAATAATTATACTGATGCCTGGTTCGTGGGCTTTATCCCGGAGCTAGTAACAGGTATCTGGATAGGCGAAGACGCGCCCAGACATATGAATTATTCTGGCGTAGGCAGGATTTCCAGTGGTAATGCTGTTCAACTCTGGAGAAAATATATGGATAAAGTAATAGCAGATATTCCTGCTAGTAAGTTTAGTAGACCAGATAATATTGTTTCCTTAGAAATTGATCCCATCACCGGACTTTTACCTCAAGGTAATAATCCTCGAGCTACTACAGAAATTTTTCGGGAAAATAACGCACCCAGGGGTACCAGTTCTTATGAAGGTGGTACCAGCTCTATTCGCTTGGATAGAACAACCGGACTTTTAGCCACAGAAAATTGCCCTGAAGAAAATATAGTAAGTCGATCCTATTTAACCGAAAGTAAGATACTCCTTGGGCCCGGAGATATATCTTTTGGTCAAACAAGTAACCCAGGCGAAGGAAAAAGTAAAATTTCTGGGACCTATCAACCTCGAGAAGGAATGCCGATTTATGCAATCGACAGAGAAACCGGAATTCCCGAGCGGGATGAAAATGGTAATCCTGTTAAGAGAAAAGTTCCAGAAGAAGCTTGTTCCACTCATACCGGCACACCTTTAGACCAAACTCCTGATGATGAGGAGGAGAGAAGCCAACTGTTTCCTATAACTGAACCAGAAGATGAAGAACAGGTTCCAGAGGATGAAGGTTTAGAGGATCCAGGCTTAGATGATGATACCGATTCTTCCAACGAAGATTCAGACGAGGGACAAGATCAGGAAGATGATAGTGAAGAAAGATCTCAAAGAAGAGATACTATTGATAGCTTGTTAGATCGTTTATTCTCTGATGACGATGACGATTAAAAAGATACCTATCTAAAAAAATAAATACCATCCCCTATCACAGAAGCCCTGGATGAAATATTCAGGGCTTTTTAACGTAAAAAATATTGAAATTTTTATTTATACCAGGTGGCAAGCACCTTGTCACCTTCCTATTTTAGCTATAGTTACCCCTAGTCCGCCTTCGCCTTCTCCACCAATGCGGTAGCTTTTAACATGGGAAGAACTCTCGAGGACTTCTCCAACCGCTTCTCTCAAGGCTCCACTTCCTTTGCCATGTATTATCTCTACCTCAGTTAAACCAGCTAAAAAGGCATCATCTAAATATTTATCTACTATCTTCTGAGCTTCTTCATACCGTTTTCCTCTTAGATCAAGACTGTTAGAAACAGATTTGTTCTTCTTTACCTGATATTTTTTAAGGGTCTGACTTTTGTCCTCTTCTTTATCTCCAGCAGGAGATAAATCTGCTAAATCAACAGTAACCTGCATGATTCCGGCTTGAACAGTGGCTTCCTCTTTATTTTGGTCCATCTCTATTATTTCCCCGGTTTGAGATAAACTATTGATGCGAACCTGGTCGCCAGGTTGAAAGTCATGTTTTACCTCTTTACTTTCTTCCTCGGTTTCTGTAGTAAACTTGTCTTCCATCTCTTTTAATTCTAAATTAAACTTAGTTTCCAGACGATCCACTTCTGGGCGAGCATCAAAATCCTTATTTTTCAATTCAGATAAAATCCTCTTAGTTCTAGCTTTAATCTGACGCAGTTGCTTCTCAGCCTGCTCCCTGGTTTCTCGAAGAATCTTATCTTTTTCTTTTTCTAACCTTTCTTTCTTTTGTTCTAATTCTTTTCGTTCTTTCTCTAACCGCGCTTCCTTCTTGTCAATCTCAACATTTTTTTCTTCGTAATAGCGACGTTTGTCATTGAGATCGGCGATAATTTCTTCTACAACCAATTCATCTTTGTCCAGCAGAGTTCTTGCCTGTTCAATAATCTTATCCGGAAGTCCTAATCTCAGGGCTATCTCAAAAGCATTACTCCCACCTGGAACGCCCATGATCAAACGATAAGTAGGACTAAGGGTTGCTAAATCAAACTCAACCGAGGCGTTTTCTACCCCCTCATTGCTATAGGCATAACTCTTAAGTTGGCTGTAATGAGTAGTAGCAACGGTTACCGCATCTTTTTTCTTTAATTCATCTAAGACAGATATTCCTAAAGCAGCCCCTTCTCTAGGATCTGTTCCTGCCCCTATTTCATCCAGGAGGACAAGAGAATTTTTATCGGCCCGGGTTAAAAATGTTTTTATTTTATTCATGTGAGAAGAAAAGGTACTTAAATTCTGCTCAATACTTTGCTCATCTCCAATATCTGCAAAAACAGAAGCAAAAATGGAGATGCGGGTTCCCGAATCAGCCGGAAGGGGAATGCCGCTGGAGGCCATCACTACAAATAAACCAAGTGTCTTTAAAGCGACTGTCTTCCCTCCGGTATTAGGTCCAGTAATTAACAGAGTTCTGAATTTACCACCTACGAATATATCAATAGGTACGGCGCTATCTCCTAATAAAGGATGGCGGCCCTGTTGGATGTTGATATATCCAGAACTGTTTATTGATGGGATAGAGCCCGAAAAGGTTCGCAAAAATCCAGCCCGAGCAAAAATTTCATCTAATTTGACCAATAATTTAAAGTTCTGACGTAGCGGGCGATATTTTGTCCCTATTTTCAAAGTTAATGCCCGCAAAATCCTGTGAATTTCTGCCTTTTCGTCCTGTTTTAACTCTCTAAGATTATTATTAAGTTTTACCACTTCCACCGGCTCCATAAAGAGAGTCAGTCCACTAGAGGATTGATCATGAATGATCCCGGAAAAACTATTTTTATACTCTTGTTTTACCGGAACTACAAAGCGGTTATCCCTTCGGGTAATAATCGAATCCTGAAGCATCTTCTGCTGGTTTGAGTCTCTAATGATTGAATCGAGTTTATTCCTAATCTGACCTTCCACTGAAACAATTTTTTGCCGGATATTTTTCAATTTAGAGCTCGCGGTATCTTTAATTTCATTATTCTCGTCTATTATCTTATTTATTTCCTTAATTAAATCTGGCAAAGGAGTCAATTGGGCATTGTAATTCAAGATTGGCCCATCAAGAATTCGATTTTCTTCTACTTTATAATCTCTTTTCATATCTTCTAATTGCTGAAAAAATTTACTGGTCTTTGCGGTTGAACGCAAAACTCTTTCCACGTGATTGATTTCTTCAATTTTTAAGACAATTTCTTTTTCTGCCCTTTGAATAACCTCCAAAAATTTTTCCGGACAAAGTAAAGGGGGGCGGCCAAACTCCCCCAAAATTGCTGCTGCCTGGCCGGCTTCGGCCAATTTATACTCCACTTGATCTCGCTGGGGATATGGCTTTAACTTTCTTACTTTTGTCTTTCCGGGAAATGTCTTAGCTTCATCAGCTACCATATCTTTTATTTTATGAAATTCAAGTACTTCTAGACTGGGTTGGTGCATCCTCTAACTCACCTCATTATTACGCGAATTATTTTATCACAGTTAAAACGGCCATATAATTATGGCCGTCTAATTACGCCGCCTAAAGCTTCCTGGATTAATGGCGTTAAATCCAAAAGCCAGACTGCTAAATAAGAATTCCCGATTGCATTTTCAACCTCTGGCAGGGGAATTTGATCTAAAATAACAACCATTAAATAGACAAGAGCGATACCCTTTAAAGCACCAAACAGGATCCCTGCCGCCCTATCTGCTGATTCTAAATAGAGACTGTCCAGGAGTGATTTTAAGGCCTCACCCAATAAATGAATGATGACATTAAAAACAATAAATATCACCGCAAAACTTATAAATTGAAGTATGGTCGGCGATAGGTCTAAAAATCTTTCTAAAAAGCTCACAAAATCAAGATAGAAATATATCGAGATATAAACAGAAATAAGCAGTCCCAGGATTGTGGCTGTCTGTCGGACAAAACCTTTTTTATACCCTGTTATCAGAAAAAATAATACGATTATTCCAATGATTAAATCTAAAATTGATAGAGCAGGCAATTATCATTCAACCTCCTGGAGAAGTTCTAAGAGATCATCATTATCTTTCTCCATTTTTTGCAGTTGAGCTTTTAGCTCTTTATTTTCAGATTTTAAATGTTTATTTTCAGCCAGAACATCTTCTAGTTTTTTATCAGCTTTGAACTTATTATCAGCGATATTCATTAAAGTTAGTGCGATTAATTTGCGTTTTGGAATATTAGGATAAGCACTAACTATCTCCTGGCCAATGCTGTTAATAAGGTCAGCCACCCCTTGTATATATTCCTGCGGCTTATCGGTTACTACGGTGTGATTTTCTCCCAGTATTTTCACATTATATTTTTTATTTTTAGATTCAGCCATATATATATCCCCCAATTTGCTGGTCTTAGATATAATATTCACTAAAATAGGCTAATCTCCTGCATAAATAACGTTAATTCCCTCTAATTTCTACCTCAAATTGACTTTTAAGTAAACGAATTAATCTTTCCTGCTCTTTTGCGACCTCAGTCTCTTTAATTGTTTTTTCTCTATCTAAGTAAGAGAATTTTATTGCCAGGCTTTTTTTGCCTTCAGGTATCTGTTCTCCCTGGTAATAATCAAAGATAGCGACATCCGATAATAGCTTGCTGGATTCCGCCTTGATAAATTCTAGAATTTCTCCAGCCGGCTGTTCTTCAGGTAGAATCAAAGCCAAATCCCTTTCTGTTGAAGGATACCGAGACAACTTTTGGTGTTTAATTGTTTCATCTTTTGCTGCTGACCAAATAGCGCTTAAGTGGATTTCGCTTGCGGCTGTTCTAGCAGGCAAATCCAATTCTTCGATGAGGTCGGGGTGGATTTCTCCCAGTTTCCCTACTTTCTTACCTGAAATCATTATATCTGCTGCTCTTCCGGGGTGAAATAAATTATTTTTAGTTTCTACAAAACTGAAATCAGCGACTTTATAGTTTGAAAAAATGTTTTCCATGATGCCTTTGAGATAAAAGAAATCTGGAGCGTTCAAATTCCAGGAGTCATTTTTCGCTCCCATGCTGGCCAGAGCAAGGTGCTCTTCTTCTTTTGGTTTGCCTTCCTCCTGAGCTTTAAAAATCCCCCCTGTCTCATAAACTGCCATCTTTTTAATTTGCTTGCGGGCGTTATTGGACAATACATCTAAAATTCCAGGAACTAAAGTTGTTCTTAGGTTGGCAAAAGCCTCACTTAAAGGATTCTTTAATCTAAGTTCCTGTGCCTGCTGTGTAGAAAGATAACTCTTATGGATACTGTCGCTCTGCCACAGGCTGAAGGTATAGATCTGATCCAGACCCTGGCCCTGAAGTAGTTTATATAAATTTAACTCTTTAGTGCGGGCCGGGCTTCTCCCTCCTGCTCCTTTGCTTGCCGGCCGGGTATAAGGAATGTTGTTATAACCATAAACTCTTGCTACCTCTTCAATTAAATCTGCAGAGTATTCCACATCTGTTCGGAAAGTAGGAACTACTACTTCCAGTAGATTATCACTCAGAGAAACTTTGAACCCTAAAGCTTCTAACATTGTCTTGATTTGTCCTGCTGAAAGTTCTATCCCCAAATGAGAATTGACCTTTTCGACAGTAAGAGAAATTTCTAATTCTTTAGCTGGTTGAGGATAAACATCAATAATTTCACCTATCTTATCGGCCTGAGCATATTTTTTAAGTAAATAAGCTGCTCTAACTGAAGCTTCTGGGATCGCTCCTATATCTACCTGCCGCTCAAATCTATGAGAAGATTCGCTGGGTAGAGCATATTTCTTGGCGGTCCGCCGAATACTAACTGGATCAAATGAAGCAGATTCAAGCAAAATTGAACTGGTAGCTTCAGTTACCTCTGTCGGTTCTCCGCCCATAACCCCGGCGAGCCCAATCGGTTCAGACCTGTCAGCTATTACCAGTACCTCTGGGTCTAATTGGCGTTCCTGACCGTCTAGAGTAATTAAACTCTCATCTTCCCTGGCCTGTCGGACTATAATTTTATTATCTTCTAATTTATCATAATCAAAGGCATGTAAGGGCTGGTTATACTCTAGCATAACGTAATTGGTTATATCAACTACATTGTTGATCGGTCTAATTCCAACCGCCTGTAAGCGTCTCTGCATCCAATCTGGTGAAGGGCCTATCTGAATGCCCTCTATTACTCGGGCTGTATAACGAGGACAAAGTGTTGGATCTTCCAATTCGATTTCTACTGATTTCTCTTCTAAATCAGATAGTTCATTTTCAGGAAATTTCAGTTCCAGCTCTTCTTCAGAAAGAGCAGCTAACTCTCTAGCTACACCTAACATGCCCAGACAGCGAGAATAGTTAGGTGTTAAATCTAATTTATAAACGTAATCATCATAACCTAAAGCTGTGACAAAGCTAACCCCAGGCTCATATTTATCTTCTAATTCCATTATTCCTGGCTGACGCTCCTCAGCTAAATTTAGTTCATCAGCTGAGCAGATCATCCCTTCTGAATCAACTCCACGCAGTTTAGCTTTTTTAATTTTTAAACCATCAGGCAGGGTTGTTCCAGGTAAAGCTACCGGTACCTTCAAGCCTGGTTTTACGTTATCGGCTCCACATACTATCTGCTGTTGTTGATCTCCACAATTTACTTTACAAACATGAAGTTTATCAGCGTTTTCGTGATCTTTCACTTCAGTTATTTCACCAATAATAATATCTTCCAGACCTTCTCCTAAGTACTCTAAATGTTCAACTTCAAGTCCAGCCATTGTTAATTTTTCTTTTAATTCAACAGGTGAATAAGGTAAATCTATATATGTTTTCAGCCAATTATATGAAATCCTCATTTGATTTTTCCTCCTTTATTGCTAGATCTAAAATTGTTTTAAAAACCGACGATCATTTTCAAACAGTAATCTAATATCATCTATACCATATTTCAATAATGTAATCCGGTCGATCCCCATACCAAAAGCAAAACCGCTATATTTTTCTGGATCAATCCCAGACATTCTTAAAACATTGGGATGGACCATACCCGATCCCATTATTTCCAGCCACCCAGTTCGAGAGCACAGGCTGCAGCCTTCTCCCTGGCAGACTATGCAAGAAACATCTACCTCAGCAGAAGGCTCTGTGAAAGGGAAATAGCTGGGGCGGAAACGTACTTCCTGATCAGGGCCATAAATTTCCTCTACCATAGCTCTAATCGTCCCTTTAAGATCACCGAAAGTTATTCCCTCATCAATTACCAGCCCTTCTAATTGGTGAAAAACCGGAGAATGGGAAGCGTCAAGTTCGTCAGCTCTATACACCCTTCCCGGGGCAATTATTCGGATAGGAGGACTCGTTTTTTCCATCGTCCTAACCTGAACCGGCGAGGTATGGGTACGAAGCAGATACTCATCATTTAAGTATAACGTATCCTGCAGATCTCGAGCAGGGTGCTCTTCTGGAATATTTAAGGCAGCAAAGTTATAATATTCGTTTTCCAGTTCAGGACCTTCCTCTATTTTGAAACCTAAACCGATAAAGATTTCTTCTAGTTCTTCGGTGACAATCGAAAGAGGGTGACGAGAACCCCTACTTTCAGCTTGACCAGGTAAAGTAACATCTATCTTTTCATCTTTAAGTTTCTTTTCTTTCGCGATGGCCTGCAGCTTTTCCTGTTTGCTTTCTAGTTGGGATTCCATCTTATTTTTTAAGATATTAGCTTCTTTGCCCAGCACTGGCCTATCTTCTGCTGGAATATTACCCATTTGATTAAAAAGATTTTGGACTTTTCCTTTTTTACCAAGATACTTCACTCTTATTTTTTCTAATTGATCTAAATCTTCTGTCTCATTAAATTCCTGTTTGAATTCTTCCAGGATTTCATTAATTATTTTTTCGATATCCATTAAATCTTCACCTCCATTTTATTCAAAAACCTATACAAAACAAAAAACTCCCGTCACAGGGACGAGAGGCTCGCGGTACCACCCTAAATTGCCTGAACTTAATTAATCCAGACCACTTAATCGATTGATAACAGGTTTACTCCTGATGAGGCCTACTTTCATTTCAACCCCCGGCTCCAAAGTGAACTTCACTGAAAAATTCCAGAACTGCTCTCAGTCTCAGGCAGTATCTCCCTTATATAGAATTACTTCAGTTACTCTCTTTATCTACGCCTTTAAACTTTATTATACCTTTTTACTTTCTTCACCTGAAATATTTGCCGATACGCTAAGTAAGCTGAAATTGAACCAGTTTTTTCAAAAATTCTCCAAAAAAACAATGGGGTCACCTGCATTATGACCACTCCCTCAGATTATTTTGAGAGACAATTATTAATAGTTAAATTATACCACAACTTAACGTTTATGACAAGCACTTATACTTCCGGTCTGAGTAATATTATACATCCTTAATCATAGCAAAAATTATTACAGTTCCTGCCATGGCTGCATTCAGAGATTGGAGTTCTCCTGGTATAGGAATAACGACTGATGTATGCTGCAGTTGATATAATTCCCGGGGGATCCCCTGAGCTTCGTTTCCAATAACTAGAATATCTCCAGAAAAATATTTGAATTGATCATATCTATTATCTGCTTCTAGACTAGCAAAAATTAACCTTCTTACTGGATTTGCAGGTAAATGTTTTTTTAACTGATTCATCTCAATATTCCGGGTTATTTTTGTCATAAAAATGCCACCCATGCTAGCTCTTACTACCTTGGGATTATAAAGATCAACTGAGCCTTTTAAGGCAATTATGCCAGTAAAATTTGCTGCTGCAGCCGAGCGGATTAATGTCCCCGCATTGCCAGGATCCTGGACTTGAGCAAGCAAAAGTAAAGGACCATCGCCGGCCAACAGCTCATCTAGCTCAGAGTCCCTCTGACTACATACAGCCAAAATCCCCTGAGAATTTACTGTACCAGCGGCTTCGGCAAAAATGTCTTCGGGAACAGAGTAAATATTACATTTCGTTGGTAACTGTTCAGCTAAATTATTTAACTCCCTACTTATTTTAACATTCTCACTGACAAAAATTTGTTCTAAATTTATGTTTGTATCCAGGCTCGCGGTAATTAATTGATATCCTTCAATTATAAAGCACTGATATTTATCTCTATATTTTTTTGATTTTAATTTGATTAACTTCTTAATATTCTTATTTTGGCGGCTATTAAGCTCTTTAATCTCAGCCACTTTTTTCACCTCGAATCCTGTATATATAATTAAAGCCCGGAATTTACCCGGGCTTTAAATTGCTTTATAATTACAGCTGACTTTGAGCTAACTCAACCAGTTCTTTAAATCCGTCTTTATCATTAACTGCCATATCAGCCATTATCTTACGATCTATCTCAACATTAGCTTTCTTTAAGCCATTAATCATTCGGCTATAAGACAT
The DNA here is from genome assembly GCA_051745085.1 of Bacillota bacterium. GTDB lineage: Bacteria > Bacillota > Halanaerobiia > Halanaerobiales > Halarsenatibacteraceae > Halonatronomonas. Next base: position 29,370 of record JBNJDR010000003.1, on the reverse strand, counting down.
ACCATTTTGCCGAGCTGCAGCATTGATTCTGGTGATCCAGAGACGACGGAACTCTCTTTTCTTCCGTCTTCTATCTCGGTAAGCAGAATCCAATGATCTCATTACAGCCTGCTTAGCAGGACGGAAAAGTTTACTCCTTGAGCCAAAAAAACCTTTGGCGTTTTTTAAAATACCTTTTCTTCGCTTCCTGGCCTTACTTCCTCTTTTTACGCGTGGCATCGTCAAACACTCCTTTCAACATGAACAATAATATAAATTAATCCATAAATTATTTATTCATAGGGTAATAATTGCTTGTATTTTTTTGCATGAGCATCGTCAACTAAAGTGCTTTTTCTTAGTTTTCTCTTCCGATCAGCACTTTTTTTGGTTTGAAGATGACCTTTATTAGCTTTCTTTCTCTTCAATTTGCCAGTGCCAGTCTTCTTTACTCTTTTAGCTATACCTTTATGAGTCTTCATCTTTGGCATGAGAAAACCTCCTTTATTTATTATTAAGAAAAGTTAAAATTATTTATCGCTGTCAGGTGTAATGAACATCATCATATTGCGACCTTCCATTCTCGGTTTGCTTTCAACTGATCCGAGATCTTTGGTGCCTTCAATAATCCTCTGCATTAGTTCATGGCCGATTTCTTGATGCATCATCTCTCGACCTCTAAAGCGAATACGGACTTTAACTTTATCTTTATCATTCAAAAATCTTCTGGCCTGCTTAAGTTTAACATCGAAATCATGATCATCAATTTTAACACCCATTTGAACTTCTTTAACATTCATGACATTCTGGTTTTTCTTAGCTTCTTTTTCTTTCTTGGCCTGTTCATACTTATACTTGCCGTAATCCATAATACGGCAGACCGGGGGATTTGCCTGGGGAGCAACTTCTACTAAGTCCATCTCTCTTTTTTCTGCCTCATCCATTGCTTCCCGGATAGATTTAATCCCGATCTGTTCACCTTCAGGATCAATCAATCTTACTTCCCGGGCTCTAATCTGCTGATTAACCCGTAAATCTTCTACGATTTTATCCACCTCCTAATATATTTAACCAATAAAACAACAAAAAAGCGGGGATCACGTAGATCGCCCGCTTAATAAACTAAAGTAAACTACTAATACCTCAAATAGTAATATAATCTAACTATAATCGAGGTGATGGTAGCTATTAACCAGTAATCCTATCACTGGTGAGAAGCAGGCGCTTCTACTTTATTGTCACTGCAGTTGATTATATCAGAAATATGGTTGCTAGTCAACAAACATTCAAATATTGTTTAACTTTTCTCTGCAATCTCCTTATTAATATCATTAATAAAATTCTGAAGTGATATAGCTCCAAGATCACCTTCTCGTCTATCTCTTACCGAAACTGTACCATCTTCTTCTTCCCGAGAACCAACTATTAACATGTAAGGAACCTGCTCTACCTGGGCCTCTCTAATTTTGTATCCCACTTTTTCATCTCTTTTATCTACTTCAACTCTGATATTGAAGTTTTGCAGTCTATTCTGCACTTGGGCGGCATATTCTTTCTGATCATCCGATATGGGTATTATTTTCGCCTGAACCGGGGCTAACCAGGTTGGAAAGGCTCCAGCATATTTCTCGATCAACATAGCTAAAGTTCTTTCATAGCAGCCGATAGAGGTTCTATGGATTACATATGGGCGTTGTTTCTCATTTTTACTATCTACATAAGTCATATCGAATCTTTCTGGAAGACTAAAGTCTATCTGAATTGTAATAATAGTGTCTTCTTTACCGTGAACATTCTTAAACTGGATATCAAGTTTTGGGCCATAAAAAGCAGCTTCTCCATCTGCTACTTCATAATCGAGATCCAATTTTTCCAAGATTTTTTCCATTTTATTTTGGGTATCTTCCCAGGCTTCTGGATTATCAATATATTTGCCTTTTTTATTGGGATCCCATCGAGAATAGCGATACCAGATATCCTCTTTAATCCCTATTGTCTCCATTACGTAATTTACTAGATCAATTACTCCTAAAAATTCTTCTTCTAACTGCTCAGGAGTACATATTAAGTGACCTTCGGAAATCGTAAACTGTCTTAGTCTAATTAAACCATGCATTTCCCCGGAAGCTTCATTTCTAAAGAGTTTAGAAGTCTCTGAATACCTCAACGGTAAGTCCCGATAACTTCTAAGCTCTGAATTGTATATTTGAAACTGAAAGGGACATGTCATAGGCCTTAAGGCCATAACCTCTTCATCTTTTTCTTCATCTCCTATAAGGAACATGTCATCTTTATAATGTTCCCAGTGACCAGAAGTCTCATACAAATCTTTTTTAGCCATGAAGGGAGTCATCGTATTCAAATATCCACGTTTTTCCTCTTCGTCTTCGATAAACCTTTGCAGGATTTGAACTATCTTAGCTCCTTTTGGTTTCAAGAGAGGAAGCCCCTGGCCTATTAAATCCGAAGTCATAAATAAGTCTAACTGTCTTCCTAGTTTATTATGGTCTCTCTTTTTAGCCTCTTCTCGCTGCTGGAGAAATATTTCAAGCTCTTTTTCAGAAGCGAACGCCGTTCCATAAATCCTTTGTAACATCTCCTTATTTTCGTCTCCCCGCCAATAGGCTCCAGCCACGCTCAACAGTTCAAAAGCTTTTATCATTCCTGTTCTAGGCAGGTGAGGACCTCGACAGAGATCGATGAAATCACCTTGTTCATATAAACTGATCATATTATCTTCCAATTCTTTGATCAATTCAACCTTATATTTTTCATTTCTCTTCTGCATTAATTTAATAGCTTCATCTCGAGGCAATACCATTCGGCGAACGGGGAGATCTTTATCGATTATTTCCTGCATCTTATTTTTGATTTTATCCAAATCTTCAGTAGAAATTGTTTCTTCAAGGTCAAAGTCATAATAGAAACCTTCATCTATTATTGGCCCTATAGCCACCTGAACATTAGCATATAGCTCTTTTACAGCTTGAGCCATAATGTGAGAAGCTGTATGCCTTAAAATATCCAGGCCTTCCTCAGAGTCTATGGTAATAATTGAAAGTTCAGCATCCTCTTCAATTTCATGGTATACATCTACTTCCTTTCCGTTTACTATCCCTCCAACAGCATCCTTGCCTAACCTTCTCCCTATATCATAGGCTATCTTTTCAACTGTGACCCCTGCTTCATATTCTTTTTTTGATCCATCTGGTAAAGTAATTTGTACCATATTTATCATCCTCCTTATATAAAATAAAAAATGCCCGCCTCTAGTACTACCTAGAGACGGGCTAATAAGCTCGCGGTTCCACTCTAATTGGGTCTTGCAATGCCCCACTTCTTCTGGTTAACGGCCAGGCTCCGGATTTTAATACTCATCAATGAATTTCTTAAAATCAACTCCAGGATGGTCTTCATCAGATTTTAAATTAGATGCTTTCAGCCGCAGACATCATTCTCTGTAAATTTAAAGTTTCTGATTACTCTTCCCTTCAATGCTTTTCTATTTATTTATTTTAGTATAATAAATTCATTAGGTAAAGTCAAGTGCCCTTTCTATATTATTAATGTTTGAAATGACGTTTTCCTGTAAAATACATTTTAATATTGTGCTCTTTGCAGGCTTTAATTACGTCTTCATCTCTAATAGAACCGCCGGGTTGAATTATCGATTTTACATTGAATTCTGCGGCAAGTTCTATCGCATCCGGATATGGAAAGAAAGCATCTGAAGCCATTACCCCGCCAAATTGTCTTCCTGCTGCTTTTCTACCAGCCAATCTAACTGCATCTACCCGACTCATCTGACCTGCTCCTACTCCCACTATTGATTTTCCTCTTGCTAATACTACTGCATTAGAACGGACATGCTTAGCAGCAAACCAGGCTAACTCCAGGGCTTCCATCTCTCTCTTCTTAGGTTTTTTGTCCTGATCCGGATCGGTAACAAGCTTTAAATTATCAAATTCACTGTAATTTATATCAATTTCCTGAATAAGCATACCTGAAGATATAGACCTAAATTCTATACTATTTGGTTCAGGTTTCTGCAGTTCTCCTAAAGCTAATAACTTTATGTCATCCCACCTACCAGTTAAAGTGGAAACTGCCTCATCAGTAAATGAAGGTGCTATTACAATTTCAATGTACTTGCGGCCGCTGGTCATCTCTCGGGCTAAATTTGCTTCAACTGGTTTATTAAGGGCTACGATACTACCGTAGGCTGATTGTGGATCACCTGCGTACGCTTTTCTAAAAGCCACTACCGGTGAATGGGCTCGAGCTAATCCACAAGGATTAGTATGTTTTACTATGGCTGCAGCTGGTTTATCAGGAAACTCCAGGATTAAATCTAAAGCTGCCTGGCTATCATTATAATTATTATATGACAATTGCCCTCCGTTCAACTGCTCTGCGGTCAATAGTGATGTACCTTTATTAAATCTGGAATTATGATAAAGAGCTCCCTTTTGATGAGGATTTTCTCCATACTTCAATTCTTTCCGAAGAGAAAAATCTAACTGCAGATTAGAAGGGAATAAGGTCTCATTAGCTTGGAGGTCATTATCCTTTTCTAAATCTGCAAAATACTCAGCAATTCGAGCATCATATTCTGCAGTATGCTCAAAGGCTTTTTGAGCCATACGCGAGCGATAATTTAAATTAATCTCACCGCTTCGATGCGTATTTATAAATTCATCATACTGTTCAGGTTGAGTTAAGACAGTAATATCAACATGATTTTTGGCCGCCGCCCTAATCAAAGTAACTCCACCAATATCTATTGCTTCTATAATCTCTTGGTGATTTTCGGGGCTGCTCTCCACCTTCCGCGAGAATTCATAAAGATTACATACGACTAAATCGATTGGTTCAATCTCCTGCTCGGCAAGATCATTCATATCTGAATCCTGATCTCTTCTGGCCAAAATAGCTGCCATGATATCTGGATGTAAAGTTTTAACCCGTCCTCCTAATAAAGATGGATATCCAGTTACTTCCGAAACTAAAGTTACGGGAATACCTTCCTTCTCTAGATAGGCAGCTGTCCCCCCTGTAGCTATTAATTCTACACCTTGGTCCTGTAAATATTGAGCCAGTTTAGTTAAATTATCTTTAGCTGACACTGATAATAAAGCACGTTTAACAGTTGGCATCTAACCACTCCTTATAAATTTAACTTTTTATTCCACTTCTCCACTATAACTTCGGTTCGACTAACTGCCTGACCTATATATAAATGAGGGTTTTTAAGTAATTTTATCTCATCTGGTTTCAACTTGTTCAAATATTCTTTTAGTTCTTCATCAGTCTGAGCCAAATCTAAGAGATTTTTTTCTTTTTGTTCAGCTTCGAGAGTTAAACTTCTAACTGCTTCATGAGCATCTGGATGACCTTCTCTAGCTAGTAAGATGTACAATGGCTCTGCTGCGATCATAGCCTGTTCTGATTGCAAATTGACTTGTAAGCTTTCTTTATCAACTACAATCTTAGTAAATACTTTATGTAACCTTTGACAAGCCAAATAAAGTTGAATCGGAATATCTGGATAGTACCTTGCTGATGCAGAATTAGTTAAATCCCTTTGATGTTCAGAAAGCTGATCCATATAAATGGTTATCATCCTGGGTACAGTAACTTTCCAGGCACTCTTGACATTTTCAAAATTAATGGGATTACGTTTTTGCGGCATTGTTGAAGAACCCACCTGATCACTAGAAAATGCTTCTCCAGTTTCACTTATTTCAGTTCTCTGTAAATGACGAAAATCATCACTAATATCCGCCAGAATGCCAAAAATGGTAACCAGGGTGTGAAGATAATCAGTTATTTTTTCTGGCGGAATTATCTGAGTTGAATGCTCAGCAGGTTCTAAATTAATCCGCTTTAATAATTGCTTTTCAAATTTCCTGGGATCGTCTACTAATAGGGATAGAGCATTATAGCCCCCTACTGCTCCTGAAAATTGACCGGTCAGAGCATCTGTTCGAGCTGCAAGTTCTTCTAACTGTTCCCCAAGTCTGCTTACAAAGCCAGCTAAATAATAACCAAAAGTTAAAGGAACAGCGGCTTGACCATGGGTTCTTCCAATTTGAACTGTATTTTTTTCTCTCTCAGCTACCCCTGCAATCACTAAGATTAATCTTTTTAAAGCAGGAATAAGTATCTCTGTAGTAAATCTTTTATACTTCATATTTGCCGCTGTATCGACAATATCAAAAGAAGTTGCACCGAGATGGATATATTGTCTATATTCTGGTTTAACCTGCTGCCTTAAGCAATTTACCAGAGCTCTGGTATTATGTTTTGTGATCCTCTCTTCAGCATAAACATCTTCTGCAGTAATATTTTGTACTGCTTTATTCATAGCTGTAGCGGCTTGCTTAGGAGCAATACCCCAATCAACTAAAGTTTCTACTAAAGCAAGTTCGACTTTAGCTTCCCATTTAAATCTTGCTTCTTCGGAAAAATAACTGCTTAAATGGTTAAAATCTTCTTTTTTTAAACTATACCTGTGATCTAATGGATTTAAGTTTTCAAATACATTTCTTGTTTTTACCAATTAACTATTCCCCTTTCCAACTTTTTTTGAGTTAATTCTTTTATTAAAACCAAAAAATAATGGTTGACAGCGGCCATAATTATGATATAATGTTTATTGTGTTGCCGAGGTGGCGGAACTGGCAGACGCGCAGCGTTGAGGGCGCTGTGGGCTCTTGTGCCTGTGCGGGTTCGAATCCCGCCCTCGGCACCATTTTTCATTTTAAATAAGTATTTTTCCAAATAAATCTGAAATAAATTAAAAACCTGCCTAAAGGCAGGCTTTTTCTGTTTATGTCATAACTTTAGATCTTTGCCAATAGATAGAGAGGTTATTTAAACGATATTGAGAGAAGCCTGTCCCTGCCAGTACTTTACCGGAGGGTATATTATCTTTATTTGTTTCAGCTATTATTCTTTGAACCTCTGGATTACCTAAAACCCAGCTACTAATTAACTCAACTGTCTCTTTCATCAGTCCTTTATTTCTATACTCAGGATTCATTTCATAACCGATTTCTACTTCGCCTTCTGAATTTGACGGGCCTTTAAAAGTTATTCCCCCTACTATTGCATTTTCTTCTTTAAGGATTATAAGCCAATTAGTATACCACAGATAATTTTCCTTATCTTTTATTGCTTGCCTGCATCCCTGCATAAGAGTTTCCTTAACTGATTGTTCCATCCAACTCCAATCTTCCTTCCAACCCATCTGCCTGGCAAAATAGTTCGGATCAGTTAAAGAAAGCAAAAACTCATCTGGAGTAGGTGCATATAATTTTATCCTATCAGAATGTAACTCCATTATATTTGTATTCTCCTTTTTTATCCATAATTCTAACAAATAAGTCTCATATCTATACATAAATTATACTCTGCAATTATAAATATGTCAATTTATCTTGTCTTTTAAAGCCCTATAATATATAATTAATTATGTTGTTTATTTCACTTATTATGGAGGTGCCCGATTAATGACAGAAAACCACAGTGAATCTATCTCTACAGGATCACTAACAAATCTAAAAGACTCGATAGCTTTAACAGCTACAGAAAGTTCTAAATTCTCTATCCTATTAATTTATAGTTTCATTTTAATTATAACTTCTTTTTATTTTAACTCTCTTTCAGAAATTATAGCAGGAATGAAATCTATTGTTTTATCGCAAAGTACTCTTCTTTCAGATTATATGATGCTGGGGAATATTGGCGCAGCTTTTATGAATGCTGGTTTACTTATGCTCTTAAGCCTAATTATAGTTAAACAAGCAAAAGTTCACGTAAACGGTACAATTATCGCTGCTGTATTTACAGTTGCTGGCTTCGCTTTTTTTGGCAAGAATATATTCAATATCTGGCCAATTTTAGGTGGCGTTTACTTGTATTCAATTTATCGCAATGAACCTTTTGCTCGCTTTATTCTAGTAGCATTATTTGGTACCGCTCTAGCTCCTATGGTTAGTTTAGTTAGTTTTGGGCTGGGTTTCGCACCAGGAACCGGTTTAGTTCTGGGGATAGTTTTTGGCACCTCTGCTGGTTTTATACTTCCCCCTTTAGCTAATCACATGGTCAAATTTCACCAGGGTTATAATATATATAATATTGGTTTTACTGCCGGCATGGTCGGTTCCCTCTTCATGGCAATTTTTAGATCTTTCGAATTAGACACTGTTAGTCAATTTTTCTATTCGGAAGGGTTAAATAGTTCTCTGAGTAACTATTTGTTGTTTTTATTTTTCTCTATGATATTTATTGGCATGTTATTTAACAAACTGAGTTTCACTGGATTCACCAAATTATTTCGCCATTCTGGACGCTTAGTTAGTGACTTTGTTAGTACCGATGGCTTTGGCGTCAGTTTCATCAATATGGGCGTAATGGGTTTAATCTCGGTAAGCTATATTTTATTAGTCGGGGGAGAAATTAATGGCCCTATAATCGGTGGAATTTTCACTATCGTTGGCTTTGCCGCTTTTGGTAAACATCCTGCTAATGTGGTTCCTATTCTAATCGGGGTCTTCTTTGCCACTCAAATTCAATCTATTCACGCAGCAGCCCCAGGTGCATTACTTGCTGCTCTATTCGGAACTACCCTGGCTCCAATAGCTGGTCAATTTGGTATTAAAGCAGGCTTATTAGCTGGTTTCATGCACCTTGCTGTAGTTATGAATGTTGGTTACCTGCACGGAGGGATAAATCTCTATAATAATGGTTTCGCTGGAGGGATGGTAGCAGCGATGTTAGTACCTATTTTAACTAGTTTAAAACGAGTTAATGGAGGGAAACAAAATGCGGGAAACTAAAAAAGCTGTAAAAATCATCAGTGAACTGATGATTTATTATTCCGATATGGGGGCAAGTGATTTGTCCATAAATTACCACACCGAAAAAGCCAATACTGAAAATGAATTTGAGATTGTCATCTCCGGAGTTGTCAAAAATTTGACCAGTGAAAACTTAACTGAACTTCGAGAGCACCTAAATACTGAACGAGAAACTCAAGTAGAAGAATATTATTGGGAACTAGCTGGTGAAGGCAATAGTTCCCGAGAAATGAGTTTAGTAGGAATGCTAATAGATAAAGCCGTAGTTGAGTACAAAAATAATAATCTCAAGATTACAATCTGGCGCCAGGATTAACTCCTGGCGTTTTGTTTTAGGTTAAAATCACTTTTTTTAATAGTGAATCTCGCTGTTTTTAAAGGATCGACAACCTGACATATTTCTGCGTTACCAACCAGACTCATAAGCATACCCGCTTCTGTTAAAGTATAATTATAATTATCAGTGAGAAAATTGGCCATCATCTCTGTGGCAGATTCTATCGCTTCATCCACTGTTTTTTTAGAAGAAACTGTAGCTAAAAATTCTTCTGTCTCAATTAAAGGCAGTGGATATTTAACTTCTTTAATAATCTCAGCTTTTAACTGAATTTCTCCTCCAGCTTCTGCCGCACAAACCACGATTTCACCATCTCCCATTAACGCATGCATATCCCCTGCTGCTAACAAAGCTCCTTCAATGTTCACAGGTAGATATAATACCGCTCCTGGGCCTAATAAGGCACAATCCATGTTGCCCCCGTGAATACCCGGAATACCTGTAGAAATGTCCTCGCCTGCTTCAGGCGCCACCCCTAAAACACCTACCATTGGTTTAAGATCAAAGCGATGATGGTCTGAAAAAACCACCTGACCAGACTCTAACGGGAGTATTTTAGTAACTGATTTTTCAATTAGATGTCCTAATACACCTTCTTCTGGGGCTGCAATCATAACAGCCGGACTATTTAATTTTATCGATTCAATTGTAATTTTGAGAATATCTCCTGTTTGAGCCCCTGCAATATATATAGGTCCTGTGGCAGGATTTATCTTATTCCAATCCATTGCCGAAATTTCATCATTGTTTGACTTCAACTGACCTTTGAAACAGTCCCATGTTTTAAGAGTGAAGCTTTCCCCGGCTTCAACTCTGGCTACCGGCTGATTTTTTTGAGTAAATGAATATATCACCTGGTCCCTGTTAATTCTTTTCATATCTACCACCTTACTTTCTATATTCTTATTATCATTATAAATTGAAATTAAATTAAAGCTGTTTCTGGCTGGAAATAGCTGCACCTATTGCCGTGGAATACTCCGCTTGCTTGGGGTAATAAAAATTAACAGGAAATAACTTGTTTTCTTTTAATTTTGTCAACACTTTCTGACCGGATTTCATTCCAGCCAATTTCCCGGTTATTACTATATCCTGGCAGTCCCTAGTTTGAGCAGCAAAAACAGCCAACATTCCTACAGTCTGAAAAACTAAATTTATAATACCTAAAGCATAATCTTCTTTGGTAGTTTTATTATTAGCATTCCCAAAATTAGAAGCCGTAACATCAGGCTTTAAATCTCCTATTTGTTCCAGAGATATATCTTTAATAAATAAATCCACCTGATCTAACGAACCAGTCCTAGCTAGTTCAACTATCTCTTTATATTCAGAGTTGTTTAATACTGCTTTGCCTAAGCCGACAATTGTTCCTCCTCCGACACCTGTACCACCCATATGATTTATCTCACCGTAATCATTAAATACAATAGCAGTTCCTGTCCCCATACTTACAATAACTGCTCTTTTCACACTGGTTAAATAGGCGCCACCAGAACCGATCGCTTCAAATTCAGGAATCTTAATGGTCTGAATCCCAAATAAATCTCTTTTAACATAAGAAGAGCCAACCCCGGTAACAGCAATCTTATCTATATCTGATAAATCAAGATCCTGTTTTTCTAAAAAACTTCCTAAAGCCCCCGTAGCTGATGTAAGTGGATCACTTGCTTCAACCGTTAAATTTCCAGCTAATTTCCTCTCTTTAAAGCCAACAATATCAGTAGTACTTCCCCCAATATCAATTCCTAATATCATCTTTCCTCCCTACTCCCAGACTTCCTGGTGAACCCGCTCAGGTTTATAGCGATCTAAGACTTTGCTTTCTCTGGCAGGATACCCCACAGAAATAATTGCTAATGGTTGAACTGACTCAGGTAATTCAAACAAATCTTTAGTATTTTTTACTCTCATTTCATCTGGATAAACTCCAAGCCAACAAGCCCCTAAATCCAAATTTTCAGCCATCAACAACAAGTTCTGTACAGCAGCTGCACAGTCCTGCACCCAAAAACCTTCATACTTATTCAAGTTCAAATCAGCTGTCACCACTATAGCTAGAGGAGCTTCATTAAGCATAGAGGCATATCCATGATACTCAGTTATTCTTTTCAATTTATCTCTATCTTTGCAGATTATAAAATGCCATGGTTGTTCATTCCCAGCAGAAGGTGCAGCCATCGCTGCCCTTAAGAGTTTTTCTATTTTTTCCGCCTCTACCATTTTATCTGTATAGCTTCTTTTGCTTCTTCTTTTAAAAACCAATTTTGAAAAATCCATTATTAATAACCTCCTATTTGCTTATACCTGTAAATTTAAAGTCTTCTATTTTCAAAGCTGGCAGATACATAAAACCGTTAAACCCTGCTACTTTTTCTCGTTCCTTACTAATGGATGATACTTTATTTAAACTTTCAAGCATACTTTGAGTAAAACGCATATTCTTAATCGGAGTGCGATTATCTTTATTAATTATAAAAGTACCGTCTTTTGTCAGACCTGTTAATACTGCTTTTCTTGGATTAACTACATTGACATAATGAAATTTGGTAATATGGATAGCATCTTCGGCCTCAACAAGCATTTTATCAAGACTATTACTTCCCGGTTCCATCACCAAATGTAGCGGAAATCCTCCTACTTCTGGTTGACCAACAGAATGTCCTGTAGTTTCTCGATCATCCTTTTGAGCACTTCTAATATCATAAGCAAGATCGCGGGCAACTCCATTAATTATTATATCAAGTGGTTGTCTTTTTGCTCCTTCTAGATCAAAAGGTAAATCCATAGTATCGGCATTATTACAATCATCTCTAATTGTAATATTTTCACCAAAAACTTGTTCTCCTAATCTATCAGTTAAAAAGCTCATCCCTTCCTGCACAGAACGACCACTAAATCCTATATAAGCTAAATAACTAATTATGTTACCAACTGCAGCTGGTTCTAAAATTACCGTATACACTCCTGGCTTTACTTCTTTAGGATTTCTCCCTGAAACAGCTTTATTAGCAGCTTTTTTAAAAGCATTATCAATATCTAAATCTCTTAAATTATCGGAGATTCTGGCTGCATAACCAGTACTACCACTTTTTTCGGTTACAACTGTAGAAAATTCAACTTTATCAGTTCGTACATATCTAGTGATATTATTAGTATTTCCAATCGCAATAAATCCCTGGTTTAAAGCCAAACTGCCTGCAACATTCAGATCAGGACTAATTTTCCTTATCCCCTCCCCGATCCTTTCGGCTCGCCGTTTAATATTAAATTCCTCGGCCAGGTCAGAATAATCGTTTTCATGGCTTATATCAGAAGGCTTATCAATAAAAGTCAGAGAACTATTTCTCTCTGGAATAGACTGTAATAATTCAATTGCTTTCTGGATTATATTGCGTAAATTAGTACTGGAAAATTTATTTGTGGTAACTTTAACCTCTTTCTTATCTTTTTTTAATAATAATTCTGCTTCTAAATTTTCACTGGTTACATTTTGATGAATTTCTGAAGAAGCAAAGCGAGTCAAGCCACTATTACTTCCCTTTAGAGTAACTTGCATATCTATACTTCCAGCTGTACTTAAAATTCTATCTATCACCATATATGCTGCACTTTTATTTAACATTATTCATCAACTCCTACCTGTACCTGACGGAATCTTGCTGGGGCTGAACCATGACCTACATGGCCAATTTGCATGGGCTCACCTTTTCCACAATTAGGGACACCATAAGATTTCCAGTGATCCTGATTGGCTATACCATCACAACTATTCCAAAATTCTGGTGTGCTGCCAGAATAAACTGGATTCTTAAATACTTTTCCTGTCAATTCTCCGTTTTTAATTTCATAAGCTATTTCACAACCAAATTGAAAGTTTAATCTTAGATCATCAATACTCCAACTTCGATTATTCTTTAAATAAAAACCATAATCCACCTCAGATATTAATTCATCCAGACTATGCTCGCCAGGTAAAAGATTTATATTAGTCATCCTAATAATAGGAAGTTTATCCCAATTATCTGCAAGTGCTGCTCCACCCGATTTCTCACCCAATTTATAAGCGGTGTCTCGAGAAGTTAAAAAGTTTTTTAAGATACCATCTTTTATAATTTCTACTCTTTGAGCTGGCACCCCTTCGTCATCATAAGCAAAAGTCCCCAGGCATCCTGCTTTGGTAGCATCAGCAACCACATTTACCTGGTTAGATGCATATTGAAATTCATCAAGCATCTCTGGATCTAAAAAACTAGTCCCAGCAAAAGCAGCTTCAGCCCCAAAAATTCTATCTAATTCAATAGGATGACCGATACTTTCATGAATTTGCAAAGTCATTTGAGAACTATCTATAACTAAATCATATTCCCCGGCAGGTATTTCCTCTGCTTTGCTAACTGTCACCACTTCTTCTGCTATTTTTTTAGCCTGGTTTACCAAGTCCATTTCTCTTATGAATTCATAACCTGCTTTGCTATAATTCCCTCCAAATGCGCAGGGATAGCTCCTTATCTGGAGTTCTCCATCACCAATAGCTTTAGCAGTAATTCCCCCTCCAGACTCATAAAATTTCTGAACTAGATAACTTCCTTCAGAATCTGTATAAATCTTTTTTTCCTGCCGAAATGACAGGGATCCACTAGTCTGAAATAATTCTTCAGTCTCCTTCATCTTCTTTTCGGCTTGTAAGAGAAGATCAATCTTTTTCTGTACAGGCACTGAAAAAGGATCTTCCTCAATATGAGTAGCATAACTATCATCTATAACTTCTTTTTCAGCAAATTTTACTGATTTATTATTCACTTTTTTGCTTGCCTGGGCTACAGATATTGCTTTTAAAACCGTTTGCTCCAGCTGGTCTAAATCAGAAGTAGCAGCAAAGCCTTGAGCCCCATCTACTAACACTCTAATCCCTGCACCTGTTTCTGTGCTATCTTCAAAATCCTGCAGCCTATTATCTTCTGTCTTAATAATTTGGTCTCTTCTATCAATATATCTTACATCAACATAGTCAACACCCTGGTCTAAAGCATAATCAATCAAGTCTTTTAATTTCTTTTCCAACTAATTTACCCCCTTCTACTTTGCATCTTTTACTTCATACATTATATTCTAGATATCAAGCCTTTAGACCTGCATTTAAATAAAAAAGACCTGGCAGATTAATAATCTACCAGGCGAATTATAAGTCTAATTAACATTTAATTATTTTCCAGACCTACTTTATTTTTTATTTTTTTATCATTTGAATTCACTTTCGCCGCAACTTCTTTATTAAAACTATCCTGAGGGAGAACAAGATTTAGGATAATACCAACCAGTGCTGCTAAGCCCATCCCGCTAAATTCCATGCCCGCAGGAGCTATTGTTAAATTACTTAGACCAGCTACAAGGACTACAGAAATTATTATTAAATTTCTTTTATTTTGTAAATCAACTTCATTCTCTAATAATGTTCTTAAACCTACTGAAGCTATCATTCCGAATAAGAGGAAAACGATACCTCCCATAACAGCTGCTGGTATAGTCTGAATAACTGCTCCAAACTTTCCAATAAAGCTGATAGTTAATACCAATCCGGCAGCCCCTTGAATAATTATAGGATTATGAACTCCTGTGAGAGCAAGTACCCCGATATTTTCACCATAAGTGGTATTGGGTGGTCCCCCAAAGAAACCCGCTAACATGGTGGCTATACCGTCTCCTAATAATGTTCTGTGGAGACCAGGTTCTTCAATATAATCCCGCCCAACCGTTTTCCCTAAGGCCAAAACGTCACCTAAGTGCTCTACCACAGTAACTAAAGCTATTGGAGCAAGAAGTGTGATGGCTCCAAAATTACCTGTAAATGTTGGCATTGTAAATTGCGGCAAACTAAGCCAGGCTGCTTCCTGGACCGGAGTCAAATCAACCAAACCAATACTAAAAGCAAAGATATAACCCCCAATTATTCCTACAAAAATTGGAATTATCTTTAAGATACCTTTGCCTTTTAAGGTTAAAAACACTGTTAGTGCTAAAGTTATAAACGCAGTTAATATATGTTCTTCAGCCATATCTTTTGCAACAGGAGCAAGCCCTAACCCAATCGTGATAATAACTGGACCTACTACTACTGGAGGTAAGAGTCTACTAATAAACTCTACTCCTACTACTTTAACTATAGCAGCTATTATAATATAAATTATACCCACAACTACTATTCCCAGCATAGCTCCACCTGGACCAAAGCTATCGCTTGCTGCAATAATAGGAGCAATAAAAGCAAATGAAGAACCTAAATATGCTGGAACTTTCCCTTGAGTTATCACATGAAATAGTAAAGTTCCTAAACCAGATGTAAAAAGAGCTATTGAAGGATTTAAACCAGTTAAAGCTGGCACTAAAATTGTAGCGCCAAACATCGCAAATAAATGCTGCACTGCTAAGATCAAAAACCGATGATTAAATAATCCTTTTTCCTGTAAGTCTTTCACATTTTCTTGTAAGCTAATTTTCATTTTTTTACCTCCTTGAAATATAAAAAGCCTTCTGATTTAGAAGGCTGATAGAAGGCATATCTGACTCAGTTTATCCATATAACTGGTCAAAATATTAAATACCCTTATCAGCCTCACGGAGCCAATTTAAAGGGACACTATTTATTTTTATCTTAATCATTATAGCTTAGAATTTTATAAAAGTCAAATTTTTTCTAGATAATCAACTACTTTTTTATAATCCTCAGGTAATTCTGCAGTGAAATCCATCCTATTATTCTCCACTGGATGAATAATATTAAGCCGATAAGCATGTAGCATTTGTCTCGAAATTTGAATGGATAAGTTTACTTTACCCCCATATTTATCATCGCCTATTACAGGATGACCAATAAATTCGAAATGAGCTCTAATCTGATGCGTGCGACCAGTAAGAATTTCGACTTCTACTTGAGAATATCCTTTATATTTATCAATGACTTTATAAATTGATATCGCCTGTTTACTATTATGCTTAACAACTGCCATTTTTTTACGATCTTTTGGATCTCGACCTATAGGAGCTTCAATCTTAGCTCGAGAATGTTCAGGAGTTCCTTTTATTATAGCCCTGTATACTTTATGTACTTCTCGTTCTTTAAATTGCCGGGATAAACTACGGTGAGCTTGATTATTTTTAGCCACCACCAGTAAACCTGAAGTATCCTTATCTAACCTATGTACTATCCCAGGACGTTTTTTGCCCCCTATACCTGATAAATTGTTCAAACGATATAAAAGACCACTAACAAGAGTTGGGCCATCATAAGATGGAGCAGGATGAACGGGAATACCAGAAGGCTTATTAATGATAGCCATTACATCGTCCTCATAAATAATAGAAAAGTCAAGCTCCTGGGGTTCAATCTCAGAAGGTTCTGGTTCAGGAACGATAACTTTAATTTTTTGACCTATTTTCAAAGTATGAGCAGCCTTTTCAACAGGTTGTTTATTTATTAGTATCAAATTTTTATCTATAAGTTTTTGAATATAGCTCCGAGAATATTTTAATTTATCAGCAAGATACTTATCTACTCGAATATTGTTTTCATCAACTTCAAGCTTAATTTCTTCCTGCAAATATAACCACTCCTATTTACTACTCATCCTCATAAATATACAAATATAAAATTAAGGCAATAACTCCTACAACGATATATGAATCGGCAAGATTGAATACTGGCCAAACTTGAATATCAATAAAATCAACTACAAAACCATGGACCAACCTGTCAATAATATTTCCAACAGCTCCACTATAAATCAATATAAAAGAAAAATTGATAATGATATTTGAACTAAAATATAGTTTTTTTATTATATATAAAACTACCAAAACTAAGGCCTGTAATCCTAAAATAAGACCGAACTTACCAGAAAATATCCCTAAGGCTAGACCAGGGTTTTTAATATAAGTAAAATGAAAGATACCTTTAATTATTGCATTTGTCTGGCCAGGAGCAAAATTATTGATTATATAATACTTACTCATCTGATCTATCAATAATAGCATAAGGAAAAAACCTGAATTAAATAAAAAAGCTGAATACTTATTCTTCATTTTCACTTAAATCTTTGTGAATTTCTAATATTTTCTGAGAATATTCTTCTGGGGCTTTTAAAACACCCCAACCGTGCTGGAATTGGTAAACACCATTAAAGCTAATATCATTAAAACTCTCAATTACAAAAGGTATGTTTCTTTTATCCAACTCTGACCTAATAATTCCAGCTTCAAACTCATTTTCTAAATCTAAAATCTTAACATATTCCTCTTTAGAAGCCATCGTTATCCAAACCCCCTCTTCCTATTTTAATAAGGTTACTTCAGGAAATAATATTATACCGTCAAAAATTTCATTTGGTATCCCTTCTATTTTTTGAAAGTGAAGATCCATTAATGCCTTACCTTTTTGAAATTCAGGGTCTGCAAGACTTAAATAAATATTGGAATCTGAACCAACAATCTCTGCAGTTCTTCTAAATAATTCTCCCCTATTATTACCTGTTAAAAGATCTACTTCTTTATAGCCACCATTTTCATCTTTAATCTCTCCTGAAATGGGAACCGCTAAAAGGCTATAATGAGAGTAATTTTTTTCTAAAAATCCTGCAAGCCATTCTTTACGTGTTCCTATCTGATGTTGTTTTTGGGCATGATAGAAACTGAAATTAAATATTGTCTGACCTCTTTCTGTTAATTGCTTTTCGGCAATATCTTTTAAAATATTTTCTCGCATATTATGAGCATCAGGATAATTATCATTCCATAAATTTCTTATCTCCAGACTGGTTAATTCAATTTCGATCATTTCAATTAATGTTTTATTCCATCCCGGCCCCCAATAATCTCTATAATTAGCTTTATCAACAGTTAAATGTTCTTTAAATTCTTCTAAAACATCTTCTCTATCTTCAGCAGTAATAATATTATTTAATAATCTATTTATAGTATCACGTTCAGGTAGATGTTGGCGCAGATATTGGATTGAACTAATAAATTGATCCTGATGGAAATTAGCATCACCTGTTCTTACTGCAATTCTATTCTCGGATTCTTGAGATAAATTATACTCTCGAATTCTATTTAAAAATACTGGCCACTTATATATAATTTCTTGAACAAAAAGATCATTATCTAATTCTCCTTGACCATAACCGTTAAATATCCAACTAAAAGCATGCGGACTTTCAACCATTACCTGCTTTAGGCCTATTTCTTGATGGCTTTTAATTACTAAATTAGCTAAAAATTCTTGATGTTCTTTAAGACCATGAAATTGCCCCACTACAATTGAATCTTTATCAGCAATATCATCAAGCAAATTAGACGATATATTATCGTTTGTAAACGATTGAGAATTGTTAATTATTGTTTCCCTGCTTACCTGGCTGCATCCAGAAAGAAAAACTATTATTCCAATCAAAATCACAGCAATCCTAACTTTTCTCAACATCAATATCAACTCCGCCTTACAGCATATGTAAATTTAATTTTAGGGATAAATCCTTTAATATATTCATCCCTACGACGCTAGTTCCAGTATTGTCAAGAGCTGGACCATATACGCCTAACCCTAGTAAATTTTTCGCAGGTGCCATGATGCCCCCCCCCACACCACTCTTAGCAGGTATTCCAACTTCAATAGCAAATTCACCTGATTTTTCATACATACCACAAGTGAACATAATGGAACGAATAATTTTAGCCAAATCTCCCGATATAATTCTATCTCCCGAGCAAGGATCAACTCCCTCATATGCTAATACTGATGCCGCTCGAGCAATATCTTCTGTATTTACCTTAACAGAACACTGTAAAAAATATAAATCCAATATATCTTCAACTTTACCCTCTATAATTCGATTATCTTTCAAAAAATAAGCTAAAGATCTATTCCTATGGCCGGTTCGCTGTTCTGATAAAAATACCTCTTCATCTATCTCTAACTTTGGATTACAACAAATCTTCCGATAAAAGTTCAATATTCTTGTGAACTTTTCTTCTAAATTTTTACCTTTAATTAAAGAAGTTATAGTTATAGCACCTGCATTAACCATAGGATTATAGGGTTTAGGATGCCCTATTAATTTACTAATAGAATTAAACTCTTCGCCGGTAGGTTCTACCCCCACTTTAGCAAAAACTTCATCTCTACCAAGATCGAGAATAGCTAGTGCAAGAGTTAAGGGTTTAGATATGCTTTGAATGGTAAAACCAACCTGCCAGTCTCCTACTCTATATACTTTGCCCTTAGGTGTAACAGCCACAGCAGCAGCTTCATCTTCTTTCGCTTCAGCTAAAGCAGGTATATAACTGGCCACTTTCCCATATTTATATTTAGACTTGGAATTATTTAGGCTTTCTCTAACTATACTTTCGGTAATAATTTTTTTCATAATTACTTACTCATTAACTCTCGTATCATCCAAATCAATATTTCTAGCTGGTTTTTCCTCAAAATCCATCTGAGAAGTGGTCTCAGTTTGCTCTGATTCGACATTTTCAATTTTATCTTCATTAATCTGATCTTTTAGCTTATTATCATTATCGTCTTCGATTAAATCATGAAGTTCTTCTCTTGATAAACCTATTTTATTAGTTGAATCGTTATCTATAAGCTGAAGATAATTTTCTAATAATGATTTAAACCTAATTCTAAATAGCTCTTTCTGCTCTTTTAAATTTTCTAAGCGATGTCTTTCATTTTGAATTTCATTTCTAGCTCTTTGTTTTATTTTTTCTGCTTCTAATTCAGCCTTATTAATTATATTATCTGCTTCTTTTTTTGCTTGATTGGTTTGCTCTCTAACTGTATTTTGGACACTATCTAAAGTATCTTCTAATTTTTCCTGTATTTCTCGATAATTTTCTAGTTTTTCTTCTAGGCGTTCTTTTTCATCTTCTAAAGAGCTATAATCTTTTAACAGTCTTTCATAAGCAAGCCCAACTTCATCTAAAAATTCATCAACTTCTCCAGAGTTATAACCAAATGCAGATTTTTTAAATTCTTTGTTATATATATCTAGCGGTGAAAATTTCATGCTTTTCCAGCCCCCCACTAAGTTATTCGTTCTAACTTCAATTTGATTCTATCTCTATTTGATCTGCCTCTATCTTCAGCAACAAAAAGTCGCCCTCTTCCTTGCAAAGAAATAATGTCGCCAATCTCAACTTCAGCTGCCGGATTTTCTTCTTTTTTCCAGTTTAATTTAACTTTACCACTAGTTATAGCCCTGTTACTTTTACTACGAGACTCACCAAATCCAGCACTTAATACAGCATCTAATCTTAATGAAGCCACGGTAGCTAATATTTCTTTCTTATTTTCAGGTCTAACTTTGATATCAGAAGTATCTATTTCTTCAACTTCGACAGGAACTTCACTTACAGATGTTAAGTTCAACTCAATTTCTTTTTTAATTTCAGGAGCTACGATTATTTGAGCATAATCCTCGATGAGGATTATATCTCCTAACATACCTCGTTTTATCCCTAACCCCATAATTGCACCAAGAAAATCACTGTGAGAAATATTAATATAATTAAAGTTGCCAAGAACTTTATAAAAAGTCAGTGGAACATCTTGATGATCAGGAAAAAGATAATCAGGAAAAATTGCTATCCGTTTTCGCTCTGCATTTTTATATCCTCCATCAGCTTTAAAATTAATCTCAGCTAATTGGTTTAATATATCTTTAGCCAAATTAAGTTGATGGGGATTTAAAAATTCTGTTGCTTCTAACTGCTTGCGCATTTTCACTCTTTCAGCTATGTCTAGTATTCTCTGACCTAAGTCTATATCCTCCTGGTCATTAATAAAGGATAAGATTTCTTTATTTTGTTTCATATATATTTTGCTCCTCGCCTAAAATATCATCGTAGAAAACAAACTCATTAAAATACTTCTAGCAATTCTCAATAAAAAGAATGCTACAATGGGAGAAAAATCAATCCCCATTCCTGATGTAGGCAAAAGCTCTCTAATAGGTTTTAAAATCGGTTCAGTAACCCCATAAACAAAATTAATTGCTCCTCTAAAACTTGAATTATATTGAATACCCTGACCAAACCAGGATAATAATACTCTTACTAATATTAACATGTATAATATATTAAAAAATGTGTCAATAGCCCTCAAAATCAACAAAATAACTCTACCTCCGTTCTTTTATTCAGTTGCAAATTCATTTTTGATAGCATTCTCTATCGCTCTAGCATCTACATCAATACCAGGAGGAGTAAATATAAATACCCCTGTACCTATTTTTTGAGTACTTCCATTTAAAGCATATACAGAGCCGCTTAAAAAATCAATGAATCTTCTTGCCAAAACTCTATCTCTTTCTTCTAAATTTAAAATTACTGCCCGAGAATTTTTTAAATCATCTACAATTTCTCTTACATCATCGAAAGATTCTGGACTGTGAACTACCATTTTAACATCTCTAGTTCTGCTTAGCTTTATCACACGTTTATCTTCTTTTTTTCCATTAGCAGAGTTGATTTTATCTGGGTTTTCAGCTATTGCTTCTTCGGTATATTCATCATAATCATCCAACTGTTCATCGTCAGTAAAGCCAAAGAATCCTATTATTTGTTTCCAGACACTTTGTTCACTCATTTTTATCTCACCTACTTTTAATTATTATGAATATCGTTCTCCAAATAACCCTCTTCCGATTCTCAAGTAAGTAGCTCCTTCTTCTACAGCAACTTCATAATCAGCAGTCATCCCCATAGATAATTCAGTCAGTTTGTCATAACCGGCTTTATTCAGATTATCCTTTATCTGTCTTAACTCTTTAAAATATGGTCGAGCTTTTTCTGGATCATCAAAGTATGGTAATATAGTCATAAGACCTTTGATATTTAAACGGTTTAGTTTATCTAATTTAGGCATTAATTCATGAATCTCTTTAGTTTTAAAACCATACTTGCTTTTATCTTCTGCTATATTGATTTGTACTAAAACCGACATATTCCTCTGATTTTTTCTAGCTCTTTTATTAATTTCTTTTGCTAATCTTAAACTATCGAGAGAATGGATCATCTTACAATTATTCAATCTGGCTAAATATTTAACTTTATTCCTTTGAAGATGGCCAATAAAATGCCAATCAATTTCTCTCGGTTGTTGTTCTTCTTTATCCAGCAATTCTTGAACCCTGCTTTCACCACAACCTTCTAAACCAAGCTTTCTAACAAAATTAATTTTTTCAATAGAATGGTTTTTCCCGACTCCAATCAACTTAATATTTTCTAAACTTCTTCCGCTTTTTTGAGCAGATTCTATTATTTTATTTTTTACCTCCTGGTATCGTTTTATTAGTTGTTCTTTATTGATCTGCTTGCTATTTTCAGCCAATTCAACCACCTCTGCCATAATTGAGTACTTCAGGATTTTTTACAATTCTATCCCCTAAGTTCAACCCGGTCACAACAACTTTTTCTTCGTTCCCACCCTCTATAATTATAGGATGAAAAATATAATTACCACTTTGATTTTGAATCAAAATTCCTCTCCCTTGAGCACTATTAAAAACAGCTTCTCGAGAAATTATGATCCCTCTAAAGATATTTTTGATTAAACTTGCTTTTACTTTTCGTCTATTTAACCATTCATTTTTAAAAGCATTTATTTTTACTATGATTATACCTTGCTCATCAACACTTTTATTAAGACCAGTTATCTGTCCTTGAACAATTTCACTTTCTCTATTGGGTTCTTCAATAAAAACATGTTCACCAATTTGATATCTAGTTAGTTCTTCCGATTTAACAACAAAGGCAAAATAAACTTTTTGGTTCTTTACCAATCTAAACAAAGGATCTTTTTCCCCCACTTGTTTGCCTTTAACTAAAAAATTATAATCCGACTTAATCTCAGAAAGCATATCACTTTGAATATTTGAAAGATTTGTAGGGTCCAAATCTGACTCTAACCCGTCATAGCCATAACTTATAACTCCGGTTGCATTGGTATAAACAGCAAAATCTTCTTCCTCGTTAGTCACAGTTATCACTTTTTGGCCATAACTCACCTTTTCTCCTTCTGGAACTTCAAGCTGCACCACACCAGAATAAGAACTGGAATAAATCCTCTCTTCCCTAATAATTACAGCTTCAGAGTTAAAGCTATCAATTACCTCTCCATAAAGTGCTGTTTCCAAATTAGGTTGATGACTATTCCAGTAACCAATGCTGAATGCCAAAACAAAGAGAAAAATGATGAATATAATAAATTTCCTTCTCTTACCCATCACATTTCCCTCCGAGGCCAAAAGAGAAGAGCTGTCATCCTACCAGCTTTATCGCCTTCTCGTCGATAAGAATGAAATAAATCATCATCTAAATAGGTAGAATAATCACTAATGAAAATGTTTTCAGCTTTTATATCATTTGCCAGGAGTAATTGTTTATTAGCTTGTTTTAAATCCAGAAAATACTTATCTTTGCTAGTGGTATCTTTCTTGAAAAAATCGAGTTCTCCTGACCAGGAATAATTAAAGCTAGAATATAAATCTTTGCTTACTTGATAATTATTACCATCAATGCCAGGGCCAATTACTACATAAGTGGTCTCTGCCTTAGCTTCATAATAAAACTCCATCTCATGAATTACTTTGGCAACGATTTTATTTAAAGTACCCTGCCAGCCTGCATGAGCTAAGCCCAGAATACTTTTTTTAGGATTGTAAAAATAGATTGGTAAGCAATCTGCATGAATAGTTTTTAAGATCACTTTACTGTTTATAGAAATAATCGCATCAGCTTTTAATGGTTCAATCTCTTGATACTTTTTGACATTACCTAAATGAAATACTCTATTACTATGGACTTGATGTAATTGAACAATATTCTTTTCATCAATGTTATAATATTGATACAATTCTTTCTTACTGGTTTGAGAAGGCATATTCTTTGTTTCATCTTTTAAGGTAAATAATAAATTTATAGGAAATTTTGAAAACTGGAGATATCGAATGTTTTTTATGGATTTAACTACAAACAAATGACATCTCCTCCTAATCTTCTTTTAATAATTTATCTAACTCATTTTTAAATGTTTCAACATCTTTAAACTGTCTATATACTGAAGCAAATCTTACATACGCTACCTGATCTAAATCTTTTAGTTTTTTCATAACTAATTTACCAATATCTTCACTGGTTATCTCTTCGTCCATCCTATTTTGCAGATCATTTTTTACTTCTTGTACCAGTAAATTCAATTGTTCTGCAGAAACAGGCCTTTTCTCACAAGCCTTATACAATCCAGATAAAATTTTATCTGCAGCGAAAAGTTCCCTGGTTCCATCTTTTTTTCTTACCATTAATGGTAATTCTTCATATCGTTCGTAAGTGGTAAAACGTTTTCCGCATTTCAGACATTCTCTTCTTCGTCGAATCGTTGTATTATTTTCAGTTGTTCTTGAATCAATCACTCTGCTATCTGAATTCGAACAGAATGGGCATTTCATCTAATCACCTCAACCAAATCTGATATCGCCAAATTAATTTTTCTTTCTTAAGAAAGCCGGTATATCCAATTCATCATCGCCACCAACTGTTTCTAGATCAATTTCTTTACTAAATTCATCAGCAGATTGATCCGAAATTTCTTTTGTTTCAGTTTCTTGAGCAAATCCCGTTGCAATAACAGTAACCATAACATCTTCATCTAAATCTTGATCAATTACTGCTCCTAAAATTATATTAGCATCAGGATCAGAAACCTCTTTAACTATCTTAGCCGCCTCATAAGCCTCATGAATCCCTAAATTATTGCCTCCGGTTATATTAATCAATACACCTTTAGCGCCATTAACCGAAGCTTCTAAAAGAGGTGAATCTATAGCTTGACGAGCCGCTTCTTCTGCCCTATTCTCGCCTCTAGCTGTGCCTATACCCATTAAAGCGGAACCAGCATCGGTCATTATAGTCTTAACATCACCAAAATCAAGATTGATAATACCAGTAATAGTGATTAAATCAGATATTCCCTGAACACCCTGGCGAAGAACATCGTCGGCTATTTTAAAGGCGTCAATTAAGCTTGTTTTCTTTTCTGCAACTTCTAAAAGACGATCATTTGGAATTATAATTAACGTATCTACATTATCCTGCAAATCTTTGATGCCATCTTGAGCATTACTCATTCTCTTTGTGCCTTCCACGGTAAATGGCTTGGTTACTACACCTACAGTAAGTGCGCCCTGGTCTTTAGCTGCTTGAGCAACTACAGGGGCTGCACCAGTCCCGGTGCCGCCACCCATACCAGCTGTGATAAATACCATATCTGCACCTGAAACAGCATCAGCTATTTCATCTTTGCTCTCTTCAGCTGCCTCTTTACCGACCTGAGGATCCGCTCCAGCTCCAAGACCTCGAGTTAATTTTTCACCAATTCTAATGGTAACCCCGGCATTGGAAGACATTAAAACTTGAGCATCAGTGTTAATAGCAATAAATTCAACACCCTCTAATCCTTCATCAATCATCCGATTTACAGCATTATTTCCGCCCCCGCCAACACCTACAACTTTTATATTTGCAAACTTTTCCATTTCAGTTCCTATATCAAACACTAAATATACCTCCTCTCAATTATAAAAATACTTTTAAAAAAAGTCATCAAAAAAACTTTTTAACTTACTAAAAAATGAATTTACAATCTCTTTGTTTTTCCTTTTAGTTCTTCTGGCTCCTGAATTAGGCTCTATGGCTCCAACATCCAGCGCATAAAGGATAAGACCGACTCCAGTTGCAAATATCGGTGCAGGTATTTTCCCATCCTTGTTTATGTAAACTGGATTATCTACAATATCAGAAAAACCACTAATATAGTCCGGCTTGCCCAATCTGACTGGTAAACCTGTTATGCTAGAAGCTAGTTCACACGTGCCCTCTAACATGGAAGCACCCCCGGTTATAACTAAACCCGCAGGTGTTAAATCACGACTGCCAGTCTTATTAATTTCTTTCCTTATCAGACCAAAAACTTCCTCCATTCTTGGCTCGATAACCTCGCATAAATATTGGCGAGGAATTGTTTTTTTGCCATCCCCACTTGCTTTTAATACCTCAATTTTTTCTTCCTTATTAATTTTTTTACAACTGGCTGCACCCTTTAGTATCTTAAGATTTTCTGCTTCTGATACCGGCGTGCGCAAACCAACTGCAATATCATTGCTAACATGATTTCCCCCCACAGGAAGAACCGATGTATAGCATATATTCCCTTCATGAAAAACTATAAAATCAGTGGTCCCTCCACCAATATCTACTAAAGATACCCCTAATTCCTTTTCATCTGGAGATAATACTGAATAACTGGAAGCAAGCTGATCTAATACAAGCTCATTAACTTCTAAGCCAGCTTTCTCAACACTTTTAACTAAATTACTTATTGAGGTAGTAGAACCTTTCACGATATGGGTTTCCACTTCGAGTCTCACCCCTGACATCCCTTGAGGATGTTTAATTCCTCTAGTCCCATCTATTATAAATTCTCTAGGTATTACATGAATAATTCTTTCTTCCTGAGATAAAGGTATCACTCTAGCTGCTTCCATAACCCTTTCAATATCAGAATTTTTAACTTCTTTATCGCTTCCAGTTACAGCTACAACCCCATGACTATTCTCTGAACTTATATGAGAACCAGCAATTCCAACAAAAGCTGAACCTACTTCAATTCCTGCCATTCTTTCAGCTTTTTTCACAGCATTAGCAATCGATTGGGCAGCTCTATCGATATCAACAACTATACCTTTTCTTAAACCTTTAGATTGGGCCAACCCAAGGCCGACAATCTCAAGATTATCTTCTTCATCTACCTCAGCGATTAAAGCGCATATTTTTTTGGTTCCCACATCTAAACCTGTTATCACTCTATTAGTTGCCAAATCTTCAACCTCCTCTCTATCTCATACAATTCTACATAATTATAGTTAAATCCTCTTTTTATATGAAGTTTTAATTATCATTTTTTTTAATAACCGGTCTTTCAGGAGCAGTTAAATCAAAATACTCGATTTCTTTTTGATTTAATAGACCCTCCTCCCAAGCTGAACTTAAGATAATAAATTTTTGTTCAAGTTGGTCAGTACTGCCTAGTCTAACCTTATAATCCCCTCTCATATCAAAGTTAACTCCAATTGATTCAAAAGAAATTCCACTAATTTCTTCCCTTAATGAATCCGGTAATATTTCTAAGTTGTCTAGAATTTTTTGAGAACGTGAAGATAAAGTCAATTCTTCTTCTGAAAATTGATAAGGTACATCGCAAAAAACCGGTACTTTATACCTATTATCATCTAACCCTTCTGCTATAATCTCATTATATTTATTAAAAACCAAATAACCTTCATTATTAATAAGAGCCGCAACAGGACGGTTATAACTTATCTGAAAAGATATCTTATCCGGAAAAAATTTTTTGACTTCGATAGACTTAACGTAAGGATCTTCTTCTAATTTCTCTAAAATAGGTTCAACTTCGACCAAAAAGATATTCTCCCCTGTGAGATTAACTATTTCTAAATCTTCTTTATCATAACCTTTTATCACTACTTCGGATATTGAAAATAGAGGTGAACTAAGCAAAAAGCCAATCCCCAAAAACAAAACTATAATAGCTATAAATTTTTTATACATTTTGCTCACCTGATAGATATTCAATAACCTGCTCCCCAGCTTTAAATATATCTCCTGCACCCACTGTAATAATTAGATCGCCCGATCTGGCAATCTCTAATAGCATAATGCTAGTTGCATCAATATTTTCGGCGAATTCAATTTGCTTATTTGGATTTTCTTTAGAAATTTCAGCAGCTAAATTTTTAGAATTGATTCCTTCTATAGGTGCCTGCCCAGCACTATAGATGCTGCTGATAATTAAAACATCTGCCTCCGAAATAATCTGCTTAAACTCTGTCCATAAATCTCTTGTCCGGGTATAGCGATGAGGCTGAAATGCAACAATTATTCTATCACTTTTAACTTTATTCGCAGTTTCTAGCACAGCCTGAATTTCAGCTGGATGATGAGCATAGTCATCAATTACGGTAATTCCTTTAACCTTACCTTTTAACTCGAACCTTCTTTTTACTCCTTTAAATCCCCTCAAACTTGTAATAATTTCCTCCCATTGTAATCCGGCTGCTTTCGCTACAGCTATTGCGGCCAGTGAATTCAAAACATTATGCTTTCCTGGAACATTTAACTCAACTTCAGAAATATAATTATTCTTATAAAGCAGATTATAAGTAGTTTTAAAAGCCTCCTGCTTAATTTTATCGGCTTTATAATCTCCCGTTTCTATACCATAAGTTATAAAAACATTTGACTCATTTTGATATTTACTATTTGCTAATAAAGGCAATAATTTTTCTTTAACGCCGAAGTCATCAATACAAATTATTGAAGATTCTACTGAATCTTTGAGAACAAAATCTTTCATGGTAGAGAATAGATTTTTTTCGTCACCATAATGGTCAAGGTGCTCAGCTTCAATATTAGTTACAACAGAAATTGAAGGTTCAAAAAATAACAAAGACCCATCGCTCTCATCAGCTTCAGTTATAAAAAACTCGCCTTCTCCACAGCGATAATTCCCAGAAAGTAAATCAAGGTTCCCTCCAACCATTACAGCAGGATCATAATCATTCATGACAAATATAGTAGCTAACATCCCTGTAGTTGTAGTTTTCCCATGTGTTCCACTAATAGCAATTAACTTATAAGCCTGGGTTAGTTGAGCAAGCATTTCTGCTCTTTGTAAAATCGGTATATTATTTTTTAAAGCCTTTTGTAGCTCTGGATTTTGATTCGGAATTGCTGAAGAATATACTACCATATCTACAGAATCAAAATTATCATCAGAATGGCCCAGTGAAATTTCAGCCCCTTTGTTTCTTAAATCATCAAGATAATTTCCATCTTTTAAATCAGACCCACTCACTTGAGCTCCTTTATCTATTAAAAGGTTAGCAATTGCACTCATTGAAACACCACCAATTCCAATAAAATGAATTTTTTTATTAGAATAGCCTTCCATCTATTCACCCCCTTAATTACCTAGCAAGTTCTACAGCCAGATTGTAAAGATTATCTGCGGCTTTTGGTCTGGCTAGTCTTTTACTAGCCGTTCGCATTGCCTCTAATTTT
>JBNJDR010000002.1:0-100822 GCA_051745085.1 Bacillota bacterium | reverse complement strand
AATTAAATTTGCTTGCGATCATCTGTGAATTCATATATTCCTCCTTGAAATTTAACACTAAAAGCTGCAATTATTTAACTTAATAAAAATAAATATAATAGTAAATAAACGGGTGATGCCAAAACCATACACATCGATCGATTTGAAAAGCTAAAATATAAAAATTAAACAATTAAGTATTAAGAAAACTAGCCACCAGAGCAGTTATTGGGATGGATACAATGAGTCCAATAGTACCTGCCACTCCACTCAGTATTTCGGTGGCCACATAATTCATGTTGATTATTCTTACCCATGACATTTCATTTAATAAAAGCAGCAGCAAAAATGGAATCGCTCCTCCTACATAGGCCAATATAAGAGTATTAGCCATAGTCCCCATAATATCTCTTCCAACCTGCATAGAATGCCTTAACAACTTTTTAAACTCTATTTGCGGATTAACATTTTTAATTTGAGCTGCACTTGAAGCAATTGACATACCTACATCAGTTATGGCTCCAAGTGAACCTATAATAATCCCTGCATATAATAACCCTCTAAAATCCAGGCCTTCTAAGCCTATCGACAACATTTGAGCTTCCTGGGTACCTAATCCCGATAGATGAGACATTTTCCCGATGAAATAAGCTAATGAACCTGCTACAATAACTCCTGATCCAGTTCCAATTACAGCAGCCATAGTTTTAAAATTTAATCCACCAATAATAGTTAAAATCAAGATGATAATTACAATAGCACTAACCGTTGTTACAGGTATAGGCGACCAGCCAGCAAGCATTAAAGGAAGCATAATTCTTATAAGAACAAAACCGGTTATGATTAAAGTAAATAAAGTCTCCAGACCTTTTATTCTACCCACCAGCAGCAGCGCCAAAATTAAAATAATTCCTGCTAATAATAAGCCCCTATCTCTAGCAACATCCTGCAAATAGATCTCCCGCTGATCATTTTCCTGAAAAGAAACCAATATTACCCTCAATCCATCTTCCAGGCGCACATCTAAAAACCTGTTCCCTGGTTCATAGCTGTTTTCAATCTCTACTACTTCTCCGGTATAAGGACCGCTTGTAATTTCCACCTGAGC
This sequence comes from Bacillota bacterium, assembly GCA_051745085.1. Taxonomy (GTDB): domain Bacteria; phylum Bacillota; class Halanaerobiia; order Halanaerobiales; family Halarsenatibacteraceae; genus Halonatronomonas. Next base: position 99,735 of record JBNJDR010000002.1, on the reverse strand, counting down.
CTCTTGACTATATCCTGACGTAGTTTGAAATTCTTCTAATTCCAAAACCTTGCCTCTAAAATATTTTTCATCAGCAGCGTCACTCCGAGAAAATTCTGCTGTCGGAATTAACCAATTTGAGATCAAGAATAATATTAAGATTACGGCCAATATGGCAAACCATTTTTTAATTACGGTTTTATTCATTATTTTCACCTGCTTACATAAAATTAGTTTAAATTGCTTCTCTCTTCATTACGAACAGAATAATTAAATTTAATTTCCTCATTGATTATATCATTTACTTATTCTAATACCAATTTATAGCCCTAAATTTTATAACAAATATATAAAATTATATATATCAAGCATTTATAAAACAAAAGACACCAACAAAAACTGGTGCCTTATGATGAAAAATATCATATATACACTAAATAAAATCACTACCCCTGATCTTATCGTGTTTTTAAATTTCATGATATTCTATAATCCAGTCTCTACTATTCCAATTACCTAACCACAAACTTTATATGAAGTACCAATAAAAGTATCAAGCCAAACACTGTGGCAAATCCAGCGAGAAGAAATGCAGGGGTAAAAGATCCAGTGAGGTCAAGAAGCCAGGAACCTATCAAGCTGGTTATAGCTCCCAGGCCAAATGCACTAAACACAAGACCATAATTCATTCCCAGATTTTTGGTTCCTGATATCTTTGCCACAACTACAGGAAACAAAGCAAATGTAGTAGCATAACCGAGGCCAAGTAGAAGTGAACAAACAAACAGCAACAGATAATTAGTCGCCACCCAGGGGAACATAATAAATACCGAACTCTGGATAATATAGACACCGATCATTACCCGAATTGAACCCCAACGATCAGCCATCCATCCCATAACAGGTCGTCCCAATCCGTTTGCCAGGGAATAAAAAGAAACGGCCAGCGCAGCAAAGGCAGGAGCCAACTGGAGCTCTATTTCACCATATGCGGTTAAAAGGCCAATAGCAGTCAAACCGCCTCCTATAACCGAAGCAAGTGCTAACCACAACAGATAAAATCTGGGGGTTCTTACAAATTCCCGCGGAGATAACTCATCGATTACCTCAGATTTATTTTTAACCTGAGAATTAGGATTGCTAGTTTCAGGAGATATCCATTCAGAAGGAGGGTTTCTTACAAGTTTTGCTCCTATAAAAGAAATTATAGTTATAAAGATACCAAGAGCAAACAGGGTTCCATCCACTCCCCAGAGTTCGATCATCTTTTTTTTCAAGGGAGCAAAAATAACAGCTGCCAGTCCAAAACCCATAACTGCCAAAGAAACTGCAAATCCAGGACGGTCGGCAAACCACTTACGTGCTGTGGGAGCTATAGTAGCATAAGTAAGACCGCAGGCTACCCCCACACCGATTCCGTAAGTCATAGTCAACCAGATAGGAAAAGGAAAATATCTCATAAGAGCTGCCAGGCTGTATCCTACAAGGAACAGCAAAGAACCTCCAACTGCTATCTTCCGGGGACCGTATTTATCCTGAAGCCATCCTGCTGGAATCATAGTAACAGAAAATACTATGATCATTACAGTAAACGGAAGATTAGCTTGAGCAGTTGTCCACCCCCAGTTTTCGACAAGGGGAAGTACAAATGAACCCCAGGCATAACTCATGCCGCCCATCAATGAAAGAAGAAATCCTCCTAATAATACTATCCAGCGTTTACGCAAGAGTTCTTCGTTAACTTTTTCATTATTTTTCATGATATTCCCTCCTGGTTATATGCTTATTTATGGTTTATTAAGTTTGTCCCCGAACTAATTTTTACGGTCATTATTAATTCTATTACTAAATTTTTCTTTATTAAGGTATTCTAATTAATGTTGTGAAATCCAAAAAAATCCATTACAATCGCCGCTAACTTAACTATCTGATTAAATGCTGCTGCTTTTAAAATTTTTCATGAAGTGAAAATGTCTTCTCAGCAACTTAATCTGGTACCAACATTATTATAATTGTCTATATTTCAATTAATTCCTGCATCATTTTGAACTATAACTGCAGGTCTAACTCCAAATTGTTCAGAACCTATCACATCTTTCCAATTTATATTTTATTTTTATACTAACAATTTAGTCTTTGAGTTTATAATCATAATATATTCGGTTCTAGAGATTCTAAAAAGGCATAAAAAAACACAGGCTATATCGATATCGCGCCTGCGGCTTGGTCCTGCTTATCAGGATAATAATTTAGTTTTCTGTGATGAAGATGGCTCCATTTTTTATCCCACAACTGCTAATCGAAGATTCAATAAAGTCAGAGATAAAGCTGATTTGAGTAATGATGTCGGCATTCACACATTAAGACATACACACGCCACTCTTCTACTCAAAGCCGGTGAACATCCCAAAAAAGTTCAGGAAAGATTGGGCCATGCCAGCATATCTGAAACTCTAGACACTTATTCACATGTATCTATAAATATGCAAAAAGAGACCGCTGAAAAATTCGATGAAATCATGCTGAATTAAAAACGAAAAAAAATGGTGACAGTTCGGTGACAATTGGCATAAATTCATCAATATCTTTAAAATGGGTTATTGCTATCTTTGTTGAAATATCAAGGATATAACAATGGTACCCCCGGTAGGAATCGAACCTACGCATCCGGTTCCGGAGACCGACGCTCTATCCACTGAGCTACGGGGGCATAATATATTATTTCCTTAATAATCTTAACAAAAGGTGGGGTTAATGTCAAGGAGCTTTAATCCTCTAATCTTATTCTTGATCCTGATCGGGATTATCTTCAAGATATTGTAACACAATAAATTAGATTTTTTGATAACTTATAGCATCTGCTGGGCAGACTTTCTGACATTGAAAGCATGTCAGACATTCTTTGTTTTCAATTTTTCTGGTTTTCTCATCTTCTAACTTAAATATAGTATCATTAGGACATGATTCTTCGCAAAGGCCACAACCACTACATTTGTCTGCTGATATTTTCATGCCATATCGAGAAAATTTATTACTAAAACTTAACACAGTTCCATGGGGACAGATTCTGTGCCAGATGCTTTCTGCAAATATGAAAGAAATCAAAAATGCAGAACCTACTAAAATTATAATTATATTTAAGCGCAATCCAAATCTCGCTACAGCTATCATGCTTCCCAGGAAAGCCAGAATTAATATAGTCCTTAAGATAAATAACAGTTTTTTTGAGTTGATTTTATACCGTGATATATTTAATTTCTCATAAATCCAGCTTTGCATTCTAAGCAAAGTCCCCATAGGACAGGCCCATCCACAATAAATACGGTCAAAAAATAATGAAATTAATATACCTACTACCCAAAAACCAACCCAAAGCTGTAAATTACCTCTAAACAAGAGAAAGAAAAATGAAGCAATAAATACAAGTTGGCTTAAAGTCCTCGTTATAGTTTTACTCATTACTCCCACCCACCTTAATGATATTAGGATCATTAAATTCTACTTATAATTCACATTAAATTTAAGAGGTATTTCTGGATTCAAGGATTTACTAACTAAGCAGTTTTTGTGAGACCTCTTGATAGCCGCTGCTAATTCATCTTGCTCCAGGTCGGTTTTAATATCGTAATTTATTAGTATTATCATACAAATATTTAATCTTAATTTGCAGTGAGTATTATCACATTTATCTAATTTATTTTCGAATTAGAACAATCAATAAAATAAATTATTTTATCAACTGCCTCATCTAATAAACTCAAATTTTCTAATTTAATCGCCCGTTCAACAACCCCTTGAATAGCTCCAACAGCTATTTCAGCTCTATCTGCTATCAAACTCATTTTAGTATTATAATATCCTTTATCAGATATTACTTTTATAGCGGCATCAAGTATTACTTCTTTTTTATTGCCTGCCATTGCTACTTCCTCCTTATTAGATTTAACTTATATTCCTTCAGTAATATAATCCCCCCCAAAAAGTTTTTGGGGGGTTATTCCTTATTGCTAAAATGAGTATGATATTCCAACTGACACCTGGTTTTTATCGCTTGGCATCAATTCAGAATTACCAGCAAAAACCTGGCCGATTTGGTAGGTATAATCAACCGTTAAGCTTACTGCATTAGCTAAGGAAAATTCAACTTCTGGTTTAAGCATATAACCATCTGTTGAAAAATTATAGGCTGCGGCCAGTCGAGCATTATGATAATCGGCAAAAGGTGATTCTAACGCTGATTGAACGATAACGTTATCTTGTCCCTGGGGAGATTGAAGATAAATTACCTGGCCTAACATATATTGACCAGATTCAAAGTTATAATCTGCTCCCATTACCAGACTACCATAATTATCTCCGGTTTCAGGCAGCATATATGCTCCTTCTGCCCAGAGCCCCACTCCCCTATAATCAGATGCCATATCTGCTCCAAACACAGTATATCTACGATAATACGCGCTCTCAGGCAAAGGACCCATCGGCGTCTGCTCATACCTAATTGTAGGCATTTGTTCTTGCCCTTGATAGATACTGAAAGAAAAATCAAACCCTTTTACTCCTTGAGCGTTAAATTTCAAACCATATTCCACTTCCTCTAAATCGCGGCTTGGACTCTCTATTTCAACAGAATCGGTACCATCTGGTAATGGTTGGGGCAGGGGAATTTCTCCTTTTATTAACTGTTGATAAAAGGGAACTAAAACCCCAGTCAGACTATAATTATAATCAAAATAATAGTCGCTCTTTACCAGCAACAATGATTTTTTATCTCCAGTAGGATCAGCTAAATTAAGTGGGTTTATATTATCCGTGGGATTATAGCCAACCGCTGTTCCCCAATTAACTAGCTGCTTCCCGACTCTTAAATCAAAGTTTTCACCGTAATAATCAACGTAAGCATCTCTTAAATTTATATCAGTCTCACCTGACGGCCATATCTGATTTAAACCTAGAGTCACATTGAAAGCCGAAGTCATATTTGAACTCCCAAAATCTAATTCAAAATCTGCAATCATATTAGCCTGCTCATCCTGATCAAAGTCGTAATCTGCTCCTAAATTAAATTCTCCCCCAATATCTACTGCATATATGGGAGCGGCCAATAAAAGTAATCCTAATATTATTCCTATACTAACTCCAGTTAATCTTCTCATATTAATTACTACCCCTTTCCAGATATCTAGTAGTAAAGATGTCTGAGTCAATTTCTTCAGAATAATTTACTTCTTTTACTTTCAAAATAGTTTTACTTCCTGCTTGATGATCCTTCATTTCCAATCTCTGAGCTGTCCAACGACCATCAAGGACTTCATGTTCGGAAGTCTCTAAAGTTTTTAAAAGTTGATCCTCTCCGTAATACTCTATCTTCTGCGGCAGCCAGTACTCTCCATCCACCCAAATCTCTAAATAAGCATAGGCCGGTTCATCTGTTGTGGGAACAAGTCGAAGCTGATAAGCCTGACGACCATCCAGTTCAGTTTCTCCTAAAAGTTCCGCTTCATAATCATCGGAAAAACCAGTAGTACCCAACGATTCCATATCATCATAAGTCATATCACTACCCATGAAATCTCCCTGTCGGGCCGACCCGGCAATCCTTTTAGTCCGTTCTAAAGCGGGGAGATAAAGCCACATATTATCTTCAAGCATAAGAAATCCTGTTCCGGCTACATCTGCTGGCGAAAGAAATCTAACTAACATCTTATCGCTGCCATCGACCCTTTTTGTCCACATCGCCAGGTCTCGACTTCTTTCACTACCTTTTCCAGTTTTCAAGATCATCTCCTGCTCCATATACTTATTATCGGCCCGCATAGTTGTTTCCATGTTGTCCAATACTTCTTCCCCTGTTTGGGCAAATACAGGTAAGCTCACGCTTCCAACTAAAAATATAACTGCCAATATTAATCCTATTACTTTTTTACTCTTCATTATTTTTGCCTCCTCATTTTGTCTGTAAAAGTTATTACAGCTGGGATCCAGAAAAGTGAACCAGCCGCTGCTGCCAGCATAATTAAAGAAACCAACAATCCGAAATACCTAAATGGGGGAAAAGAAGAAAATATCAAGATAAGAAAGCCCGAGATAACTGCTCCAGCGTTGCTTAAAATTGCAGTACCAGTTGTGGTCATAGTCTTTTTCAGCGCAACCTCTGTACTACTTCCCTCATTTTTCTCCTCTAAATACCGAGAATAAATATGGATCGAATAATCGATTCCTACCCCGATCCCGATACTTGAGATCAGAACGGTCACGATATCAAGAGGTATTCCTACCCAGCCCATTACACCAAAGTTGAGCAGAGTGACTAAACTGATCAATATTACGGCCAAACTACTTCCCTGCAGAGATCGAAGTAACAAATATACAATTATAAAAACAGTGATCAAAGCGAAAATCAATCCTTTAATTTGACCTTCTACGATTAACTGAGATAAAGTATCGATTAATACAATCAGACCAGTTGAAGTTTGTTCAACCTGAAAGTCTGCAAAATGCTGATCGGTAAGATCATCAATGGCTCCCATCAATCTATCAATTCCTTCACCTGAAGTCTCAGAAACCATAGCCTGGATACGCGCTTCATCCTGTTCGAAAGTTAAAAACCTTTCTAGATAACTATTGTCATTCATCTCTATCAAAAGCAGATACTGAGAAATGAGGTTCGGACTGTCGGGTATTCGATCGTAAGCAGGGTCACCATCGTTAAGAGCTTGATTAGTTCTAGCAATTATATTAGCTAAAGAAACTGGCCGTCCGACCAACCCCGTATCATATAGATCATCTTGAAAAGCAGAGATAGCATGAAGCACCTGGGGGTCAGTCACATCTCCTTCGATGATTATCTCTACGCTCTCTGAACCAACAAATTTATCTTTCACTAATTCGTAAGCTATTCGGGGGCGAGAATCTTCAGAAAAGAAGTTAAAGAAGTTACTATCTATTTCCAGACCAGGCAGGCCCGCCAGAGCAAAAATAACGATAATCAGACTTATAGTTAAAATAATTTTAGGTTTAGCACTAATAAAGTCTGCAGACCGGCCTAGAAAAGTTTCGATCACACTTGATTTCACCTTCATTTTTATTTTTTGTTTACCCAATAAGGTCAATACTGCCGGTAAAAATGTGAGAGATATTAATAAAGCTACTGCTATTCCAAAGGATGTAAATAAGCCAAATTCCTGCATCATAGTTATATCGCTGAGCAGATTAGAAGAAAATCCAGCTACTGTTGTTCCTCCCGCCATCAATACTGCTGTACCTACTGATACTATAGAACCTTTAACTGCTAACATGTTTCCCTTACCTCGGTCTAATTCTTCATAATACCTCTTTAAGATATAAATACCATAAGCATTACCAAGACTGATCAAAATAATCGGCATAACCGCATTCAAGGGCGAAAAGTCTTTGCCCAAATATCCCATAAGTCCAACTGTCCAAATTACACTTATTCCCACCGTGGCAAAGGGCAACAAAACCCCCCGTATACTCTTAAAGACCAGCCAAAGGATTATTCCTATCATTATCAATACCAAAGGCACCAGCATTTTTAAATCAGCCTGCATCGAATCAGCCAGGGTATTATTTAAAATCGGGGTACCAGTGAGATACAGTTCACCAGATCCTGTATAAGAAGAAGCAACCGCAGAAACATCTTCAGCTACCTGAACAGCGTCGTGCTCAGGGTCTACCTCGATCACAAGCAAAGCTGCCTGGCTGTCAGAAGAAACTAGAAAACCTCCGTACATATCGTCATTCTGCACCCTGGCCTTTAGCTGTTCTAATTCATCAGGATCCGAGGGGATACTTTGGATCAAAGGTTCGATAGATAAGCCATCAGCCGAACCTTTAATGTCATCAACAGATGTCAAACTTTGGATAGAATTAACCCCATCTACCGCTTGAAACTTTTGGCTTAAACTTTCTATACTTTTTAAAACTTCAACTGTAAATATTTCATCAGCCACCAACGCCGCCATGATGTTTTCAGCTCCACCGAACTTTTCTTCCACTTCTTCGTAAGTTTGAACTCGAGGATCATCTTCCGGAAAAAAATTCTTAATATCTGTTGTCATTTCTACCTGCCAGGCATAAACACCGGCCAGCAATGTAATCACCGCTACAATGAAAACAATTAATACAGGATGTTGCCCAGAAAAATCTGCTAATTTTCTCACTAGACCTCTCCACCTCTCCAGGATATCTAAAATGCTAATTTTTTATGAATCACCATTCATAAGCGGGAAAAATAAAAAGCAGTTTTATAACTGCCTTTCATTTCTCATATATCAATGAACAAATATTTATGAATGATAATTCATTTATAACCATAACACAGAAAATATTACCTGTCAACTTTATTTATTAAAGGTTTTAAATACTTTCATTAACCCGCAAAGCTGACTTTGCTCCTTCCGCTGCGGCCACTATAATCTGTTTATCTCTGATATCGGTTACATCACCAGCTGCCCAGACCCCGTCCATACTTGTCCTGTTATTTTCATCGATAATTATCTCTTCCCGGTCGTTTAGATCAAGTGTTTCATCTAAAAAACTCGTATTTGGTATCAATCCGATCTTAGTAAAAACAGCTGCAGCCTTTAAATGCTCAGTATTATTAGAGTTGCGATCCTTTATCTCTACACCCACTAATTTCTCTTTACCTAAGATCCTTTCAACATTTTTTTCTGGATATAGAGTTATATTTTGAGAACTTCTTACTTCTTCTACTAATACGTCTTCTCCGCTTAACTCTTTATGAATATCGATCAATTTAACCTCACAACCAAGTTCAGCCAAATCCAGAGCAGCTTCCATCCCGGAGTTTCCACCGCCTACTACAGCAACCGGCATGCCGGCATAATTATCACCTTCACAGATCACACAGTGGTGAATGCCGCGACCTGCGAACCTTTGCTCACCTTGAACGTTCAATTTACGATATTTGCTTCCTGTGGCGAGTATTATTGCCTTAGATTTAAGGAATTTATTGCCTTTAAGCTTGACACTAATTTGTTCCTCATCCATTTTTTCCAGCCCGTTAACTTTTTCTCCTAATCTAATGGTAATATCGTAGTTCAGGAGTTGATGCCAGAATGTTTCCATCAACTCATCCCCCTGAATACTCTTTTCACCAGGATAATTCTCTACGTTACCTGCCCCCAGCATCTGTCCCCCCATATTAGTTCCCAGCAAAATTGTCTTCAAACCTCTTCGGGCAGCATAAAGACCGGCATTAATCCCAGCTGGACCAGCTCCCACAACAACCAGATCCCATTTCTCTTGAAAAATTTCTCTCTTTATATCTAACATCGCATCCAACTTACCTGATATTACAGCTGCAACCAGATCATTGTAATCGCCAATATATTCATCATCAATGAAGATCTGGGGAGCGGTTTCTGCTCCCCCAGATCTAACTAGCATTTCCTGATATAATTTTTCATCTCTGATATCGTATTCTTGAAAAGTACAATCTCGACTTTCAAAGATAGCTTTTGCCATTTTACTATATGGTTTATTTTTAACGGTATATATCTCAATCATCTGACTAACCTTCATACTTTTCCAGGGCTTTTTCAACATCTTCTACCAGCCGGTCAATTTCAGCGAAATCAGCTTCCAAACCCTTCCCCTCAGAGAGAACCGGATCCAATATATCTACATCTAAATTACCCAGAGAATTTACTATATCTTTGATTAAATTACCACCCCACCCCTGAGAGCCGATAACAGAGGCAAACTCAGTTTTCGGTTTTAAAGCATTGGCCAAACTTACTGCGTAAAGAACGTTAGGATGTGGGCCTCCCAATACTGTAGGAGAACCTACTACTACAACTGCAGCATCAACCAGCGCCATTGCTAACTGCCCTAATTCAACATCTCTCAGGTTAAACGGTTCTACTTTGATATTTTTTTGCATCAATTGATCCACAAAATAGTCTATCAACTCAGCAGTACTACCGTGCATGGAAAGGTATGGTATCACCACCTCTGGTTTAGCCGGGCCATCTACCCAGTCGCGATAAGCTTCAATTATAAATTCTGGTCTATCATAAATAGGCCCGTGGCTGGTGGCAATGATATCTAAGTCAAGTTTTTCAACTTTATCTAAATTTTTGGTTATGATCTGTCTGAAAGGCATCATGATCTGAGCGTAATACCTCTTAGCAGCAGGATATACCTCGTTCTCGTTCTCAACAAAAAGATCACTGGTAGCCAGATGAGAACCAAAGAAATCACAGGAGAAAAGTATTTCTTCTTCGGGTAGATAGGTCGACATGGTTTCAGGCCAGTGCACCCAGGGAGTTTCAATAAACTGCAAATTTTTATTTCCTAAGGAAATGCTATCTCCATCGGCAACTATATCAATCCGTTCGGAATCAAGGTGAAGGAGTTTGATCAACATGTCCTTACCTTTACTTGTGGCTATCACCCTGGCTTCCGGATAAGCCGCCATGACTTCCGGGAGTGAACCAGAATGATCCTGCTCAGAATGATTGGAAATAATATAATCTATAGTTTCCACGCCCAACTTCTCCAGGTTATTCAACAATTCTTCTGCGTAATCTTCTTCTACTGTATCTATTAAAGCATTAGCTTCGCTGCCCTGGACAAAATAAGCATTATAACTTGTGCCTCCAGGAAGAGGAATCAATTCGTCAAATAACCTGCGGTCCCAATCGATCACACCTACAGAATAAACGTCGGTTTTAACTTTACGATAACTCATAATTTAACATCTCCTTTATATTTTATATTCTATAATTAACTTGAGTTCAATACTATGGTTTAATTATCTCATATCTCATTTTTATTTTATTTGATATATGTCACATTTACAAGTATTCTAAAAACTATCATTGTTATTATTTAAAATTAATCCTATACTTATATACAATAAAAAGAAATATAAAAATTAGAAAGTGGGGGATTATATATGGAATACGATTTTTCTGAGATGAAAATGAGAGATATTGTAGATTTACTGGCTTCAACTAAGGAACCGGTTCCTGCAGCTATTAGTACAACCGCTTTGAATTCTATTATGGGATCCGCTTTAATCAGGTTGGCCTGTCAGGTCGAAGCAAAAAAAGTAAATAAATCAGGAGAAAACAAACTAAATGAAGTAAATAAGGAAATGAAAAAACTTGAAAAGAATTTATACCAATTGGCTAACGCCGATTGCATGGCCTGGAATGAAGATGATTCAGAGAAAAGAAAACGAATGCTGTTAAATGTTCCACTCCAATTAGCTCATAAACTATTAGACGGAATAAAGAGCGTTAATTCCATCTCTTCTTTAATCCAGGGCCAGATTAAATCCGATTATACCAGCGGCCGGGAAATCTTAAAGACCGGCGCTAAGATTACGTGTAATATCTATAAAGATAACGTGGAGTATTTTCAAGTAGATGATGATAAATTAAATCTACTTGAACAAAAATATAGAATCTGTGACAACTCTCACAGTAATTTATAACTATTTTGTATTATAATGATCGAGAGTTAACATGAATTATAATTCACTTTTAAAGGAGGAAGTTCTAATGAAAATTATCAAAATGGATAAGATCGAAGGTAGAACCAATAAAAGAGGTGTTATAGCCAAGGAATTACACAAAAATGAAAATGTTAAAATCATGAATCTTACTTTAAGTCCTGGTGACGTAGTGCCACCCCATGCTGTTCCAGTTGACGTTTTCTTTTACGTGGTTGCTGGCAAAGGCACCCTCCAAATTGGCGAGGACAGAAAAGTTGTTAAAACAAAAGATATCATTCCCTGTCCCCCTAATACAGAAATGAGTTTGAAAGCTGACCAGGGAGAAATTTTTTCGGTTCTTAACGTAAAAACTCCAAGTTTATAATAAGTTAATGAAGGGAGGGAGGTGGCTCATAATTGGTAATTGCAGCAATTATAAATATCATAACGCTAACTTCATTTATATATTCGTACACTAAATCCCCAGAAAAGTCAAAAAAGGCCCTAAAAATAGCTGGAATGAAAGCTGTAGGCCTGGCCCCCTGGATGATCGGCATAATAACAGGAATAGGGGTGCTGTTAAGTTTATTCCCCCCCAGAAGTGATCGAGACCTATCTTGGAGGAGATATGCAAATTTCCCAGTTAGTTATGGCGGCCATGGTGGGAACTACCAGTATGTTACCTAATATTGTGGCAATCCCCTTGGCTGGCTCCCTCATTGATTCTGGAGCATCCTATACGATCATAGCCGCTTTTCTAACTACTTTAACTATGTTTGGTTTCATTACCTTTTGTGCTATCATAGCAATTGGATATTTAACGTCCTGGTTAGCCGAAAGGTAACTTCACAGTTAAACCACTTCTTCCCAGCGTTTATAGCGTTGGGTAAGTTCGGCATCAATCTTATTAATTTCCTGAGTAAGTGTATTCAATTTTTCAAATTCACCTTCATAGCTGGCTGAAATCATTTTTTCTTCTAATTGTTCTTTTCTCTCTTCTAATTCTTCTATCTCAGCTTCTAATTTTTCTTTCTCTCGTTTTCTTCTTCTTTCTTCTCTCTGAGCTGCTTTCTGCTCATAATAAAATTTTTCATCTCGACCTACACTCGACTTTTCATTTTGGCTTAACTCATCCTCATCGTCATATAAATCCTTGCGTTTTTTCAGGTAATAATCGTAATCACCGTGAAATTTGGTTAAGTTCTTACTTTTTATTTCATAGATAGTATTAACTACTTTATTTAAAAAATAACGGTCGTGAGACACAACCAGTACCGTTCCTTTATAATCATTCAAAGAAGCCTCTAGAATCTCTCGAGAGTCTAAATCCAGATGGTTGGTTGGCTCATCTAGAATAAGAAAGTTAGCTCCACTGTACATTAATTGAAGTAAACGAAGCCTGGAAATCTCGCCCCCACTAAGGCTCTTAATTTTCTTGAAAACATCCTCACCTCTAAAGAGAAATTTAGCCAACAAATCCCTGGCTTCCCCAGTTTTCAAACCTGTTTTCATCTGCAGGGCATGAAGCATCGTATCTTCAGGATTAAAAACCGGCTCCTGCTGGGCATAATAACCTACTTCAACCCCATGTCCTATTTTAATCTTTCCTTGATCCGGTTTAAGCTCCGATATTATCATTTTCAATATAGAAGTCTTCCCACTCCCATTTGGACCGATTAAGGCAGCTTTATCTCCTCTGAAAAGATTGAAGTTAATCCCATCCAGCAATTTTTCTTCAGCAAAACTCAAATCAATATCTGTAACTTTTAAAACCTCACTGCCGCTGCGCTTATCTGGCTGCAGATTCAAAGAAATATTATCATGCTTTTGAGGTTTTGGAATCCGCTCCATCTTTTCTAATTTTTTCTCCAGACTTTTCGCCTGACGATGAAATTTTTCGTTATCACCAGCACCAGCATTACCAAAAACTCGATACTGCTCAATTTGTTCTTTGATTTTCTTAATCTTCTTTTGCTGCTCCTGATATTTTTTCAATCTAATCTCATATCTACGTTCTCTTTCTTCTAAATAATAAGAGTAATTCCCGGGATATTCTTCGTTACTCCCATATTCAATCTCTACGATCCTACTTATAGTTCTATCTAAAAAGTATCTATCATGAGAAATAATAATAACGGAACCAGGATAAGAGTTCAAATAATCCTCCAGCCATTCAACTGAGGAAATATCTAAATGATTAGTAGGCTCATCCAAAAGCAAAAGGTCGGGTTCTTTTAGCAGTAGTTTCACTAATCCAACCCTGGTCTTCTCTCCCCCACTTAAATAACTTATCTTCTTATCTAACTCTCCGAGGGAGACACCCAGACCTGTAGCAACTTGCTTAATCCTGCTTTCGTAACTATAACCGGCAGAATTTGCAAACTTTTCTTGTACCGAACTATATTCCTGTAATAATTCCTCTAATTTTTCTTCTTTGTCATTATTATCAGCCTGACTGATATCTGCTATTTTTTCCTCTAGCTGATTAAGTTTATCCTGTAATTTTAATTCCCGTTTAAAAACTGTAAGGCATTCCTGGTAAATAGTATTTTTTGAGTTTAAATCAGGTTCCTGGCTTAACAGACCCACTTCAACCTCATTGTTGAGCAAAATCTGACCTTCGTCAGGTTTTTCTAAGCCAGCTATTATTTTAAAAAGGGTGGTTTTTCCGGAACCATTTCTGCCGATCAAGCCGATCCTTTCTCCTTTTTGTAAAGAAAGATCAAAGTCCGTTAAAACTTCTTCGATGCCGAATGATTTAGCTATTGATTTTAATTCTATGATTACCATATCTGTCACTCCTCAACCGGTCGGCAGAATCTTTCATCCGCTCTCACGTATCGTTAGGGGATTTGCATTTAGTTATATAAAAAGATATAATGTGATAGATTTCAAATAATAAGGGGAGTTAAACTAGATGACCCAACTAAAAAAGAACCAGGATTTAATCTTAAATGGAAGTATAATTAAAGCCATTATGGTACTGGCAGGACCCATAATGATGAATAATCTAATCCAATCTATTTATAATCTTACTGATACATATTTTGTCAGCCAATTAGGTTCCGTACCAATGGCTGCGATGTCATTAGTATGGCCTGTTATTTTCTTATTTTTAGCTATCGGTATGGGCATTAATATTGCTGGAACTTCATTGATTGCTCAATATATCGGCAATGATAGAAAAAAAGAAGCCAAAAGAGTTGCTGGCGAGGTAGTTTCGATCTCTTTAATCCTTTCTATCGTCTTTGGCCTACCTGCTGCTATAGCAGCTCCGCACATAGTAAGTTTTATGGGCGGCGAAGGAGAAGTTTTACGCAATGGGGTTGCTTTTTTAAGGATAATGTTGTTTGGCATGCCCAGCCTCTACTTGTTTTTGGCTTATGCAGCTATCCTTCAGGGTCAGGGTGATACCCTAACGCCGATGAAACTTAAGCTGAGCTCATTATTTTTGAATATTATCCTTGATCCCATCTTGATTTTCACCTTCAGCATGGGGATTTCCGGCGCTGCTGTTGCTACAGTATTTGCCCGGGGCATTTTTGCTATTTATGGCTTAAGCACTTTATTTAAATCTAATGACGATAAACTTCAATTAAGATTAAAAGATCTCATCCCCGGAAAAGAAATAATCGATTTAGTTAAGATCGGCCTTCCGAACTGCATCGGCCAGTCTATGGCTGCTTTCGGTTTTATGTTTTTGAACATGTTTATAATCGCTTACGGCACCGAAACTATTGCCGCCTTTGGTATCGGTAATAGAATATCTTCTTTTGTAATGATGCCCGCCCTGGGAATCGGTACCGCTTTAGCCACCATCGTGGGTCAAAATTTAGGAGCCGACCAGATATTAAGAGCGAGAAAAGCTGTGAAAACTAGTGCCGGCCTGGCAGCAGTCATCATGGTAACTGCTGGCTTAGCCTTTTATAATTTTATCCCTGGCTTGACTGGTTTTTTCACAGAAGAACAAGCAGTGTTTTCCCAGACGGTTTCTTATCTCCAGTTAATCGTTTTAACCCTCCCCTTGATGGGTTTCTTCAGAGTCTTTATTGGAACGTTCCAGGGCTCAGGTCATACCGTCTATGCCATGGTCATGATGGTAGGAAGATTATGGCTGCTGAGAATACCTTTAATCCTATTCTTTAGAGAATTTACCGGTTTAGGTCCAACTGGAGTCTGGTATGCTATGGTTTTAAGCAACTTCTTAATTTCTCTTGTAGGTCTGGCTATTTACTTTGACCGCAGTTGGGAAAGCAAAGTTATAAAAGAACACCAGAAAATAAGCAGAGAAAAAGCCTACCAAAATTAAGCCCAATATAACTAACTAATAGCCGGACCCTAAAAAACCTGGGGTTCGGCTACTTTATTTTTCCCTGTAAAAAATACTGAGACTGTTCCTTTCCCTACATGAGAACCTACGGCAGCGCCAATTTCTCCCACCAAATATTGTTCGGTCCCAAACTTCCTACTTATTTTAGCTTTCATTTGTTCGACTAACTCAGGCCTGGCGGAATGGTTTAAGCCGATCATTTCTTCTCCGGGATTTTTACCTATATCTTCCATAATATCAACAAGATATTTCAACATTCGTTTTTCTCCTCTAACTTTGTCTAAAGGAACTATTTTACCGTCCTCGAAATGAAGAATAGGCTTTATATTAAGCACATTTGCTATTAATGCTTTACCGCCAGAAATACGGCCTCCTTTTTTGAGCATATCCAGATTCCCCACTGCAAAAATATGTTCCATATAAGCTGCACTATTTACGGTTATATCTATTACTTCTTCCATATTCCTATCCTCAGATGCAGCCTGAGCAGCTCTAACCACTGTTAATCCAAAACCTACAGAAGCAGACCTGCTATCCACTACCCTGATATCCTGACTGTCAATGTTTCTCTTTGCTAATAAAGCTGACTGAAAGATCCCGCTGAGTTCAGAAGAAAAACAGATCGCTAAAACCTGTTTATCCCGCTCTAACTCCTGCTTGAAAGCTTCTTCAAACCTAACTGGGTTGATCTGAGAAGTAGTAGGCAGAGCCCCATCTTCCAGATGTTGATAAAAATCGCTGGTCGACAGGGTTTCTCTATCCAAATAATTAGCTCCCTCTATCTGTACCGGAGTAGAAAGCATGCTTATATCGTATTTGTCCAACACCTCTTTGGGTAAATCGCTGCAGCTATCTGTTATAATCTTTATCTTCGCCACTGATTCCAGCCTCCTTATCTATGTCTAAGTATTTATTTCAAGCTGACATAATAAATTCCTGCTTAATCCGGTAAGTTGAAAGCTGAAATCTCTGGGTTTTCTCTGTAAAGCAGAGCCACATTTCCAATTACCTGAACAACTTCTGCCCCAACTTCTGCAGCCAGTCCCTCGGCCGCCTTTCGAGCCGAAAGTTGATTATTATCTAGAACTCTTATTTTAATCAATTCATGATCGGTTAATAGTTCTTCCGCCTTGTCTAAAGTAGATGCTGACAAACCATCTTTACCGACCTGTAACAATGGATCAAGTTTATGCCCTTTTGAACGTAAATAACTCCGCGCTTTTCCTGATAATTTCATGTATTTCCCACCTCCATTTTAAATATATTTATAAGATATAGTCAAACTCCAGGTCCCCCACGATAACCGTGGCTCCTGTTGGGATATCTTTATCTTTTAGTAGATCATAAAGACCTTCTTTTCGTAAAATATGCAGCATCCTTCTTACAGCAGCCTCATTGCTCATATCTGTCCTGGAGGTTAATCTTTCTACCAATTTACCTGTGACCTCATAAATTTCTTTTTGTAGTTTCTCGACTTCCAGTTCAGGCCCTTCCTCTTCTGAAAAGTCAGGCTTAATTACAGCCATTCCTTCATCTTCTTCTCCTTGATAAACTTGATCTTCCATCTCTTCTACCAATCGTCCCAAGTCTTTTTTTAATACCTGCAAACCCTCTTCAGTAACAGCGGAAATAGGATAAACTTGATAACCGCCGTTTTGAAAATACTGGATCAATTCGGTTATTTCCTGCCGATCGCCGATAAGATCAAGTTTATTTAAAACAACAACCTGGGGTAACCGGGCTATTTTCTTGCTGAAATTATTTATCTCATTGTTGATCTTCCTGAAATCTTCCTTAGGGTCTCTGCCCTCTATCCCAGAACAATCGACTACATGAGCTAATAACTTGGTCCTTTCTAGGTGGCGTAAAAATTCATCGCCTAAGCCGGTGCCTTCATGAGCTCCTTCGATCAAGCCCGGTACATCTGCCACCACATATGACCGATATTGACCATACTCAACCACACCTAAGTTAGGGGTGATCGTAGTAAAATGATAGCTATCAATTTTGGGTCGGGCTGCTGAAATCTTTGATATAATGGTAGATTTGCCCACATTTGGAAACCCAACTAAACCAACATCCGCTAAAAGTTTTAATTCTAATTTTATCCGCAATTCCTGGCCAGTTTCGCCCTCCTCAGCAAACTTGGGGGCCTGCCGGGAAGAACTTTTAAACCGAATATTACCTCTACCGCCTTCTCCGCCTTTTGCAGCTATGAATTCTTCATCTGGTTCTGTTAAATCAGCCATCTGGTTACCCTGTTCATCATAAACTACCGTACCAGGGGGAACAGAAAGGTAGAGATCTTCTCCTTCTTTACCTGTTTTTTTCTTCTCTCGACCCCGCTGACCATCACTAGCTTTATAAATATTATTATAGCGAAGATGACTTAAAGTATTTAAACCCTTATCTACCTTGAGGATAACACTACCCCCATCACCTCCATCACCACCATCAGGACCGCCCATAGGCTCATATTTTTCTCGGCGAAATCCTACTGCACCGTTGCCGCCGCGACCGCCTTTAACTTTAATTTCAATATTATCAATAAACATCTAAACCACTCCTTGTTCTATAAAAAAACCCTCAGCACAGGGTACTGAGGGAAATAATGCGAACCGAACCAGTCAAGTTACAGACACAAGCTGATTATTTAGCAGCAGCCACTGCCTCATACTGTTCTGGAGTATAAACGCTAATTTTGCGTTTCTTTTTACTGGCTCTTTCAAAATCTACATAACCGTCCACTTTAGCAAAGAGGGTATCATCATTACCCCGGCCAACGTTGAATCCAGGATGAAACTTTGTTCCCCGTTGACGCACTAGAATACTGCCAGCGGTAACAAACTCGCCGGCAAATTCCTTCACTCCCAGTCGTTTCGATTCACTATCGCGGCCATTCCTCGAACTACCAACACCTTTTTTAGTAGCCATTAAAACCTCACCCCCTGTATCGAAAATAAAAATATAAATTAAAGACTAATTGAATCTATTTTAACCCTGGTAAAGGGCTGTCTATGTCCTGTTTTCTTACGATAACGTCTTTTCGGTTTATACTTAAATACTTTAACTTTTTTATTTTTACCATGTTCTAAAATAGTCCCTTTAACACTAGCACCGTCCAGGAACGGCTGACCCACTTTTAAACCTTCCTCATCGGATACAGCCAAAACTCTATCAAAGTTAATCTCTTCACCTTCCGGTGTATCTAGTTTTTCAATTTTAAGTATATCGCCTTCGTTAACCCGGTACTGTTTACCACCAGTTTTAATTATTGCATACATCTTTACATCCACCTCCTTTTACCTCAGACTCGCCGGTACAGGGAGGCTAAAGCCATTTACTTTTGCCCTTATCCGTGCGGTTTTGGTCAGCAGGTGTAAAAAAATACTTCACCTACAGGATAAAATTTTATCATATCTTTTCTTTAAAGTCAAGAATTTGTCAGCAACTCTGCCTTAGCATACGTTCTATGAACTGATTTGATTTCCACCCGGCAATCCTCTCCTACTTTATCGCCAGCACCTTCCACTATAACGATATACCCTTTAAACCGACTTATACCTGAATTTGAATTTTCCGAGTGGGTATCCTCTATCTTCATCCGATATTTCTGGCCAGATTTTACAGGTAATGCCATCTCTCTTAATTCTGCTTTACTGCCTTTTTTGATCACTTCAAAATCTTCCCGGTGAAGTTCATTATTCCCCCGAATATAAATATCTTTATCTAAATCCTTCTCTAACTGCTGCAGTTTTTCTCCGCCATTCCCGATCAAGACCGCAGCCACATCAGGATGGACTTCACATAAAATTGCTTCGAAGTTTTCTCGAGAGGCAAGTGAATTTAATTCGCGGATTACTCTAAAAGCCATCGTTGTTTCAGCTACTATCCTTCCTGTGCCCTCACAGTAAGGGCAATCTTTCTGAACAAGTTCACTCAAGCGTTCTCTTACCTTCTTTCTGGTCATTTCCACTAACCCTAGTTTTGTTAGACCTAGAATAGAAGTTCGAGTCCGATCTCGAGCCAATTCCTGTTCAAGAACATCGAGAACTTTTCTCCGGTTCGAAGGAATATCCATATCGATAAAATCTATAATAATAATTCCACCAATATCTCTTAAGCGTAACTGTCTCGCTAATTCTTTAGCCGCTTCTAAATTGGTTTTAAAAACTGTGTCCTGCAGGTTCTTTTTTCCTACAAACTTGCCGGTATTGACATCTACTGCTACCAGGGCCTCGGTAGAATCAAAAACAATATATCCTCCTGATTTCAACCAAACCTTTCTTTTCATCAACTTCTCTAATTCTTGCTCTATTCCATAAGTTTCAAAAATTGGTCGTTCTCGCTGGTATAAAAAAATTCGAGAATTAATATCTGGATCTAGCTTTTCTGCAAATTCCGAAAGATTTTTATAGTCTTCTCGGTCATCGATAACCACTCTATCTATATCTGGACCTAAATGATCCCTTACTATCTGATGGATTAAGTTAATGTCACTATGGAGTAATTTAGGAGCACGAGATCTACCATACCTGGCCTTAATTCTCTGCCAGAGCGAATTTAAAAAATTGTAGTCCATAGCTAAACGCTTTTGATCTTTATTAACCGCATTAGTTCTTATGATCACTCCGTTTTTTTCTTCCATAAGTTCTTTGGTGATATTCTTTAACCTACCCCGTTCTCCATGATCTCGTATCCTTCGAGAAATGTTTATCCGATTTTCTCCTGGCAAAAAAACATAATATCTACCCGGAAGACTGATCCGGCAGGTTATTTTTGCTCCCTTTTCACCAATCGGTTCTTTGGTAACCTGGACCATTATTTCTTGACCTGGTTTAACCACCCTGGTAATATTTAATTTATGCTGAGAAAATTCTTTTCGCTGCCTGGCATTAAATAATGGATACATGTCGTTCAAGTGCAAAAAAGCATTTTTTTCACTACCTATATCTACAAATGCAGCCTGCATCCCTGGTAAAACATCCTGTACTTTTCCCCTATAAATACTACCCTCATTTCTCTCGTAGGTATCTCTTTCGAAAAAAAGATTATCTAATTGATCATTAACCAGGATAGCTGCTCTTTTTTCTCTAATTCCTGAATTAATTAAAATTTTCTTACTCACATCTTATCCCCCTCCAACTATCTGATCTTGTAATGGTGAAATAATCCTTTCTCCTCGAGCTACATACATTTCTGCCCGGTAAAAAGTTAAAACCGAATGTTCAGGTATATCCGGCTCGATGGTTTGAAGAGCTTTGATTATTTCTTCCGGACGGACATTTCCACTGCTGCCAGTACTAACTAAAAATCCCCATTTTCCATTTTCCAGCACCTCAGCTTTATAGACCAGCGGCCGAATATTGTATTCTCTATCTGGTTTATTTCTCCTCGTTCTTACTACCTTAATCTCTTCTTGATTTAATAAAATTTCAAAAATATTGCGAGCGCTATCTGCGCTGATATTAATTTCAGGATGAATATGGTATTCTGCTCTATTGATCAATGCCTGTAATGATTTTAAGCCAGACTCATCTGGAATATACCGGGCTTGTAAAATCCGTAACCCCTCTGGCAAAAAACAATTCAACCTATTTTTGAAGCTATTATCAGATACAGGTTGAGTTATTTCTAAATCCAAATACTCGCCTCCCCCTGCCATCCCCACAGGAAGCGGCTGAGATAAGGAAATATTCAAAGTAGGATTGAACCCTTGACTGTAAGCTCCTGGTAATCCTGCTCTGCGTACAGCTCTTCGAAAAGTTCCCATTATCTGTAGATGAGAAATATATCTTAATCTTTTAGTTCGACAAAACTTAGCTCTTATTAGCATATTACCTTACCACCTGCTCATTATCAAGACAAAGTGCAGAATAAGGAGTAACACAGATACCACAATCGCTACAGTAATCCCACCGACAATCAGGAGTTTGTCTGCCCATCTGAGCTTGCTGCCATTCTTGCTGTAAAAATTTCTTGTCCACACCAGGGAGCAAATGGTCCCAGGGTAAAACTGCATCTAACTCTTTTTCTCCTAATATATTCTCTACTTCT
Organism: Bacillota bacterium; assembly: GCA_051745085.1. Taxonomy (GTDB): domain Bacteria; phylum Bacillota; class Halanaerobiia; order Halanaerobiales; family Halarsenatibacteraceae; genus Halonatronomonas. The sequence continues at coordinate 77,884 of JBNJDR010000002.1, read as the reverse complement.
ACATTATTATCTTTTAAAGCTTGAGTCCATCTTTCTGAGTGGATCTGCTCACTCCAGCCTTCCAATCTACTACCCTGCTGCCAAACCTGATAAACAACATCAGCTAATCTCCGATCTCCTCGGGCTAATAAGCCTTCTAATCGGCTTATTTTAGGTTCGTTCCAATCAAATTTAATCCCCCGTTTTTTAATATTTTGCTGAAGAAATTTAATTTTAGCTTCCATTTCTTCCTCAGATGCCATTTTAACCCACTGGAAAGGGGTGAATGGTTTAGGGACAAAGGTAGTGACGTTAACATGGACTTCAATTCTTTTCATCTTTTGACTTGTATTTCTTCTGATCTCCTGCCCTATTTCTAAAGTCTTATTAGCTAAGCGAGCAATCCCTGCCAGGTCATCCTCTTCTTCTCCGGGTAACCCCAGCATGAAATAAAGTTTAATCCTATGCCACCCACTCGAGAATGCAGCACTGACAGCTTTAAATAGATCTTCTTCATCTATACCTTTATTGATCAACTTTCGCAATCTCTCTGAGCCTGCTTCCGGCGCAAAGGTCAATCCACTTCTTCTAACTTTCTGAACATTTTTAGCCATCTCTACAGAAAATTCATCAACTCTAAGGGAAGGTAAAGAGATGCTAATGTGACTTGAACTATAGCGCGCGGATATTCTTTCAACCATCTCCTGGATCCGAGAATGATCCACTGTACTTAATGAAGAAAGGGCCAATTCATCATAACCTGTACCTGCCAGGGTTTTATCAGCAAGCTCTATAATCTTATCTACAGATCTCTCTCGAGTAGGACGATAGGTCATGCCTGCTGCACAAAACCTACATCCTCTTTGGCAGCCTCTTGCTACTTCAATAACTGCCCGCTCATGAACAATATCTTTATAAGGTACAATATAATCAGTAGGACAAAACGCATCATTCAAATCTTCTACAAATCTTCTCTTGATAACATCAGGAGCTTCAGGTATTTTAGGTTTTAACCCTCCAAATTGCTGGCCCTCATACTGCTCCTCATAAAGTGAAGGTACATAAATACCATCAAGAGCCGCCAGATTTTCTAATATCACCTGCCGTTCTCCTCCTATTTGCTGCCAGTGTTTAAGCCGCTCTAAAACCTCGATCAAACCCGCTTCCGCTTCTCCTATATAAAAGAAATCCACAAACGGGGCAAGCGGTTCGGGATTAAAGACCGTTGCTCCACCCGCCATAACAAACGGATCATCCTGATTCCTATCTTGAGCAAAGACAGGTATCTTCCCTAAATCTAACATATTTAAAATGGTCGTATAACTCATCTCATACTGCAGAGTAAAACCCAGCAGATCAAAGTCTTTTAATTCTCTTTTATTTTCTAAAGAATATAGTCCTAAATCTTTCTCGCGTAACAGTTCTTCCATATCCAACCAGGGAGAAAAGACCCGCTCGCATAACATATCTGACCGGGCATTAAGTAGATGATAAATGATCTTCAAGCCCAAATGGGACATGCCGATCTCATATGTATCAGGATAACCTATACATACTTTATAAGAAGTAGAATCCCAATCTTTAATGATTTGATTCCATTCCCGTCCAATATATCTCTCCGGACTATCTATATTAATTAATTCATCATCAATCTTACTAAAAACTTCTGCCAAAACTACACCTCCAGTAACTACTAAAAATATAATTTAAAATATTATCTTTTTCCTGCGCATATTGATATTCATCACAAGGCCGATTGCCAGTAAAGAAATAACCATTGAACTTCCTCCATAGCTGATGAAGGGAAGCGGTATTCCTGTGATCGGCATGATACCTAATACCATACCGATATTCTCTAATACGTGAAACAGAAACAGGCCCAATACACCAAGGGAAACTAATTGACCAAAACCATCTTTCGCCTCTGATGCAACATTCAAAATCTGGAGTAAAAGAAAAAAATAGGTCAACAAAACTAATAATACACCTATAAAACCAAATTCCTCTCCAATCACAGCGAAAATGAAATCAGTATGCTTTTCCGGTAAAAAGTTGAGCTTATTCTGGGTACCAGCTAAAAAACCCCGCCCGGTTAACATTCCAGACCCCATCGCTATTCGCGATTGGATGATATTATAACCTATTCCATACGGGTCAATATCAGGGTTTACAAAAGCGATCAGCCTATTTAACTGATACGGCTGCAGGAACGGCAGAGGTGTGTCAAGCAAGACATGACTTACTATTATCAAAACCATAATTAAAAACCCACTACCAAAAATAAGTAAAATATGCTTCAGGTTGCCCCCGGCTCCATAATACATTATGACAAAAATGAAAATTAGAACAAGTGAAGTTCCTAAATCATTTTGTAATATTATCAAAGCAAAGGGAGGTAAGACATATGCGAAATGCTTAAATAAAGCTTTTATACTGTTAAGTTTATTCCTGTTTCTCTCTAATTGCGCAGCTAAAAAAATTATCATGAATATTTTTGCTACCTCAGAAGGTTGAAAGTTAACCGGTCCAATCGACAACCATCTTCTTCCCCCAGAAACTGTAATCCCTAAAATAAAGATGAAAGCTAGCATGATTAAAGTGATAATATAAATAATTATGTCATAGTCCTTTAATATCCGATAATCAAAAAACAAAGATAAAATTATCAATATCGCCCCTAAAACCGCTGCTGCCATCTGGGTTCTTAAGAAAGGCTGATAATTCTGAAGACCGACTGCACTACTTATAATAAAAAATCCAAATACTATCAAGCCAAGCACTAGAATAGGGATATTTATATTAATATGTTTTAATAGCTTTTTATTCCAGTGCATCATTTATAACCCCTTACTCTTTTCTTTTTAATGGGAAATTTGCTATCATCGCCATCATTTCTTCTTCTCTTGAGATATCCATTTCAATCTCACTATCGTCAACATCGATGTACTTCTTAATAACTTCAAGAAGTTCAGCTTTCATATTCTCCATATCCTTTGGAGACATCTTAATCCTATCCTGGACTAAAATAAACTGCAGCCGTTTTTTAGCAATATTTTTACTAGAATCTTGCTGTTCAACCTGGTCAGTTTGACTGGATGTAAAAAAGTCTTTTATTTTTTCTAATAGATTACTAATTGTAACCGCCTCCCTATGATAAACCGACTATACGTTTAACCCGGCTCAATAATGTTTCTTTTTCTAGTTTCATTAAGGGAATATCTTCGCCCTCTAAGCGCCTGGCGATATTGTTAAAAGCCTGGCCCGCAAATTTATTATCTCTTAATACAATAGGCTCACCTTTATTGGTAGATATAACAATATTTTCGTCTTCTGGAATAACTCCGAGAACTTCGATTGCCAAAATTTCAACAATATCTTCAATATCCATCATATCTCCTCGATCAACCATATCCCGGCGTATCCTGTTAATTAACAGGCGGGGGTCATTCAATCCTTCTGCTTCTACAAGCCCAATAATCCTATCGGCATCTCGAACCGAAGAAACTTCAGGTGTGGCGACAATTATGGCCATATCTGCTCCGGAAATAGCATTCCTAAATCCCTGCTCTATTCCAGCTGGAGAATCAATTATCACATAATCCATCTTCTCTTTTAATTCATCGATCAAATTTATCATCTGAGCTTCGCTAACAGCATCTTTATCCCTGGTTTGGGCTGCAGGAAGTAAAAATAAATTTTGATTTCTCTTATCTTTAATCATCGCCTGTTCTAAACGGCAATGTTCTTCAACAACATCAATTAAATCGTAAACAATTCTGTTTTCTAATCCTAAAACAACGTCTAAGTTTCTTAAACCAATATCTGCATCGATCAAGCACACTTTATTTCCTAACATAGCCAGCGCCGTTCCAATATTAGCTGTGGTAGTTGTCTTGCCTACCCCACCTTTTCCTGATGTAATAACAATTGATTTACCCTGCAATATAATCCCTCCTGCTTCATGCTAAAAATTTATTTCTTCTACTACAATCATGTCATCTTTAATGTATGCTTTCTCCGGTCTAAAAGCTTGAAGATCATTATCTTCCGGCGGTCGAGAAATTTTATTAGCTATCCTAATTTGAGTAGGAGCTAATTTCAAAGCAGCTACTTGAGCGGTCTTCTTGCCTCCTGCTCCTGCATGTACTAAGCCCATAAGTCTGCCAAAAACAATAATATCGCCTCCAGCCCTTACTTCGGCACCTGGATTAACATCTCCCATTACTACTAAATTATGAGGATGTTCAACTGCCTGTCCGGAGCGAAGAGTACCTTTAATTAATATTGTATCCCCTTGAAAAGAAACTTCCTCTTCTTTAATGATCGATTCTCTCTGCTTTTCAACCTTCTCTTTAACGGTAGGTTTTGCTTCAGTAGCTTTACTCATCATATAAATCCCTGTATTAACATCTAATTTCCCCTCCATAGCAGTAATTAGCTGTTGAATCGAGGAAGTACTCAATTTTCCTCCCGCGATATTTAAATAAAGATCCGTACCCTGATAAAATGAGGCTGCTTCTTCTAAATGCTCTTCAATAGAACTAATAATTGAATCAAGGTCCTGTTCCCAATCACAATCGATGATAACTCCATCTGCTGTCATTTCGGTCTTAATAATCTGATTCATAGCTTAAATTCTCCTTTAAAAATTAGCTGTCTTCTTCATCAACTTCGCTTTCTTCTTCAGGAAATAAATTATAATAATGAGCAAAAATATCAGCAGCTATTGGAGCTGCATTACCACTAGTTTCACCTCTCTCTAGAAAAACCACCACTGCTAGTTCTGGATCTGGAACCGGTCCATACGCCACAAACCATCCATGACTGGAACCACTTCCGCCAATTTGAGCAGTTCCTGTTTTACCAGCAATATCAATGGGGAAATGAGAAAATGAACCTCTTGCTGTTCCGCGATTAGACATTGTAACTGCCAGTAGTCCTGCTTCTACTGCATTAAAAGTAGATTCTGAATACGATAATTGTCCGGCAAGCTCAGGTTCTCTTTCTTCTACCACTTCGTTATTATTTCCTACAATTCTATCAACCAGATAAGGCCGATAATATTTGCCCTTATTTGCTATAGCTGCAGTTACTTGCAGTAATTGAATCGGGGTTGTTAAAATATCTCCCTGGCCGATTGCCATATTCACAGAATCACCAGGATACCAACCTTCTCCCTTAGTGGTCCTTTTCCAATTTCCATCAGGTACCCGGCCAGATTTTTCACCTGGTAAATCAACCCCTGTATTCCTTCCTAAACCGAATTCCCGGGCAGTTTCAACTAATTTTGAACCTCCGTATTCTTCATAGAGCTCATAACCTAACTCATAAAAAATAATATTGTTAGAACGAGCCATAGCTTCAACGAAAGTCAATTCGCCTTCCCCATAATTCATCCAATTATGAAACGGCCTGCTCCAGCCAGGTATATAAAACCTCCCATTTCGATCATTAAAAACTGAATCCCTGGTAACAGAAAGATTTTCTATAGCTGCAGTACCGGTAATCAATTTGAAGATAGAACCAGGGGGTGAAGTAGCCATTATGTTTCTATTAATCAAAGGCTGTAAAGGATCCTGGATAAGAGAATTATATTCTCCTGAATTAAAACCTTTAGCAAAATTGTTGGGGTTAAAAGTAGGGTAACTGGCCATACCTAAAATTTTTCCTGTATCTACTTCCATGATCATTGCTGAAGCCCCTAAAGGAGTTCTTAATTCATCATCTTCTTCAGCTCTTTCTGTTAATTCAGAAAAAGATTCTTCCAGTAAATCTTCAAGGTATATCTGCAGTTCCCAATCGATAGTTGTATAGAGATCATGGCCAGGACTTGGCTTTTTTTCTTCTAAGAGTTCGGTTTTATGCCCTAACTGATTAACTTCTATCGCTTGATAACCCTTTTCCCCTTTTAAGTGTTTTTCGTATTCTCGTTCAAGCCCTGTTATTCCAATGATATCGCCGCCGCTATAATCCAATCCTGAAGCCGAAAAACTTCTTAAATCAGAGAGATTTATTTCGCCCACATAGCCTAATAAATGGGCAGCAGACGAGTTATGAACGTAATCTCTTAGGGCCGCTTCTCTAACTACGATCCCAGATAAAACATCCCGGCTTTCCTCGATCAAGATCATATTTTCTTGACTAATATTACGTTTGAGAAGAATACCTTCACCAGGACTGCTTCTTTCTTTACCGCGTTGAAAATAACCTTCTAATTCCTCCCGATCATGGTCTATAACCTCAGATAATTGAATAAACACGTCATCTCTACTCTGACCAGGCGATAACTCATTAGGCTGAAAATATAAGTTATACGAAAGTTGACTCGAGACCAAAGTATTGCCATCTGAGGAATATATCCTCCCCCGGGGGGCACTAACCGGCCTTATAGAAATCCTATTATTTTCTGCCATCCGAAAATACTGTTCTCCCTGGATAATCTGCAGCTGAAATGACCTGGCAGCCAGGATGACAAAAACAACAATTATTATAACCTTAAAGAATTTAATTCTCTCTTTCATCTGAACTGCCTCCAGGAGGGATTACATAAATAATAAATATATATAGTAAAGTACCTACAAGCATAGTATATAAACTTGAAGGTAAAAATTTACCAAATAAAGCCTGAGAAATTGGTATTCTCAAAAAAGTATGCTCCGATAGTAGGAAAATCAAACTTTCATAAAGAAAAGTAAAGCCAAAGATTAAACCAGCAATAATCGGAAAACTTTCTTGATATACTTTATCTTTAAACAGGCTAGAACTAGCCCCTAATAGCATATTCGCTACAGTGTAAAAACCTATACCCCCACCTAATAATAAATCTTGAATAAAACCCGCAATAAATCCTATGAATGTACCAGTTTGACTACCGGAGATAAACCCCACCGCAAAAACTATAACAAGAATCAAATTAGGTCCATAAGGAGCAGCTGGTAGGCGCGAAAAAATCGTTGCCTGCAGGATTAAAGCTGCAAAAAGAAATAATAAATAATAAAATAGTCTTCGCATTCGGTTCACCCTAATAATCTATAATAATAAGCAATTCTTCTGTGGTTCTTTTCCCAAAATCATATTCAATATAAGCAGATTGCGATAAACCAAAATTAGCTGGAAATACTTCTTCTACTACGCCGATCGGTATCCCTCTAGGATAATCTTTAGAGACTCCAGTTGTTACTATTAAATCACCAACCTGAATATCCGCATCCCAACTTATTCTTTCCATAAGCAGCCGATTCCGCTCACCTGGTTGACCCCTAATAACTCCAATCGCTCGGGACTCGGGGCGCTGAACTCTGCCGCCGACCGAAAACTCAGGGTCGTTAGCCAGCATAACCTGGGAAGAACTAACTCCAGTATTAATGAGTCTGCCCAGTAAATATCCATTATAACCAAGCACTGGTTGTCTCTCTTTTAAAGAGTCATTACTACCTTTATTGATCAATATTCTCTGCTCCCAGCTAGAAGGACTAACTCCAGTAGCTCTTGCTCCTACCAAATTGAGTTCTTCCAGAGTAAATGCTTCGAAATCATACAAGTTTCTCAACCGTTCATTTTCTTGAATAATTTCTACATAACTATCATTTATCATGGTTTGTTTAGCCAGCTTTTGTTTTAAGCGTTGATTTTCTTCCAACAATTCTCTCGACTCAAAAAATGACTGATAAACTCCGTTAATATAATTCGTAGTACCATTAATTGCATTAAAAAAGGGGGATAGCAGGTTATATATTCCATTTTCCAGCCACCGGATCAAATAAAAATCAAGTTCTAATATATTCACAAGTAATACTGTCCCTAAAATAAGCAAAATTAATAAACCGATCTTTATATTGAGATTCCTAAAAAGGTCCATCTAATTTATTCCTGCCTTCCTCAGGATATTTTGCGGGGAGAAATTAATACGCTCTTTAATGAATCTATCTCTTCCAAAGCAATTCCCGTTCCCTTAGCTACACAATCCAATGGGTCATCAGCTATATGAACTGGAATTTGAGTTTCATCAGAGAGTAACTTATCTATACCTTTTAAAAGCGCGCCTCCACCTGTTAAAATAATCCCGAAATCCATAACATCTGCAGAAAGTTCTGGTGGCGTTTTTTCTAAAGTCATTTTAACTGCTTCAACAATACTCTGGACCGGTTCACTAATAGCATTTGATATTTCCTGTGAAGTTATTGTAATGTTTTTAGGTAGTCCACTCACTAAATCTCTACCTCTTATTTCCATCTCCATATCGAGATACTCAGGTCTGGCAGACCCGATTTCTATTTTGATCTCTTCAGCAGTCCGCTCCCCTATCATCATGTTATAATGACGTTTTATATATTGAGTTATTGCTTCATCCATTTCATCGCCACCAATTCTTATGGAACGGCTGCTAACAATACCGCCTAAAGAAATAACTGCCACTTCAGTTGTCCCCCCGCCGATATCAACTATCATATTTCCTGCAGGCTCATTCACGGGCAGATTGGAGCCGATAGCTGCTGCCATAGGTTCTTCAATCAAATATGCTTTTCTGGCCCCTGCTTGTTGAGCCGCATCCAACACAGCTCTCTTTTCCACTTCCGTTACACCTGAGGGAACACACACGATGATCCTTGGTCGAACCAGGCGGGTCCTCTTGTGAGCTCTAGTTATAAAATAGCGCAGCATGGCTTCAGTGACATCAAAATCAGCTATTACCCCATCCTTCATCGGCCTTACAGCCACGATATTGCCTGGAGTTCTACCTATCATTCTCTTAGCTTCTGATCCTACAGCCATAACTTCTTTACTATTATCACGCAGGGCTACCACAGAGGGTTCTCTGATAATAATCCCCTTACCTTTTACATAGACTAATGTATTAGCTGTCCCGAGGTCTATCCCCATATCTCGGGAAAAAGGAGCACCCAGTAATTTTGTAAACATTTTTTCCACCTTCCTCAATTTAACTCAAGTTTTATCCCATTCAATTAATCCTTCTTCTCGCAAACTCAGATACTTATTGTCTCCAATTATAATATGATCCAACAACTTTATCCCCATTATATCGCCAGCTTCGATCAGCTTTTTAGTAATATGAATATCTTCTGGGCTGGGCGAAGGATTACCACTTGGATGATTATGTCCAACTATGATACCAGCAGCACTCGCTTTTACTGCTGCTTTAAAAACTTCCCGCGGATGAACGATGGATCTGCTCAAACCACCTCTTGATATCTCTTCTATCTTAATAACCTGACTTTTGATGTCCAACATCACCGCCAAAAAAACTTCCTGCTTTAAGCTGCTCAATCTAGGTCGTAAATAATCAGCAACCTGTACCGGTGATTTAAACAATACCTTATCGCCAGGAGTAAAGTCTACAACCCTCCGACCGATCTCAAAAGCTGCGATCAGCCGAGCAGCTCTACTTGTTCCTATCCCTTTAACCAGACTTAATTCGTTTATACTCTGATCAGACAGATGATTTAGTCCTCCAGTTTTATAGAGTAAATCAGCTGCCAATTCAAGAGCTGTTCTTCCCTTTATACCACTGCCCAATAATATTGCTATTAATTCAGAATTGGATAAACGAGATTCCCCATAAGAAATCAGCTTTTCCCGCGGCCTTTCCTCAATCGGCATTTCTTTAATGGTATAATTCTTTTGCTCGTTAGTGTTCATAATTAACTCCTAATAATTATGGTCGATCCTCATCTATGCCTCTTTTATTTTATTAAAAATTTAAACTAATATAAATTAATGCCATATTGCGGCAGTAATTCAGCTAGCTTATGTAGGGGCAGACCCATGATGGTAAAATATGAACCTGATATTTTTTCAACCAAAAGACCTCCATAACCCTGGATAGCATAAGAACCTGCTTTATCAAAAGGCTCTCCTGTATCTAAATAAGCTTTTCTTTCTGTTGAATCAAAAGGACGCATCCAAACCGTAGAAACATCTACAGCGACTTCAAATTTAGTTGTACTTATATTTTTTTGATATATTGCTAGGCCTGTATAAACTTTATGCTTCCGCCCAGATAATATAGCTAGCATCTTCTCCGCATCAGAACGCTTAGTTGGCTTACCCAATATCATTTCTTCTATAGCCACTACTGTATCTGCAGCGATAATTAATGCTGATTCATACTCTGCACCTACATTTTTAGCTTTTAGTTCTGCTAATTTTTGCACGAGAATTTCCGGATCAGCTTCCTTAATATCTGCTTCATTTATTTCAGCAGGCATAATCTCAAATTCTAGCCCAATTTTATGCAATAAATCTCTTCGTCGAGGAGAAGCAGAAGCTAAAATGATTCTTTGTCCTGACTTCATGTTTGAACAACCATCCTATCTTTAGGCAAATGCTTATAAGTAAATTGAACCACTAACCCAATACCTATCCCGGCAGGAAGAGCCAACAAAGTCAAATAAGGCAAATAATATATCAAGCCAAAATTACTGATTATATAAGAAGCTGCAATTATTTGTCCTATATTATGAAAAACAGCTCCTGCGATACTAACCCCGATCAAACTAAAATAATTATTAAAAAACAAATATAATATGCTCATAAATATAAATCCCAACAAACCTCCACTTAAACTCATAAAGAAATTAAAAGACAAAAATGTACCGGCAAAAAGAGAGCCGAGCATAATCCTTACCGCAAGAATTAAAAACCCGGTTTTAAAACCAAAAATTATTAATCCCAATAAACTGGCAATATTGGCCAAACCTATTTTTGCGCCTGGGACAAAATATCCTAGAGGAAGTAAACTTTCTACGATATGCAGGACAAGGCCTACCGAAATTAATAGGCCAATAGTAACTACCATTCTTGCTTTATTACTTCTCATTGCTCTCTATCACTCCTAAATTCACTTTAATCCAGGTTAACACTTCTAATTGTAACATTTATTACCTTTAATGTCCATAAGTAAAATAGGGGGCTTTATCAAAGAGAGGGCACTTAAGTGCCCTCTCGTCTCATCACTTTATTCTTCTTCTTTTTCTATTGCGCCCTCTACTTTACAAACATCATAACAAATACCACATTGAATACACTTTTCTTGATCTATTACATGTTTTTCTTTTAATTCACCGCTAATCGCATCAACCGGACAGGCTGGAGCACAGCGAGTACAGCCCACGCAATCATCTGTGATTTCAATATGGGTTATCTTTTTCCCATAAAAATCAATCGTATTGGTAGGACATTTTTCAGCACAAAGTCCGCAGTTTATACACTTTTCATAATCCAGAACTGCCAGGTTATCCTGCATTTCTATCGCATCTACAGGACAAACTTTTACACACTGCTGACAGGCTATACAGCCCACTTCACATATTTTCCGAACAAATTTCCCACTATCGTGAGAAGAACAGCGAATATGGTTTTGGCCTGACATCGGTGCCAATACAAACAAATCATGAGGACACTTCTCTACACATTTATTACAGGCTGTACATTTTTCTGGATCAACTACAGGCAAATTGTTTTCATTCATGGTGATGGCATCGAACGGACAAACTACTTCGCAATCACCAAAACCTAAACAACCATAACTACATTTTTTTTCGGAGAGTCCCACAGTACTAGCGGCAACACAGGTTTCGATCCCCTCATATTGAGCAGATTTTACCGTTTCTTTAGTTCCACCTTTACAAAGTACCACGGCTACTTCCTCTTCTTCCTGTTCTGCTTCGGTACCCATAATTTCTGCTAAAGCTTCTGCTACCCCTTCACCACCAACCGGACAGCCAGTTATCGGAGCTTCACCGTTGGCCACAGCTTCCGCAAAAGCTTCACAACCAGCATAACCACAAGCGCCACAATTGGCCCCAGGTAGTTCTTCATTTATTTCATCTATTTTAGGGTCACGCTCTACACGAAAAGCCTGGGAAGCAAATCCTAATCCCAGTGCTAACAAGGCCCCTATCCCGCCCATACTAAGAACGGAGTAGAGAAAAGTAGATTGCATCTAATTGCACCTCCATTAAATTATATACTTATTAATCCGGAAAAGCCCATGAAAGCCATAGCCATTATTCCGGCTAAAAGCAAGGTGATCGGAACACCTCTTAAAACCTCAGGGACATCAGAAAATTCCAGTTCTTCTCTCAACCCGGCAATCAAAACAATGGCCAGGGTAAAACCAACTCCAGCCCCGAATCCAAATATTATACTTTCAATAAAGTTAAAATCATTTAGAGGAATCAACAACGCCATCCCCATGATTGCACAATTAGTGGTGATTAAAGGCAGATATATCCCGAGCGCTTTGTAAAGAACCGGACTGGCTTTTTTGATAAACATCTCCACAAATTGTACCAGAGAAGCTATTACTATAATAAAAGATACATATCTTAAAAACGGTAGATTTAAAGCTTCAAGTATGTAGCTATTAATAAAATATGTGGCAAAAGCAGTTAAGGTCATTACAAATGTAGTAGCAAGGCCCATACTGAAAGCAGTATCTACATATCTAGAAACTCCCAGGAAAGGGCAGATCCCTAAAAATCTTATTAAAACAAAGTTATTGATCAAAACTGTACTTATAAATAGGAGCAGAATATATTGAAAACTATCCATTTTTAGACTCCACCTTTCTGCTGATCATATTCATGATACCTACCAGCACACCCAGGCTTAAAAATGCTCCGCCGGGGAGAATCATAATAATCATCGGCTCATAGGCTGCCCCAAGTAAATCTATTCCAAAGAAAGAACCCATGCCCAGAATTTCTCTGATAGTACTAAGTAGGACCAGAACCCAGGTAAAACCGATTCCCATACCTACTCCATCTATTATAGCCCGATGAGTAGGATTTTTTGAAGCAAATGCTTCCTGCCGACCTAAAATCAAGCAGTTTACCACAATTAAAGGAATAAATAAACTTAATGACTCGGAGATTTCAGGAAAAAAAGCTGCTAAATAGTAATCTGTAAAAGTTACAAATGTAGCAATTATTAGGATGAAACTTGGAATTCTAACATTATTCGGAATCCACTTTTTAATTAAAGATATTACGATCTCAGACGAAATCAATACAAAAGATGTAGCCAATCCCATCGCTAAACCGTTCTCCACAGTATTGGTAACGGCGAGGGTAGGACATAAACCAATAACCAATCTAATAATCGGATTTTCCTTCCAGAGACCGTTAACAAAAACTTTAAATAAATTCATTATTAATTCTCACCCCCATAAGCTTCAGAGATAGTTCTGCTAGCTTCAGAAACAATGTTTTTGACAGATCTAGCGGAAATTGTGGCTCCAGCTATCGTTTCTACCTCATAAGGGTCTTCGACTTCTCTACTGACCAGTTCATACTCCCCGAAAGGTTTATCAACAAAATTATTGCGATATTGATCCTCAGTAATCCTGGCGCCTAACCCGGGGGTTTCTTCATGATCTAAGATCGAAATATAAAGTATTTCTTCCGTGGTAGGATCAGCTCCTACCATAACCTCTATTTCTCCCTGATAACCTGAACCTACAGCAATATAGGCGATGCCAACCAGGTTTCCATTTTCATCGTACCCTTCAAAAAAAGTATGGCCGTCTTGAGTTACCTCTTCATATTCCACAGCGCCTTCTAAAACCTCAAAAATCGCATCTTCTCGAGCCTGAGCTTGAATCTCCTGGATATAAGGATTGGTCCACTGAAAAACAACCGCCAAAAGAAAAGCTGAAACCATACCTATAACCGTTAAAGTTAAAACCAACCTGATCATATTATTATCTTCAGTAGCCATTTATTTCACCTCTCCCAGACTGCGAGGACGAGTATATTTGTTAATAAGCGGCACAGTCATATTCATCAAGAGAATTGAATACATAACTCCTTCAGGATAACCACCCCAAAGCCGGATTATTACAAGGATCAAACCAGTACCTACTCCAAATATCCACCGGCCGGTCTTGGTAATCGGACTGGTAACCATATCAGTAGCCATATAAAACGCCCCTAAAATTAAACTACCAGCCAAAAGATGAAAAACCGGATCCTGGCCGAATACCCAGGTTAAAAGAAAAACAGTGGAAATCATACTGGCAGGTATTCTCCAATTTATATAACCTTTATAAATTAAGTAAGCCGCTCCAATCAAAAGAAATAATGCTGATGTTTCCCCTAAAGAACCAGCGATATTGCCAGTAAAAAGCTGCCAATAGCTTGTAGTGGTCCCTTCCATCTTCATTAAATTGAGAGGCGTCGCTTGAGTCTGGCCGTCCAACGTCCAGGTTGTCATTAAAACCGGGTAAGAAGCTGTAATAAAAGCTCTCCCTACCAGAGCCGGATTAAAAGGATTATGCCCAAGGCCACCAAATACCTGCTTTCCTAGACCTATTGCTACTACAGCACCTACAGCAACAACCCATAAAGGCACAGAGGGAGGAAGCGTCATCGCAAGTAAAAGTCCTGTTAAAACGCAGCTGCCATCTGCTAAAGTAACCGGTTTATTTCTAAATCTTTGAAAAAAATATTCTGTTATAGAACAAGTTATTATACTAACACCTGCTACGGCAAGTGCTCTCAACCCAAAAATATATGTAGCAGCTAATAATGCAGGCAGCAGTGCCATGACTACCGTCCACATAATCTCTGCAACAGATGTTTTATCTCTTACATGTGGTGTAGAAGATACAATAAATTCCTGACTTTGCATTAATTAACCTCCTTGTTCAGACTTTTTTCTGGCCGACACAGCCGCTTTACCCACCCTGATATTATGGACGAGAGGCCGACGTGCCGGGCAAATATAACTACATGAACCGCACTCTATACAGTTCATAACCTGCATCTCTTCCAGCCGATCCAGCATCTCTAAATCAGCCAGTTTAGCCAGGGTTGTTGGTACTAATCGGGTAGGACATACATCGACACAGCGAGCACAGTTTATACATGGTACAGGGGCATATTTTTCAACATCGCTTTTCTGCAGGACTAAGATGCCCGAAGTTCCTTTCACGATGGGAACATCCAGCGTTGGTTGGGCTTTACCCATCATAGGGCCACCTAATATAACCTTGCCAGGTTCACCGCTAAAGCCTCCAACTTCTTCGATGACTGCTTCTACTGAAGTACCAATTCTTACAGTCATATTCTCAGCAGTCAAAATACCGGAACCTGTAATCGTCAAAGGACGATCTATCAAAGGCTTACCTAATATTACTGCATCAGCTACAGCGGCTGCTGTAGAAATATTATTAACAACTACCCCTACATCCAGCGGTAACCCTCCAACTGGTACTTCTCTTTCAAGTAGAGCTTTGATTAACAGCTTTTCCCCACCCTGCGGATATTTAGTTTCAGTAACTTTAACTTCTATATCCTCTTCATCCGCTACAGCTGTTTTCATAACTCTAATGGCATCTTCTTTATTATCTTCGATTCCAATCAAACCTTTTTTGGCTCCGGTTGCTTTCATCAACAAGCGTAAGCCAAAAATTACATCCTGACTTCTTTCTAACATCATCCTGTGATCGATGGTTAAATAAGGTTCACATTCTGCCCCATTTAAAATTAAATATTCTATTTCTTTCCCCTCAGGAATTGCTAATTTAACATGAGTAGGAAACATAGCTCCACCCATCCCGGAAATACCAGCTTCCCGAATTCTTTCTTTAATATCATCTACTTCAATTGCAGAAATATCTTCGCCTAAAGAAGACATAAACTCAGTCTCGTCTTTTGAATCAGATTGAATCCTAATAGCTGTGACCCGGCCACCACCTGGATCTCCAACTTTTTCAATAGCCTTCACCTTGCCTGAAACAGAAGCGTGAACTGGAGCAGCTACAAATGCATCAGTATCTGCAATTTTCTGCCCTCTTTTAACATGATCACCTCGTTCCACTACCGGCCTTAAGGGGGCACCAATGTGCTGTTGAATCGGAATAATAACTTCCTCCGGCCTACTAGCACTGATAATTTCTTTATTTGCTGTCTTATTTTTATTATATGGTGGATGTACTCCTTGTTTGAAGGTTAATATTCCCAATTAGATCACCTCTAAATATTTTTTCCACATATTATTATAAACTATCGAATATATAATAGCAAGTCGTTACAAATCTAACATATATATAATATAGGCTGCCTTATTCAGACAAAATCAACGTTTCCAGGCCAAGTCCTTGTAATTCCGAAGCCTTTTTTTCTGCTTCATCTCGAGAATTTCCTCCTTCAACCCGTACTCGGTAAGGGTCGCCCCCATGAATAATAACATTATATCCCCTTGATTCTAAGTCATTTTGAAGCTGTTGGGCATTAGCTTCCTGGCCAAAGGCTCCTACTTGAATTAAAAATTTACTTGATTCTGATTCAGCATCTTCTATTTCTACTTCATCATCTTGTGTTTGATTACTGTCTTGGCTAGAATTATCTTCAGAAGGGTCGGTCTCCACCAATTCATCTTCTACAACAGGCTCTTCATCTGGCACTTCTTCTACATCGGAAGCAGACTCATATATTTCCATTTCTTCCTGTTCGGTATCCATTCGAGAAGCAAAAAAACTATTGCCTATCTGGAAACCGATGAATATTGCCAGCATAGAAAAGAATATAAGCAAAATAATAAAGCGAAAATTACCGCCACTATTCTTATTCCTATCCGTTCTTTTACCCAATTCCCTCACCTCCTGCTTAATTGAAATTTATACCTTATACTTCAATATATCCATATAATTTTTCTCTAACTTCAAGGATAGTCGTCAATGAGCCCGTTATAATTATCACTTCTTTTTCTTTTTGGGATTCTAATTCAGTAAAAACTGTTTCTACTAAAGATTGAGAACTTATTTGCATAGAATTTTTTAATTCTTCTGGTAAAGCAAGGCTTTGTAATGCCCGGGGGGACCGATTAGAAGTAAAAATAATTTCCATATCAGACCGATAGTGCAAATTAGCCAGCATAGTTTTAATATCTTTGTCATCCAGAACGGCCAATATTACTTTGATCTTATGATCCATATCAAAGTTATCTTGTAAAAAACTTGCCAGACTTTCCATACCCGCAGGGGTATGAGAACCATCTAAAATAATAGGGGGAGCAGTCTGCACTACTTCCAACCTTCCAGGCCAATCTACCCCGGCTAAGCCTTCTGCTATATCTGAACTTGAAACTGGATAATTCATTTGTAGTTCGGTTATAGTAGTTAAAGCTGTACTAATGTTTTGCAGCTGATAACTTCCCTTTAAGGGGGTAAAGAAATTATGGATCTCATTATTTAACTTTACTTGAAATGACTGCCCTTCTAAATTACATTCGCCCTTGATTATTTCTAAATACTCGCTACTTTTTATGAGTTCCAGATTGTATTCAGAGCAGACACCCTCGATTACCCCAAGAGGTTCCGGTTTAGTTTCCCCTGTAATAACCTTTGATCCTGGTTTGATGATACCAGCTTTTTCCCTGGCTATTTCTGCCAAAGTATCACCTAAATACTGGGTATGCTCTAAATCTATGGTAGTAATTACTGCTGCCAGTGGAGGTGGAATAATATTAGTAGCATCCAAACGTCCGCCTAAACCGGTCTCTATCAAGACCATATCCGGTGATTTTATCTGAAAGTATTTTAAAGCTGCCGCAGTAACAACCTCAAAAAATGTAGGCTTTTCTACTTCCTGCCAGAGAGAATCATCCTGGTAGAAAGCCTTTATTTTGGTCACGATCTCAGTCAAATCTTCTTCAAGTATTTCATTTCCTCCAACTCTAATCCGCTCGTAAAAACTTCTGATGTGAGGTGAAGTATACCGGCCTGTAACATATCCCGCTTTTTCATAAATTGATTCCAGGAGGGCAATGGTTGAACCCTTACCATTACTTCCAGCCACATGGATGAAATTAAGGCCAGATAAGTCACACTCTAAAAGCTTTAATAATTTATCAACCCGGTCAAGACCAGGTTTAAATCCGGCTTCCGTTCTAAACATTGGAAGCGAATTTAAAAAATTGACTGCCCAACTCATTTTTTCACCTAATTTCCTGTAAAAATTAATTAATTTTACTTTTTACTTGCCAGCTTCCGTAATTATATTATAAAATATAAATACTATCAATCATTAATATTTCTCAAAAACATTGGAGTGAATATATTATGGAACCATTACCAGCTTCATTATTAGCTCTCTTTATAGCTCAAGCTATTAAAATATTTACTGTTTTCCCACCTAAGTTTACCAGGATTATCGGTTCAGGTGGTATGCCAAGTTCTCACGCTGCTTTTGTTTCTTCTCTGGCTACAATGATTGGACACCAACACGGCCTTAATTCAGATCTTTTCGCCATAGTTATGGTCTTCTCCCTCATAATTGTTTACGATGCTGGAGGAGTAAGAAGAGCTGTAGGTGAACAGGCTAATGTAATCAATAGACTCATCCAGGATCTTGATCTCAGCCGCCTGGAAGAAGATCGAGAATACATTAAAAATGAATTGAAGGAACTGGTCGGCCATACACCATTTGAAATACTCGCTGGAATATTACTGGGAATCATTGTAGGTTATTTTGCCTTAAAAATATAATCAATCTAAAAAAGCCTGTATTTCCAAACTATAACCAGCCGGATCGGTAAAGAAAAAATGATAAATCCCAAATTCTTCACTTAAAGTAGGGGGGCTCTCTACAGGGTAACTCTCGCCCTTTATCTTAAGAAACCAATCATCCACCTTATTTTTCTCTTCAACCACAAAAGTTATTATAGGATTTTTAGGTTCTGCTATAACTTTTAAATGGCTGCAAAAACCTAAACGGCCTCCTCCTGGAACCTTAAAAATCAAACATTTACCCTGATCTTTATCTAACTCCAGCCCCAGTGTTCTTTGATAAAAATTTGCTGTTTCATCTAAATCATCAACCCCGTAGAAATTTATTAAACTACAAAAATCGGCCATACTAGCCCTCCTAAAACATTATTTTTAGTTTGTCACCGGAACCCAGCTCTCCTGTGAAATCAGTTTCTTGTCCGTTTATTTTCACAACCGCCTGGTTTTTCATAGAGTCAGAAAGTTGATAATCGATCAACTGCAAAGCTTCATTTATCGTGACCTTTTCATTAATAAAGTCGATCTGATCTCCTGCAGCAATCTTATAATCTTCAGCGACCTCTTCTCCATTAACTACCACTGTTTTTACTACAGCTGGCAGTTCCAGATTACTTCCATTCAAAGCAATTTCAATTTTCTCTTGAGGTTTATCCTTGATTATAAAATCCTTTATGGTTTGAACAGGTTCTGTCCGCTTAATAACCAATTTATCCCCGGGTTTTATATCTTTTTCAATGTCCAGGGGAATATTGCCATCAGTCACCAGCCATTCGGACTGAGGGAGATATTTTTTCTCTCCAGAAACGATTACTTCGATAAAATCATTTTCTGGAGTATAGTCTAATCCCAAAAATTTCTGCCCAGTTTCACCAATAGTAGGATTGAGGTTAAACTCAATATCCATTCCATCGGTTATGCGAGTATCTAGGTTGACAGATTTCCCGTCTGCCTTCAGCTCAGAAGTAATCACGAAAGCTTTTCCGTTAACTTCTATCTCTATCTCTTTTAATTGGTCTGCGTTCACAACATCTTTAATCCTGGCTCTCGCATCGCTGCCTGCCTGTCCTGGTTGAAATTTGATAATATCACCATTTTTAACTTTATCATCTATCTCCACTGCTTCTCCGTTGAGTTTAACTTTTCCTGGAGAACCAAAACTTCCTGGAATAGTTGTTATCTCTCCATTGATTGTACAAGTTATTCCTCTGCCTGGGCGGCCATGCAGGGTCTTCGGATCAACATCAGCCGCGATTAAAGCATCTCTTAGCAAAGGCTGCTGAAGAGAAAAAATTCGAATTTCCTCCTTGTTCAGCGTCACCTTAGTGAAGATAGTTTTTTCTCTGTTCTGATCAGCTACTATCCCTATTCCAATCGGGGTTAAAGTTTGCGTGCTGGAAATATCAGAGATCCTACCTTTTATGTTTCTTAAGTCTTCAGCATCTCTAACCCCAACCCTGGCCTTTTCTATATTTAAAAATTCCGCCAGTTTTTCGGTTAAGCCTGGGGTAAGGCTTCCACCTCCGATGCATATCACCGCCCTCGGAGCTTGTTGGTTAATTTTTAATATCTCTTCTGCTATCATTCCTGCTAACGATTCCACCTGCCCAGCAATGATATCATAAACTTCTTCGGATTTTATCTCTGTAGCCATCCCTAATGCATTTTTTACTGTAAAAGACTCATTTTGTCCTAATTTACACTTAACCTCTTCGGCAGCATGATAATCGATCAAATAGTTCTCGGAAATTTTTTCTGTAACTTCATCTCCGGCTACGGGAACCATTCCATACCCAATCATCGCTCCAGCCCTGGTTACAGCAATATCTGCTGTACCCGCACCAATATCAACTAAGGCTAAATTAAAATTATACATATCTCTGGGGATAACAACCCGGGCAGCCGCAATCGGCTCCAATGTTAACCCAGAAATTTCTAAATCTAGCTCACTAATAACCGCCAAGAGCGAATCAACAACAATTTGGGGCAGGAATGTAACGATCAAGTCAGCTTCGGCTTTACTCCCTCTTTGTTGATATAGATCAGTTAAAAACATACCATCGAGCCGATATTCCCGAACAGAATAACCTACAAAATGATAGTCAGTGTTTTCCCGTTCACTTTCGGCCAGAAGAAGCTCTCTCGCGTTCTGAATAGCAGCAAATTCCAGAGCATTTACGTTATCCTGGCTAATTTGTTTTTTTCTCCCAAAATCTATCGTTTCAGTAATCTCTAATGTTTCTAAAGCCCTCCCAGCAGCTGCAACAGCAACTTTCTTGATCTTGAGCCCTGACTCCGCCTCAATTTGAGAGATAAGCTGGCGGCAGCGATCTGCTACCTGACCAACATTATGTATCTGCCCGTCTAACATTGCTCTACTTGAATGATAAAGAACCTTAGAAGTTAAAACTTCATAAGTTTCTCCTTCTTTAACTAATACTACCCCTATCAAAGAACGCGTCCCGATATCAAGGGCAAAAATATACTCCTCCTGCTCAGACAAGTTAATCTCCTCCAGTCCAGTTATAAATTGAACTAAAATACCATAAACCCAATGAAGTTATAATAATAAAGCACGAATAAGAAAACAGAACCAGCCACCAGAACAATAATCTGACTCAGAAAGCTTTTTGCTAATGGCCCATATTTAATCAACTGATAAACCATCCAAACCAATAAAATTATCATTAATATTGGAACCAAACTTAATAACCCAGTTAAATCCGACCAGGCATATGGATTTTCGCTTAGGTAAAATAAAGTCCTAACTTGATATATTACATAACCAATTCCCAATAAAGACAAAATGATACCCGGCCCGGCAGGAATTTTGCCGTGACTGGCAAAACCTTTAAGATTAGACTTTTTAAAGAAACTAATTATATTTGCAAGAGGGGTAACTACAAAAACTATTAGAGAAAATATAACCAAGAGCAGGTGAAATCTACTGGATTCCATCCAGAATAACTTTTCAAATACAGCAGTAGGATTATTAGTGAACACGAACTCCTCTATTTCTCCTGCTTCATCCCGGATAAACTTCAGGCTTTCTCTTCCGTCCTGGCGAACAAAATTATCTTCATCCTGAGGATAATACTTTTCAGTTTTATAGCTTTCGACCTCTAGATATTCCGCATTTGGTATAATATTTACGGAAGACAATCGAGCAAATAATTTTTCTGGCGAGGAATGATTCCGGCGGCTGGCTAAATATTCTCCGCCATATTGCTCCAATTCAACCTCAGCATCTTGAGACTGACTTACCCAGGTAGGAGAACCGCCAAAGTATTGCCTATCTAATGCTTCAAGCAGATTAAATCGTTCAAAAGTTCCGCCTGGGCCATTATAAGCGGCAAAAAATGCTAGATCTTTTTCCGGCAGGAAAAAGATGGCAGTATGAAATTGCCGGGTGTCACCCCCATGCCAGTAAATCTTTTCTTCGGTCAATCGATATTCCATAAGACCATAACTCCACCCGGAAACATCGTCACTATAACTAAAGGCATTTTCAAATAATAAATCTACATATTCTTCCCCTAAAATTCTCCACCCAAGTAGTTCTCCTCCGTTCAAGAGAGCTTGCATTAAGTTCGCCATATCATTTGCTGATACAGTATGCCCGCCAGCCGGATATTCTTGAAAAACTTCGGGTTCCTGCGGTTGAAGAAAGTTTCCTTCTTTATTATAGCCTACGCTTAATTCCCCTCTCATCTCAGAACCAAGCTCCTGTCTTGAAGTAGAGGAACGCATCCGCAGCGGAGTGAAAATATTTTTTTCAAGGTAAGAGTGATAATCCTCACCTGATACCAGTTCGACCAGATAAGCAGCCAGGGTAGTACCATAATTTGAATAAGCAGGGGTGGTTCCCGGCTCATAAACTATTTCAGGCCTGTTTGCCTGAAGGTAGTCCGCTAAATCCACCAAATTTTCAGCATCTCTTACCAATATTCCTATCTGCCTATCTTCAAATCCCGAAGTATGAGTCATTAAATCTTTTAACTGAATCGGACTTTCTTCATTATAGTCAAACTGAAGATCAGATGGGAGATAATTATTAATATCTTCCTCTAAATCCAACCTGCCGGCTTCGACCTGCTGAAGGACAGCCAACCAGGTAAATAACTTACCAGCCGATCCTGCTCTTATTAAATGGTCTGGTCGAAACCGCTCATTTTCTTCTCTGTCAGCATAACCAAAACCATCGGCATAAAGCAGGCTATCCCTGTTAACCACACTCACTACGGCTCCAGGAATATCATCGGATCCTGTCTGCTGCTCAAAAACACCGGCAAGAAAACTTTGCAGACCAGGAAAAGCTTCTTCATCTGAAGCTAGAACAACTTGACCAGATAAAATCACCAGCAGTAATAATATTATCCCCAGCTTTACTACTACCTTTTGACAAGACATGCTACCACCCCTGCTTTCTTGATCTAATCATCCAAATTCGCTTTTATCTCACTTACTAAATTATTAACAGTAAATCCATATTCTTTGCCGACTTCTTCTCCAGGTCCACTTTCTCCGAACTTCTCTACCGTGAAAAGAAGATCACCTGAGCCTAAAAATTCATACCAGCCCTGACCTACCCCGGCTTCGGCCACAACCCTTAAGGCGGTGTCAGGTTCTAATATCGAACTATCTCGGGCAAGATATTTAGAAAAACCATCTCGCTCCGGCACAGAGATCACCCGAGCAGTTATAACTTCCTTCTCCAATTGACGGGCAACATCTACTATAAGAGATACTTCACTCCCACTGGCCATCAATATTACATCAGGATCCCGGGTATCTTTAACAACATATCCCCCATTTTTAAAGCCTTCTCTCTTCTCGGTATCAAGAGGTTCTAACCCCTGACGGGTGAAGACTAAAGCAGTGGGACCGTCTGTATTCTCTAAAGCCTGCTGCCAGGCTAAAGCAGTCTCTCTTCCATCCGCAGGTCTGATTACGGTCAGATTAGGGATAAGTCTAAGTGATTCTAACTGCTCAACTGGCTGATGGGTCGGCCCATCTTCTCCTAAATATATTGAATCATGGGTGAAAACGTAAATTACCGGTTGTTTCATCATAGCTGCTAATCTAATAGCGGGGCGCATATAATCCGAGAATATTAGAAAAGTAGCAGTAAATGGTCTTAATCCGCCATGTAGTGATATGCCGCTGGCAATGGCCCCCATGGCATGTTCTCTAACTCCAAATCTCAAATTCTGGCCGTTAAAATTATCTTTTTGTACTTCACCATATTCTTCAAAATATGTTTTAGTAGAAGGAGCTAAATCCGCAGAACCCCCAACCAAATAATCAATTTCATCATATAATTTCTTTAATACTTTACCGCTGGATTTGCGGGTCGCTTCTTCTTGATCAAACTCAAAACTATCCATAATTTCTTCTAGATCAACGGGCAGAGCTAGAGAATGAGCTTGATCCCATTTATCAGCTAACCCAGGATATTCTTCTCTCCAATTTTCATACATATCCTGCCAATCTTCATAAGCTGATTTGATCATCTCTATTTTTTTCTGCCAGAAGGCTTTCACTTCTTCAGAAATGTAAAATTTTTCTTCTACAGGAAGACCAATTTTTTCTTTTAATCCTTTTATCTCATCTTCTCCTAATGGAGCCCCATGAGCGGAGGCTGAATCCTGTTTAGTTGGAGCCTCATGAGCGATATGCGTATTTGCAACTATCAACGTGGGCCTATCGAGATCAGTTTTAGCCTCAGCGATAGCATCCTGTAACTCCTGAAAATCATGCCCATCAACCTCATCAATAACCTGCCAGTTATAAGCTCTAAATCGAGCTGCTACATCCTCCGTAAAAGCCAACTCAGTACTGCCTTCAATGGATATTTGATTGGAATCATAAAAAGCTATAAGTTTACCTAAGCCTAAATGCCCGGCTAAAGAGGAGGCTTCACTACTAATACCTTCCATCATACAGCCGTCTCCAGCGATCGTATAAGTAAAGTGGTCTACTATATCATATCCAGGTCGATTATATTTAGCAGCTAACATTTCTTCGGCTAAAGCCATACCTACAGCATTAGTTATACCCTGACCTAAAGGGCCAGTGGTAGTCTCGATCCCTGGGGCATAGCCATATTCAGGATGGCCTGCAGTAGGTGAACCTACCTGCCTGAAATTTTTCAAATCCTCCAGGCTCAAATCATACCCACTCAAATGGAGAAGACTATATAACAGCATAGAACCATGACCTGCTGACAGGACGAATCTATCTCTATTAGGCCAGTCTGGTTTATCAGGATTGTGATTCATTATTTCTGTATATAAAAGAGTACCTATTTCGGCACAACCTACAGGCATGCCGGGATGACCAGATTGAGCTTTTTCTACTGCATCTACGGCCAGGCCTTTAACTATATTTGCTGATTTTTGCAACATTCTTATCAACCTCCTAATATTATTTACTCATTTTCGTCTATTATATCATTTATTTCACTTTCATCAAACCGATAAACTTGATTGCAAAAATGACAGCGAATTTCTAAATGACCATACTCTTCTAAAGAAGCTTCGATATCTTCTGAAGAAAGCCCGCTAATAAGTTCAGCCACCCTGTTTTTACTGCATTTACATGTAAAATTAATTTCTTTTTCTTCAAGCTGTCGGTAATAAATATCCCCTAATACCAGATCAATTAAATCTTCCGGCGTTTTCCCATCTTCAATAAGCCGACTAAGCGAACCTAATTTAGCGATATTATTTTCCAACACCTCAATATCTTCCTCGCTTGCAGCGGGCATGAGTTGAACCATAAAACCACCCGCTGCTTGAACTTCCAGATCGGGATTAACCAGAACCCCTAAGCCTACAGAGGAAGGAATCTGCTCTGAGCGGGTAAAATAATAGGTTAGATCTTCCCCGATTTCACCACTGATCAGTTCTACGCTGCCTTCATAAGGTTTCCCACTCCCTAAAATTTTGCGCACGGTTAAAAGACCATTACCTATCCCGGCGGCCACATCAATTTTACCTTGAGGGTTCAGAGGCAGGTTAGCCTCGGGATGAGCCACGTAACCTCTCACCTCACCTTTATAGTTTGCTTCTGCTATAATCCTGCCTAAAGGCCCATCACCATCTATGGTTAGAGAAACTTGATGTCCAGATTTTAAAAGAGAAGCAGTCAAAACAGCTCCTGTTAATGTTCTTCCCAAAGCAGCTGCAGCAAGAGGAGAAAGTTCATGCATCTCACGGGCTTGTTCTACTAAATTTGTGCTCCTGGCAGCTAAAATCCTTATCTGTCTATCTGGTGTAATCGCCCTGACTAAGTAATCCTTACCCTCTTGAGAAGATCTCATAAAAAATCATCCTTTCTTTAAGTTACTCCGCATAGCTAACAACATCCCGCCAATGATAAAGATGCCACCAAAAATCGTTAGAACAGGAATCTTATCCCCTAGCAAGATCCAGGCTAACAAACTTGTCAAAACCGGTTCCCCAATTATAGAGATAGAAACTAACGTAGTCGGAACGTAACGCACAGCTAAATTGAGGACCGAATGACCGATCACCGTCGGGCCTAAAGCTAAGCCTACAAATAATAACCAATTTGTATGATCATAGCCTATAAACGACTCCCCGGTAAACATAACAGCGATCAAAAGAAAAACAGTTGCATAAGTATAAACTATAAATATATAGGGAAAGTAATCCAGCTTTCTCCGCAAACTCCGCCCTGAAAACAAGTACAATCCTGCAAAAAAAGCAGCCAGCACGGCAAGACTATCACCTTTAATGCTGGCAAATAAATTATTTATGTCACCTGCACCAACAATTAAACTACCCATAATCGCCAGAGCCAGGCCTTTATAGATACCAGGGCGCAAGTCATCGCTAGCCAGAAATTTTTCCATTAAAAGAGTGAATATCGGCTGCAGCGCGATAAAAATTACTGCATTAGCAACAGCAGTAAATTTAAACGCTGATACCCACAGAACAAAATGGACCGCCAGAAAAAAACCGATGATACCTGGTCTTCTATCTAGAAACAATTCAAACCTGCAGTCTTCTCGATATAAAAAAATAGGAGTTAAAAATACAACAGTAAAAAACATCCGATAAAATGCGATTATAATCGCAGGAGCATCTGCCATAGCCACGAAAAGACCAGCAAAAGAAATAACAAATATTCCTCCTGCTAGAATAAAATAAATAGATTTTTCTGGATTGGTATCGCTCATTATTCTTCTTCCCGCCATGGTAACTTATTTAAATTGCGATTTTGTCCTTCAACCTCTTCACCGGGATCAAGTTCGATCCTTTTGCCGCAATGATGAATATATAAAGCCGGTCCTGAAAGCAGCCGATAACTAGTAGATTCAGAGTCCACTCTAACTCTCAAATGTCTGCCTTTAAAAGCGATAGTAAATTGATAACCTTCGATCTGCTCCGGCAGATAAGGGTCAAATTGGATCTCGCCGTGATAACTTCTCATGCCAGCAAAGCCGAAAACTAGTACCATCCAGGCGCTTCCCATACCGGCCGTATGTAATCCCTGCCAGGCGTTTTCGTTAAAATCATCTAAATCAAGTCGAGCTGTCTGCACAAAATAATTGAATGCTTCTTCAGTATAACCGATCTCCGAAGCTATGATACTATATACCGAAGGTGATAAGGAGGAGTCGTGAGTAGTTTTCGGTTCGTAATAATCATAATTCGCCTTTTTTTCCTCAAGGGAAAAATTATCACCCAGCATTAACATCAATAAAATAACATCTGCCTGTTTAATCAATTGATAGCGCCAGATCGTTAAAGGATGCCAGTGCTGAACTAAAGGCAATTCTTCATCTGATATTTCTTGATCAATATTAATCGGATCTTTATTGACAAAAGAATCATCCTGAGGATGAATACCCATATCTTCATTAAAAGGGAGATAAACTTTATCGGCCGCCATATCCCAATTACTTAGCTCTTCTTCTCTCAATCCGATCCTCTCTTTTAAATTATTATACTTTTCTTCTGACTCCTCAGCCAACTGTTTTAAAATCTTGCACGCATATCTTAGATTGAATTGGGCCATGAAATTAGTATAACAATTATTATTAACTCCGGGTTTATACTCATCAGGCCCACAGACTTCATTAAAACAAAAATGGCCGCCATTACTATTGATAAAACTGCCCCGGCTGTACCACATTCTTGCAGTTTCAGCCAGAATTTCTGCTCCTGCAGAATAAAGAAACTCCTTATCTTCAGTAACTGTGTAATATAAATAAATCGCATAAGCGATATCAGCATCTATATGAAACTGCACCGTAGAACCCATGAAAAACCCGGATGCTTCTTCACCATTTATAGTTCGCCATGGATATAAAGCTCCATCTAATCGGACCCGCCTGGCATTGTCTCTAGCTTTATCTAAAGTATTATAGCGAAATTCCAGTAATTTCCTTGCCATCTCAGGACGATTGAAGATATAAAAAGGAACTATATAAGCTTCTGTATCCCAGAAATAATGGCCCTCGTAAAATTCACCTGATAAACCTTTGGCAGCCACACTGGTTTCCCCGTCTTGACCTGTAGACTGGAGCAGCTGAAAAGCATTAAAGCGGAGAGCCTGCTGCAGAGATTTTGCTCCATATAATTTCAGATCAAAATCTTCCCAGTATTCTTCTAAAAACTTCTTTTGTTCGCTTAACAACACATCATAACCATCTTCGGCAGCTACATTAACGTCAGTTAGGACCTGACCGATCAGACGATCAGGCTTAATTTTTTTAGAAGTTTTCAAAGCAACATATTTGGTTAGGCGATACCAATTTTCTTTTTTAGTCTTAATTATTCTTTCTTCATGTAATTTATTATCGATTCGATATTTATCCAATCTAAAGTCAGCTTTAGATTCTGTAGCGAAGACATTTTTAACAGCAGTAGCTACTTCTAATTCGCTCTGAGAAGTTTTTTGATTTAGATAATATCTATTATTAGTAAAACCAGCTTTAATGGTCTTTAATACCTGCTTTTGTCTAAAATGATGAGGATTATGAACATCACCATTCAAAGCAGAAACCAACCTAACTTCACCTTTGAAATTTAAGGGGCGGAAGGTATAATCAATGATCCCAATATTTTTCCTTGTTAAAGAAAGAAACCTGATGATCTTAACTTCCATCTCTTTGCCGCTCGGGCTTCTCCAAATAAAGGTCCGCTTTAAAATTCCTTTGCGCATATCTAATTCCCGCTGGTATTCTCTAGTTTCTCCAGTTAATAGATCTAATTTTTCATCACCTATATATAAGTTAATTTCTGTCCAATCGGCTAAATTGACTATGGTCTGACTTTTTCTAGGTAAATTTGGAGCATCTTCGCCATAAATTATGTCTTCATTATCAAAAAAACCATTTATGTAAAAACCGGGACAAGTAGTTTCTCTGGGTCCAGAATAATCCTCTTCTAAAGTTCCCCGGACCCCCATATAACCATTACCGACAGAAAAGATAGATTCGTGATGATGATTTTTCTCTACTTTAAATTCTTCTTCGATGATTTTCCAGGGATGAGTTTTAAACTTCGGCTCTCTTCCTAACTTTTTAGCATGAAACTCTCTCACCTATTCTTCACTCCTTCCTTAAAAATCTGCAAATTTTATCAGCCTCCTCCCAGGAGAGGAAAAATACTGATAACCTCTCCGCCTGATACCTCACGTTTCATGTCTACGTGCCTGCCGTTCAGCAACACTATTCTAGCTTCATCGGGAGGAATATGATAAAACTCAATTATCTCTCCTACTGTTTCCACCTGGGCAGCCGTGAGTATATTATTTTTGCGTTTCTTTTCAGGAGAATATTTTTCTAAACCACCATATAAATTAATAACGATCTTTTCATCATTATTTATTAATTCTTGATTCATTATAAAATACCTCCTGAAAGCCTTCAATTTTCTTCAAGCTGCAGGTTACCGGAAAACTTTTGTAAACCTAACTTTTTAACCTGTTCATAATTTGGCTTGCCGGAATGATCCCAATCTCTATTGAAATAGTATTCTGTCAGGAGTTTATCCTGATCCACTAAACTATCCCGGCTGGGACCGCTCCCCTTCTGCTTGCTGAACCTTTCCGGTAAGTAATCATCCTCTCTGCTAAAACCAGCCTGAAGGTTAAATAATCTTTCTAACGTCCATATTCTAGTTCCTATTGAGATAAATTCTTCATCTGTGAAAGTTGCGCCAGTTACAGCTTCCAGCATTTCCTGATATAGGCCTTCTGCTAAAGCCAGCATGGTGAATTTACATACGATCAAAGAATCGAGAATGGCATTAAAGTCCTGGAGTTCAACCAACAAAGCTGCCTTGCCTGATTCATCGTACCTATCCAGCCCGTCCTGATCAGGGAACATTTCCAGGTTAAACATGTTAGCTCTAATGTGACAGGCTCCCCGGTTAGAAGTCATATAACCCAAAGCCTGGCCTTTCATCCCCCGGGGATCAAAAGCCGGGATGTCCAGACCCTTGACCTGCATTGCTAACTCAGAATACCCTTTCCGTTCGCTAAATCTTAACGAACCTTCTGCCAATTCATCACCTATACCCTGCCGCTCAGCAATTGCAGCTATCAAATCTTTAACCTTCTCTGCCTGGCCAAATTCGATAGGATATTCGTAATATCCCCGTTCTACCATTTCTATCAACGCAGCAATAGTAGAACCTGTTGATATTGTATCTAAACCCAGTTGGTTACAAAGATGATTAAGTTCGCCCACACTCTCCAGGTCATCAATACCCAGATTAGAGCCTAAATGCCCCAGCGACTCAAACTCAGGGCTGGATTTTTCTTCACTCTTATCAGCCCTTAATTTGCGCGAGCAGACGATGGGACAATTATAACAGCTCCCGCGATCACTAACGGTTTTTTCTGCCAGATTTTCCCCGGATATCTTATCCGCTCCAGCAAATTTCGTTTCCTGAAAATTTCTGGTCGGCAGTAACCCGGCTTCGTTAACCAGGTTCAAAAGTATTGAGGTTCCATATTTACCCATGCTTTCACCAGTAACCGAATTATTGGCTAACCAATCTGCTGCCTGTTCCTTCAAATATCGGGCCCGAGTCAAATTATTGACTCCAACTTTGAGATCACCTTGAATAGAAATGGCTTTGACATTTTTTTGACCCAGAACGGCTCCGAGACCTCCACGGCCAAAATTTCTGTTCTTCCCTACAGTAATCGAAGCCATCCTAACCTGATTCTCTCCGGCTGGACCAATATAAACATGTTTGCAGCCAGGTTCTAACTGCTTTAACTTATCCCAGGTTGGAGCAGCTCTTAGCCCGCTAAAATCCTGAGCCGGAATAAATTCTACTTTACCAGGCCTTATTTTAAGGCGAACCTGCTGGTCGGAGCTCCCTCTTATAATAATCGCATCATAACCAGTTTTTTTTAATTCGGCTCCCCAAAATCCCCCGGCATTAGAATCAAATATAGTATTGGTTAAAGGGGACTTACTAACTACCGCTAACCGCCCGGTGGAGGGAATTAAGGTTCCCGTAAGAGGGCCAGCCGCAAATATAAGCGGATTCTCAGAGCTCAAAGGAGCAACCTGGGGAACAGCATAATCAAAATATAATCTTACCCCCAGACCTCTCCCCCCTAAAAACTTAGCATAATAAGTAAAATCTAATCGCTTCTCTTTATAACTCTGTTTATTTAAGGAAATCTCCAGGATAGTTCCCATCCATCCATCCATTTAAACCACCGATCCTTTAATGTTCTGTAATATCTCCCTGCAGTACAGAAATACCGTGGGGTATAATTTTTATCACTGCATTTAAACACTGCCTGACCGCTTTTGGGTTCCCAGGAAGGTTTACGATTAAAGTTTTTGCTCTGATCCCTGCTCTAGCTCGAGAAAGGTAGGTCAGTTCAGTGAAATGGGCAGTATCAGCCCGCATTTTTTCAGCTATGCCTGGCACTTCCTTATCGATCGCAGCCAGAGTAGCTTCAGGAGTGTGATCCCTCGGGGCAAAACCGGTACCACCCGTTGTCAAGATCAAATCTGCCGATTGATCATCAGCAATTTCTTTCAGTAAAGCGGTAATCTCCTCTTTCTCATCGGGGATTATCTGATAAGAAGCTAACTGCCAATCCTCTTCTGTTATCATTTTTTTGATAAGCTGCCCGCTTACATCTTCTCGCTGTCCCTTAGAACCTTTATCACTAACAGTTATAACTGCCGCTTTAATCACTGGAAGTCACCTCAATTACAAAATCATCACCCGGGGCGATCCGCCCGGCGGTAATAACTTTAGCAAAAATACCTTCCCTTGGCATGACACAATCTCCCACCTGTTGAGATATGGCACAGCCAGAATGGCATTCCTTGCCTATCTGGGTAACTTCTAGAGTAACTCCACTTGAAAACTTTAGCATATCCCCCGGCTTCAAACTGGCAATCTCTACTCCGCGGGTGGTTATATTCTCCGCGAAATCACCATAACCAATTCTTAAATCTTCCTCAGTTGAGTCCAACATTTTCTGGATACTTTCTTCGGCCAATAAACTAACCTGCCTGTGCCAATCACCAGCATGAGCATCATTAACGATACCGTAGTTTTCTTTTAACTTTATCTGCAATAAGGGTTTCTTCTTTGTGCCTTTTTTTACACTTGTAGCAACCGCAGCCACCTGGCCTCGGATCGCTTTATGACCGGAATAAGTTCCAGAACTTCCACCTCTTTTTTCTCTTAAGGTAATCTCACCGATCTCCATGGTTTTATCTACTGCCTTACACATATCATATATAGTTAAAGCGGCCGTTGCAACCCCCTGCAGGGCCTCCATCTCAACCCCGGTCTGGCCAGAGTTGCGAACAGTACAAGTAATTACGATCTGGTCCGGCCACTTCTGTTCCATGTCAATGTTTATACCTGAAAGTAAGAGAGGGTGACAGAGTGGTATCAACTCCGCCGTCTTCTTTACTGCCATAATCCCAGCTAATCTTGCCGTCTCCAGCACCGCTCCTTTTTCGATTCGGCCAGCTTCTATCATCCTTAATGTTTCCGGCTTAAGTTTAACCACTCCCACCGCTACAGCTTTTCTATCTGTAACTTTCTTATCAGTTATATCAACCATATTTGCCTGACCTTTTTCATCTATATGAGTAAATTTATTCATCATCATCCACCTATCTGCGACATATTCCGGCCGTGGTCTTCAGCATTAGCAAAATTATGCTGAACCGGTTTTTTCTGGCAGGCTGTTAATAATACTGCCTCTATTTCTTGTTCAGGTAATAGTTGTCCCGCTTCATCATATAAGTTATATTCTTCATCGATGGCCAAGCACGGTCTAAGTTTACCATCTGAAGTTAAGCGGAGTCGATTGCAGCTAGCACAAAAATTATGGCTGATCGGAGAAATAAAGCCGATGGTTGTTCCCCCACCATTAAGCCTGTAATTAGCTGCCGGACCGCTCCCTTTTATCCTGGATTCAACCTCTAAATTATAGCCTGCAGAAATTATTCTTTCTTTAATCTCATCTAGCGAAATATATTTATCATTATTGCTCTCCTCGCCACTTAAAGGCATATACTCGATAAAACGCAGGTGATAATTATGCGCCTGAGCAAATTTTATAAAATCAATAATCTCATCATCGTTAGTTCCTTTAATGACAACCATATTTATTTTAATAGGATCCAGACCGATCAGACGAGCTTTATTTAACCCTTTTAAAACTCTTGCCAGACCGGCGGTTCCTGTTATATGCTTAAATTTTTCCTCATTAAGCGAATCTAAACTTATATTGATCCTGTTTAGGCCAGCCTGGACTAAACTTTCTGCCTGCTCCAACAGATAATAACCATTGGTGGTCATGGTGATTTCTTCTATCCCTGAAATTGAGCTAAGTTTTTCGATCAGATCGGGCACAT
Organism: Bacillota bacterium; assembly: GCA_051745085.1. Taxonomy (GTDB): domain Bacteria; phylum Bacillota; class Halanaerobiia; order Halanaerobiales; family Halarsenatibacteraceae; genus Halonatronomonas. The sequence goes on along the minus strand of JBNJDR010000002.1, from coordinate 44,483 downwards.
CTAATCTCACCAGTGGTTCTCCCCCGGTTATCCTTAGCCGGCTTATCCCGTGGCTGGCTGCTACTTTAACGAATTTAACTATTTCTTCATATCGCATGATCTCCTCATGTTCTTTATAAGTGACACCTTCTGGGGGCATACAATACCGACAGCGAAGATTGCAGCGATCGGTGATCGAAATTCTAAGGTAATCTATTTCTCGCTGACAGCTTGCCTGAATAGCCATTCTAACCACTCCCTTCTCCCGCTCGATACCGACGGATCAAACCGGTCTCTTTTAAATCATAGCCTGAAGAATTCTGTAAATACTCCCGAAATTCATCTGACTCAACCAGCTTCTTGATCGATCTAAAGCAGGAAGTTTTCTCCAGGCCAGGTCTATAAATCAACTCAAATCTTTCTGAAAATAAAGGTAAAAAATCTAAAGAGAAAGCTTCAGCTACCGCTTTGATACCCAGCCCAGCATCGGCCGCCCCAATTGCCACCGCCTGGGCCACGGCGGCGTGGGTATATTCCTCTCTCTCGTAACCAGTTATCTGGCCGGATTTAAGACCGGCCTCCGCCAACTGGTAGTCAAACAATATTCTCGTCCCTGCTCCGCGCTGACGATTGATAAAATTAAGATTTTTGTCAGCTATATCTTGAAAAGAATCTACTTCTTTTGGGTTGCCTTGAGGTAAATACAGGCCCTGATCTCTCCAGGCTAAAGTTAATAAATTAAAAGGTTCCTCTGCTACCTGGCGCAAATAAGGAATATTATACTGGCCCGTTTCGGCGTCCAGGAGGTGAGCAGTAGTTAAATCGATCTCCCCCCGTAACAGAGCGTGGATCCCGGCCTGGCTTCCCCGGGATTGAAGTCGGAGGCTGAAACCTTCCCCTTGAACCATCAATAATTCCTGGAGCTTCTCAAGTAAAGGGTCGTTACTGCCGGCCAGCACCAGCCCGGATCTCAACTGCTGTAAAGGGCGAAGAAGCCTCACTTCTACACTTTCATCCGCGGCCAGGCCTTCTCGCTCCGCAGGAATTTCTAAAATGCCATCTGCCTGAATTTGGGATTTCATAACAGCAGAACCCCTTCTCCTGGGTACAGCTACGGGACTTTCTTCCCTGTCATTCTGAATCGGAAAAGAAAGGTTAACTCGCAAAAATTCCTGCTGGCCTGGTTTAGAATGTAGTTTACGCTTAACCCGGGCAGTAATTTTTTCCGGAGGGTAATATTCTCCCTGCTGCAGATTTTTAACTGCTGCTCGTCCAAATAACTCGAAAGCAGTTAAACACGAAAGTGGATAGCCGGGCAGACCCAACACAGGAACGGATGACACAGTTCCTAACAATATTGGTTTACCTGGCTGGATATCCACACCATGAACTGCTATCTGGCCGTTTTCTTCTATGATATCGGCAGTAAAATCCTTACTCCCGGCCGAAGAACCCGCGATAATTATAAGCAGGTCAGACCTATCAGCAGCCTGTAAAATGACCTGGTTTAATACCTCTTCTTTATCAGCAGTTATCCCAGCAAATTCTACCTCTGCTCCTTCGGAGCGGGCCATCTCCGAAATCATAGTTGAATTAAAATCTATTAATTCACCTGGGCCAGGTTCCTGTCCCGGCGCAACCATCTCATCCCCGGTAGCGATTATAGTTACTTTTGGCCTGCAAAATACTTCAACCTCTTCTACACCCGCCTCCAGCAGAGCTCCTAAATGATAAGGGGTCAGTTCCACACGAGAGGTAACTATCTGTTCACCCTTCATCACACTCTCTCCGATAGTACGGACGTTATGCCAGGGTGGTACTGCCTGGATAATTGCTGCACCTTGATCGGTTTCTGCTATATCCTCTATCTTAATGACTGCATTGAATTCTGGCGGAAGGGGATTGCCGGTATTTACATGTTGATAATTTTCTCGCCTTAAATTAACTGGAGTCCTTTCCCCGGCGCCTCGAGTTGAGCTGGCTTTAACAGCAATACCATCCATTGCCGCCGCATTATAATGGGGAGCGGACCGCCGGGCTGCCACAGCTTCCGCTGTAATTCTTGCTCCCGCTGAAACAACCTTAATCCGCTCGGTCTCCGGTTTATATTGCTTAATTATATTATGCCAGATCTCCTGGGCATCAGCTAAAGATTTTTTAGCCAGATATACTCGCCTTTTAGCCATCACTATCATTCTCCCTATAAAGTAATCCTTTTACCGGAGGATAACTTATTACATTTACTTCAGTATTTTTAGCCAGTCCTTCCTGGCCGGCCTCAATGACTATTAAACCATCTGCCTCCACTAAAGTAGTGATGAGATTAGATTTACCAAAAAGGGGGGTGGCTTCCCACTCTACCCAATTCCTGTCATTCAATGAAGCAGAATCAAGAGCAACAGGAATGAATTCAGTTCGGCCTGGCGTTGAAGAAATCGCCCGGTTAAGGGTGGCCCTAACGGAGCTGCGATAAACTTCTTCTTTACCCGGGAGTGTCCCGCCTCCAAGAAAAGTCATTATCGCTGGAATCGTAAGAGCAGCCACCATCCAGGCAGACGCGGGATTACCTGGTAATCCCAGCACAGGTTTATTTTCAACTTTCCCAATAATAGTTGGTTTACCCGGTTTAACGGCCAGACCATGTAAAAATACACCTGGCTCACCCAGTTCATTGATAACATTTATAGTGTGGTCTTTAACACCAACCGAACTACCACCGGATATAATGATCAAATCAGCCGTTAAGGCCTCTTTCAGTGCCTCTGTAAGTAAAACAGGGTCATCTTTGACGATCCCCATCATTTTAGGCCTGCCGCCCCATTCTTTAACAAGACTGGCCAAAAGATAAGTATTGATGTCGCGGATTTTACCTCCGCTTCTTTTTGAACCCGGGGGGATCAATTCATCTCCGGTAGAAATAACAGCCACTTCCAACTTCTTACAAACAGTAACTCTCGTATTACCGGTCCCCGCCAGAGCCCCGATTTCAGCTGATTTTAATCTCCTACCTGCTTCCAGTAAAATCTCACCCCGGCCAATATCTTCTCCCTGCTTAATAATATTGTCACCTGGAGCAACAGGTCCGGTAACTTCGAGCTCTCCTCCTACCCTCTCTGTATCCTCGATCATAACGGAAGCATCTGCTCCTGCAGGCAGTTCTCCCCCGGTTGGGATGGCTGTAGCCTGACCAGGTTCTAAGCTTAAATTTACATCGCATCCGATTTTAATATCGCCAGAAACGGTTAAATAAGCTGGATTATCCATACTGGCTCCATACGTATCTGCTGCTCTAACTGCGTATCCATCTACCGCAGATCTGGTAAAAGGGGGAAGGTCCTCGGCTGCTAGTACAGGCTCTGCTAAAACTCGATTCTCTGCTGCTAATATTGGAATTTCTTCGCTTAAATTATTTTCAGTAGAACTAAAATTATCCTGCAAAATTTCGATCAATTCAGGCAGTGAAGTTAAATGCAAAAATTCATTAGCCATTTCCAAACCGTCCTTCCTCGTCTATTTAAACAATCCCAATTGACATCTAGTAACCCTTATCCCATCTCTATCTAATTTACTGCCAAATTCTCCATATCCCAGTCCAAACAGATCGCTGATCAATTGCGCCCTATAACATGAAATCGTCTCACCTGGAACAGTTAATCTTAAATCAGTTAGATCGCTGTTATTTTGCAGTTCAATATAATCAACGATCAAATCAGAGATTTCAACACAGGATTGGATCTGGCCTTCATCCTCTTCCCGCACGTAAATAACAACGCCCGGGCTCATATACTGAACTAATTTATTACCTTCTAAAATAAGATAATCTAAATCTGAAAACATACCCATAGCCTCACTGATCATTTCTTTTATCCTGGCTTCCGAAGTGCGGAGATAGACTACGTTGTCCACTTTGACTTTTAAATAAGGCGAGATTTCCGGGACTTCTGCCCGCATAATATTCTGGTCATCGGTTAGCATCTCAGATTTATCTTCTACTACATGACCTTTTAAAACTCCTACTTTAGTGCGCAAATTTTCGATCAGCTGGACTCCCAGTTTAGTTCTCCCGTTAGAAAGCCCACTACCTGTTACTGCAATTATCTCCATATAAATATCAATCCCTTCTGAGGATAAATCCCCTTATCCAAATGTTATAAAAAATCTTTCTTCATAGTCAAATAAGTGGTATAGCTGCTGGGTAATAAAAAAACGGCACCTGAAAGGTCCCGAAAAATATGGTCTCCTTTCCAGATTGAGGAGGCAAAAAGGTTTCCCTAACTACCCTATCGGCCAAATCACCATAACAAATCACCTCGTCTCCAGGTAAAATGGCTCGAAGACTGGTTATTCTATTAAGTATAATTGTATCAGAAAATCACTAAAAACTCCAGTTAAGATAAAAAGTCCGGTCTGCTAAAATCAGACCGGACCTGGTTTTTGTTCGTTTTATCCTCCTGCTGAAGGAGGAAAAATAGCAACTTTATCTCCCTCATTCAATTCAGTATCTAGTCCGTCCAGGTGAAGAATATTATGACCGTTAATCAAAATAATAGCACCTGGATTTACTGTGCCCTCATCTCCGATCAACTTCTGGCTGAAAACATCTTCATATCTCTCATCTAAAATAGAGATCATATCCTGGACAGTTTTAGTTTCCTCAGCAGGTAATTCCAGCTCTCTATCGCTTATATACTTTCTAAATAGTGAAAACAGCTTAACCTGAATGCCCATTTAGAGGTCCGCCAGATCCAACTCAGAAAGCTTGGCTGAAGTAGGAACTCCTTCTCCATCCCAGCCTCTTTGTGCATAATACGAAGGCAGCATTTTATCCAATTGAGCAACCTTTCCTTTCATCGGCCCATCCGCAATGCCTTCATTTAGTAACCTGGAAGGCAGGGTATCATCAGCAGTTGTAAATCCAGCTTTTAAGTTGAACTGTCTTTCTAGATTATAGATTCTTTCTCCGACTTTCATAAACTCTTCGGTGGAAAGATCGTAATCCGTAACGGCATTGACCAATTCACAGTAATCATCTGCACCCAGGGCAAATGAGGTGAATAAACACAGACCCATGGAGTCGATCAAAGCGGTTAAATCCTGAAAGATTTTTGCCCATTCAGGCTTCGACTCTAAATCCTGAGGATCTAGTTTTTCCGGTACACCTAATACCTCAGGTGAAACCAGATATCCGCGCACGTGACAGCCGCCTCGATTAGAAGTAGCATAATTAAGGGCCATGCCCTGTAACCCTCTAGGATCATAAGCAGGTAATTCTTGTTTTTTTACCGTCATAGACGCTTCCGGATAACCTTTTTTCTCCGCTAACCGAGCTGAACCTAAAGCCAGATCATCACCGAGGCCATCGCGGTAAGCCATAGCTTTAGTATAGAATACAATGGATTCAGAGGAACCAAATTTCAGTTCGGGGCCGTCATTTAGTTCTTCCTTATCGATATAGCCCTTCTCATATAATTCCATGGCAGCTGCAATCGTGGCCCCTGCGGTGATTGTATCCATACCCAGTTCATTACACATATAGTTGGCTTCAGTGATCGCATTGAGGTCATTAACCCCGCAATCAGCGCCGAACGACCAGCCCGATTCATATTCAGGGCCTTCACCGGATCGACCACTGGGTAACATCGTATCCCGACCACAGGCTATCGGACATGCATAACAGGCAGCCTTCTTCTGCAGATAACCTTTTTCTACTAGAGCTTCCCCGGATACTTCAGCCACGTCCGCAAAGGTGGACTCCTGGAAATTTTTAGTGGGATAAACTCCACTTTCATTTATGATATTATCCAAAACCTTGGTGCCGTAAGTAGGTAGGCCTTCACCGGTTACACCGTCTTCTTTGATGATTTTAGTTTGGCGGCGCACAACCTCCATCAGGGCTTCTTTATCGTAATCAAAACTACTCTTGTCTCCTCGCACCACTACAGCTTTGAGATTTTTAGATCCCATAACCGCACCAACGCCGGTTCTTCCAGCGGCTCTATTCTTATCGTTCATGATCGAAGCAAATAGTACTTCATTTTCTCCAGCGGGGCCGATGCAGCTTACCCGAGCTCTGTCATCTCCTACTTCTTCTAACAGAAGATCAGTGGTTTCATCGACCTTTTTACCCCAGACATGTTCAGCATCTTTCAGTTCGGCTTTCCCGTCAACCAATTGGAGATAAACGGGTTTATCTGATTTACCTTCAAAGACTATCATCTCATATCCGGAAAAACGAAGTTCAGCCCCAAAATAACCTCCAGAATTTGAGGAAGCAATAGTTCCGGTGAGAGGCCCTTTGGTAACTACCATATATCGACCTCCGGTAGAAGCGCTGGTTCCTGTCATAAGTCCCGTAGCAAAAATTAATTTATTTTCGGGACTCAGAGCATCGATATTAGGATCAATCTCATCTGCCAATAACTTTGAAGCCAACCCCCGTCCACCTAAAAACTTTTTCACTAACTGTGGGTCCAGGGTTTCCTCTTTAACTTCTCCTGCTGTCAAATCAACTCTCAGAATCTTAGCTTCTCCTAACTTACTCATTAATAAACCCTCCTTTATTATAATTACTCCTTTCCAAGGATGGGAGGCCAGCAGATTTCTCTTTCTGACCCATCGGCTGCCGCTGCTTAGATTATTTTTCCGTAGCGACTGCAGCTCGGAGGTATTACCAGTATTAATATTATATGAAAATCAAGGACATACTATCAGCTGCCGATACCAGAGACAATCAGCACAGGTTGGTCCATTCCCCCAACAGTCAAGCAGATTATCTTCGACCATAGAACACCCTTCTACATATTTGCAGTCGGGACATGAAGGAAAATCACCGTGGGTAACCCGAGAGCGAAAACGGATATATTCATCACTAATCCAAATACTTAAGAGATGTTTGTTATTAATGTTACCAAAATTATATGATTTATTCTCTCTTTTACGTCCATAAATAAATACTTGATAATTATGCAGGAGAGGATAACAGGGCACAACTTCCCCCTGCCAATTAATTGAGGCAGAGTTGGATTCGATAAAATTGCACGTTCTTTCAGTTCTTAATTTCATTTCTGGATAGGAAGTATGAAGAGAGACATAGCCGCCGGTTCGAGATTTGATTTCTTCCGGTTCCGTATCGTATAAAACTTCATCCACCATATCTTCTGTATAGGGCAGAAGGTTGGTGATCAAAATACCATCCAATCCCAATTCCGCAGCTAACTTAATTACCTCTTCTAATTGATCTATATTGCTGGTCATAGCTACAAATTCTAGCCAGATATCTAAAGAATCATCAGAACCTCTCATTTCAGAAAGACCCCGAATATTTTTGACGATTAAATTGAGATCAGCATTTTTTCTAATAGCTGCCAGGCTATCCTTTTCCGGAGCATCCATTGAGAATATTATTTTATCCAAACCTATCTCTAAAAATTTTTTACTTAATTCGGGTTTAAGAAGTTGTCCGTTTGTTATCATTTCTACTCGCAAATTTTTCTCTTTAAATTTTTCTGCTAATTCAAAAATCCGAGGATGAGATAAAGGTTCACCGAAGCCTCCAAAATGAACAGTATTTAACTCAGGCAGAGTTTCAATTTGATCCAACAAACTACTAATCGTCGAATCACTCATATCTCCCAGATTATCTTCCCATGAATTCCGGATGCATGTAATACAATCAAAATTGCACTTTGTTGTTAGTTCTATATAAACTTTTTCTAAATTAGGTCGCCGGGGAATTAAACGCAGGCTGTCACTCTTTTTTATAATTACCGTATCTTCACCTGCAGGTATTTGTTCAACTATGCTTTGTTTAACTTTGCTATTGATCCTGATTTCCCTTCACCTCCGCGAATCACAAAACTATCTCTTCCTTAATTATATTATTAAACAAATGAATTCAATATCCTGCTTTAGTAGAATAAATTATTTCTGATTTTCTTACTCAAACCGCTTCAATCAACTGCATTTTGCAGGAAATAGAGATACAATAGAGAATTATAATATATATCAGTAATTATTTGAGTTGAGAGGAAGTGAGCCTATGCCCGAGACCAATTATTTTAAGAATTATAGCCCTTCTACCGGTGAAGAGATCGGTCAATATAAAATCGCCCAGTTTAACGAAATCAAAACCGGGATGCAACAGGCTCGAACTGCTCAAAAAGCATGGGGTAAAGCACCTTTCAAACGAAGAACCCAGGCTTTAATGCAATTACGCAAAAATATTGTAACTCAGTTGGATGAAATTATTGATAAGATCTGCCTGGATTCGGGGAAAACCAGGGTAGAAGCCTTGCTGGCTGACGTTTACCCTGTCTTAACGCTAATCAAATATTACGAGAAAAATGCCGAAGTCCATCTAGCTCGAGAAACTAGAGGTACACCTCCAGCTTATTTTAAGAGTAAGTCCTATGTCGAATATGACCCCCTGGGATTAATCGGTATAATATCTCCCTGGAATTACCCCTTTCAACTGGCAATCAACCCTATCATAACGGCCGTAACAGCCGGGAATGCAGCAGTACTAAAGCCTTCGGAGATTACTCCTTTGACAGGAGAAGTTGTGATTCAACTCTTCCAGAATAATGATTTTATCCCTGAAAATTTAGTCCAGGGTTTCTGGGGATATGGAGAAACAGGTGCCGATTTAATCAAAGCTAAACCTGATAAAATATTTTTCACAGGAAGCATCGCCACCGGGAAAAAAATCATGCAGGCTGCCGGCAAAGAATTAATCCCCGTTGAACTGGAACTGGGGGGGAAGGATCCCATGATCGTATTCGCTGATGCTCAGCTGGGTAGAGCTGCGAAAGCAGCTGTTTACGGAGCTTTCTCAAATACAGGTCAGCTATGCGTCAGTGTGGAAAGATTATATGTGCAGACAGAAATCCTAACAGATTTCAGTGAACTCCTGATCCAGGAGGCTAAAAAAATTGAATACAGCGAAGACCAGGGATATGGCGACATCGGACCTTATACTCATCCAGACCAGGAAAATAAAGTGAACTCACAGCTCAAAAAAGCAGTGGCCGCTGGAGCAAAGATAATATATGACGGTAGAAATAAAAATATGGTGGGACCTGTAATAATAACGGAAATAGATCCCCAGGCTGAAATCATCCAAAAAGAAACTTTTGGAGCCGTTCTCCCGGTTTTAGAATTTACAGACGAAGAAGAAGCTATCCGCTTAGCCAACTCTACTAAATATGGTTTAAATGCCAGCGTCTGGACCCGCGATATACCTAAAGCAGAAAGAGTAACTTCTGCCCTGCAGACTGGCACCTGTATGATCAATGATGTTCTCAAAAACGTGGGTAATCCTCACCTTCCCTTTGGCGGAACTAAGCAAAGCGGAATCGGTCGGTACCACGGCCCCGAAGGGTTATGGGCGTTCAGCAACCAAAAATCCGTTATGATCACCACCGCTAAAAGAAAAAGAGAAATCAACTGGTTTCCTCATACCGCGAAGCTTTATGCTGATTTAAAAAGTTATATTGAACTGATATATGCCGATGGACTTAATTTCTCTAACTTAAAAAAACTACCTGGATTTCTCTGGCGCCTAATCCGAGGAGGTGATTAAATGTCCGTATACTTACAACTGGATTGGTTGACAGTTATTTTTATTAGTATAACTATTTTATGGTGGGCTGAATTTAGATTCCTCAATTCTCCCCAAAAGAAAGAAATACGCGGTGGAAAAAGCTATAAATTAATCATATCTTCAATTTTTATTTCTATTCTTTCAACTATTATTTTCACCTATTTTTCTGTTGCCACTTTGCCGCTAGGGTTGGCAGAACCCGCTCGGATTATAGGCCTGATCTTTTATCTACTCGGAATAATTTTACGATACTGGTCCTCCTATCTGCTGGGTCAAACCTTCAGCCGGGGCGTAAAGGAAGATACCACCCAAAAATTGGTTGACGCCGGTCCTTATCGGATTATCCGCCATCCTCTTTATTTGGGTCTGCTCTTACTTACCACGGCTATCCCAATTTACTTTGGCAACATATTAGCTTTGCTCATAACTTTAATTTTAATGATCTGGTCAGTTAGAAGAAGGATCAAAGAAGAAGAAGATGAATTTCTTCATCTTCTTGGTGAAAGGTATCAACAATGGATGAAAGACCGGTATAAATTAATCCCATACATTTATTAATATATAAGGTGGCAAAAACATGAATAAACAAGATATCATCATCATAGGGGCAGGAATCGGTGGACTAACTGCAGCCATTGAATTAAGCTGTCAGAATTATAATGTTACCGTAATAGAAAAAAATTCTTACGCCGGGGGGAAAGTAGAGAGATTTCAAGACAGCGGATATTCCTTTGAACCTGGACCCTCATTATTTATGTTCCCAGAAGTATTTTATGAGCTGTTTAAACGAGCAGGTAAAAATCTGGATGATTATCTACAGCTAAACAAGATAGATCCGGAGTGGCAGGGTTTTTTTGCAGACGGGAGGAGAATAAACTTATTTAACGACCCTACAGATACTAGGCTGGGTAATTCAAGTCTGGATTATGATAATCAGGAGAACTTAAATAAATATCTAGAGTATGGTAAAGGGATGTACCACTTGGTTGATAAAATTTTTTTCCAGGCCGGGCTCGACACGAATAGAGAAGTTTTAAATGAATTAGGGATCTTCAAATCATTTCGAGGTTTTGATCTTTTTTTAACCCTAAATGACTCTATCTGGAAATTCTTTTCTAACTCATATTTAAAAGAAATCATGAATTATTTTAGCTATTACGCTGGTTCCTCTCCTTATAGAGCCCCGGCAGCTATTAGTATCTTCCCTTACCTTCAGCATAGGTATGGCCTCTGGTATCCTACAGGCGGCATCTATCGCTTAGTTGAAGCTTTACAGAAACTAGCAGAGGAGTTAGGGGTGAAATTCCAGTTCAACTCTTTAGTAAAAGATGTAAAAATTGTAAAAGAACAGATCAAGGGGGTTATAACCGAATCCGGAGAAATTTATACCGGAGATCATATCATTTCCAATATGGAGGTGATCCCATTTTACCAGAAGATCACAGAAGAAGATGAAAGCTTCATGAAAAATTTCTCTAAATATGAGCCCTCCTCTTCTGCTTATATTATGCTGCTCGCCTTAAAAGAACCCTATTCCTGGTTATCTCACCATAATATATTCTTTTCTAACGATTCCAAAAATTATTTCAAGGCTATCTTCGAAGAATATCGCTTACCTGAAGATCCTACTCTCTTTCTCTCTCTACCAGCCCGGACGGATAAAAACCGAGAAAATAATTTTGAAAGTATTAAAATAACGGTACCAGTGCCCTATATTGAGAGCAGGGATGATTCAAAAACTATAAATTACTCTAATTTTAGAAATGTTATCCTGAATAAATTAGAAAAGATGGGGATGAAAAACTTAAAAGAAAATATAGTTTATGAGAAAACTTTACAGCCTCAAGACATCGCAGATAGATATAACTCAAATAGGGGGTCGATCTATGGGGTAGTAGCAGACAAAGTTAAGAATCAGGGTATGAGTATCCCTAAAAAAAGCACAAAATATAGTAATCTTTACTTCGTAGGAGGTACCGTTAACCCCGGTGCTACTCTACCTTTAGTCGCTATCTCCAGCAGACTGGTTACTGAGATGATAACAAGTAATAATAACTCTTAACTTTATTCTATTCCTGAAATTAATCAAGCCCCTACCGTTTCCGGTAGGGGCTTGCTATATTCTCCAAATTAATTATAAACTAAACAGTAAGGGCTAAATGTCCCAATACCGCCGTGTTAAATTCAGCCATCTTTTCATAACAAGAAGCATGACCGGCATCGTTCAAAGTTATTAAGCGGCTGTCAGAAATCTTAGCAGCCATTTCTTTCATTTTTTCTAAGGGGGTTAAAATATCCCTTTCCCCTGCGATCAACAGGGTAGGTTGTTTTATCTCATCTAACCTACTGGTCAGATCAAAGTCATAAGAACTTTCGGCCAGGCGATTAAAGGCGGCTAACCACTCTTCATCTAATACATCAGCCAGAATATCCTCCCGACTCGCCAAAAACTCACCATTATGTTTATAAAAGTAATCAGAGTAAATAAAGGGCATGGCCAGCTTAAAAAACTTACGCCCGTCTTTTAAATCAGCCGCCACCTGCCAGGCCTCGCTTACATTTTTTAAGTAAGGAGAAACTGTCGCCATAGCATTAGCTAAAATCAAAGATGCTAACCGCTCAGGATAATCTACCGCAATCAGCATAGCAACGAGAGCTCCGTAAGATATCCCTACTGGAACAACCTGCTCAATATCCAGGCTGTCTAAAAGTTGGATTAAATCATCAACATGCAGGTTTATATTATAACTCTCAGGATATTTATCCGATCTCCCTTGATCTCTAAAATCAACCCGTAACACGCGATAATTATTCTCTAAATATACAGGCACAAAATCACGCCAGCTGGCCGAGCTCATCATAATCCCATTTAAGAACAGGACCACCGGCCCCGCTTCCCCTTCGAACTCATAGTTTATATGAAAGCCATCTTCAAGTTTGAAATTTCCCATGGTAACCTCCTGCACTTAATATTTTGACTGTTTTATATTAAAAATATCTTTAGGAAAATAATCTGGCTTCTGGGTTATTTTATGTTCCGCATTAATATACCTTATCGTCCCGGTCTTGCTTCGCATGACGATCGAAGATGTCTTGGCCGAGTTGCGCTGATATCTAACCCCGGGCAGCAGTTCACCGTCTGTTATCCCTGTAACGGCAAACATAATATCTTCTCCTGCCGCCAAATCTTCAGTCTTATAAATTTTATCTAAATTGGTGATTCCTAAGTCTCTCGCTTTTTGTTTATCCTTCTCGTCTCTATAAATCAGGCGAGCCTGGATTTCGCCACCCAGGCACCTCAAAGCTGCTGCGGTGAGCACTCCTTCCGTAGCCCCTCCTATACCGATACACATATCAATTCCTGTATCTTCTTGAGCTGTAGAGATACCTCCAGCCACATCACCATCAGCTATTAGCTTAATCCTGGCACCTACCGCCCTTACCTCTTCAATGATGTCGGCGTGCCGTTCTCGATCTAATATAATAACAGTTAGATCCTTAACGCTTTTGTTAAGGGCTTCAGCAGTAGCCCTTAAGTTATCTTCAATACTGGCATCTATATTTACCATGCCCTTAGCTGCAGGACCAACCGAGATCTTCTGCATATAAATATCCGGAGCTTTTAAGAGCGTTCCCCTGTCAGCTACTGCCACTACTGAAAGAGCATTGGGCAGTCCTCGAGCTACCAGGGTGGTACCTTCTACCGGGTCGACTGCAATATCAAGTTCGGGACCCTCATCTCCTTCACCTATCTTTTCGCCTATAAACAGCCGGGGCGCTTCGTCTTTTTCGCCCTCTCCAATAACAACGATACCATTGATATGAACCGTATCGAACATTCTCCTCATAGCGTCAACTGCAGCACCATCCGCGGATTCTTTTTGGCCTTTACCCATCCAGGGGGCCGCCGCTAACGCTGCCGCCTCGGTAACTCGGACAAACTCTATTGCTAATTCTCTTTGCATTAATAACCACTCCCTATTTCTAATGCGTATTCTACCAGTGCCTGACTGATTGAAGTTTTGCTTACCCTTCCGATCACTTTTTCTTCCCTAACCACTGGAAGTGAATCTACTTTATTGTCAACTATTTTTCGGGCTGCCAGTAATAACGTATCTTCTTCTAAAATTGTCACTATTTTAGGCTTTCTGGTCATAGCCAGACTAACCGGAGTCGAATTAAGGTCCTGGCTGCCTATCGTCATTTTCAACAAATCTTTACGAGAAACCACTCCGCTTAAATCTTCATCTTCTCCTAGAATAAATATAGTACCAACATCCTCCAGGAACATGGTAACTATAGCATCATATATGCTCGTATCCTCTTTTAAGTTTACCGGTAAAGCCATGATCTCTTTAACCTTGATATTTATTAAAGAATCTAGAGATCCTGGTTGCGGAGAATCTCCTTGATAAAAATATCCCACTCTGGGTTTGGCATCAAGTATATCTAGAAGAGAAAGAACTGAAAGATCATTCCGGATGGCAGCTCGAGAAACATCAAGGTTATCAGCTATTTCCTGGCTGGTAATGGGCTGGTTGTCCCTAACCAGTTCAATTATTTTTTTTTGCCGCTGGGTTAAATCCATTATTTATCCCTACCTCAACTTATTTAAGATCATCCTCTGTTCTACCTGGGCAACCAGTCTGCGGGTATAGTTCACAGTATCTGGATTAACACTGATACTATCAATACCTGCTTCCACCAAAAACTCTGCAAATTCGGGATATACTGACGGACCCTGACCGCAGATAGATACAGTTTTGCCATTTTTCTGGCCTACCTCTATCAGCTCCTTGATCGCGGTTTTAATAGCGGGATTACGCTCATCAAAGTAACCCATTCTATTTAATATGCCTGAATCCCTATCTGCCCCCATAATCAACTGGGTCAGATCATTACTGCCGATGCTAAATCCATCTATTAAAGGACAAAAATCAGCAGCCTGGAAGATAACCGAGGGGACCTCCGCCATTATCCAAATCTTGAAATCTCTACTCCGTTCCAGTCCTTCTTCCTTGAGAATTTCCAGAGCTTTTTCAACTTCCCAGGTTGTTCTAACAAACGGGAGCATCAGATAAACATTGGTTAGATTAAATTCTTCTCTAACTTTACGGATAGCTTTACACTCTAATCTGAAGCCGGCTTCGTATTCTTTGGAAATATAGCGAGAGACACCCCTCCAGCCGATCATCGGATTATTTTCAACAGGCTCTACCTCTTCGCCGCCCTTCAAACCTCTAAATTCATTAGTTCTAAAATCGCTCATCCTCACCACGAGGGGCCGGGGATAAATCTCCTGAGCAACCACAGTAACTGCCTCAGAAAGCTGCCGGATAAATAAGTCACCTTCATTTTGTTTTAACAAATACATCGGGTGGGACCCGATCACATTTGAAAAGATGAATTCTATCCGCATCAGTCCGATACCGTCAAAATCTAAATCTTTATATCGGTTAATCAAGTGAGGTTCGCCTAGATTCATATATATTTTTGTTCCAGTAATAGGTTGGGGAGAAACTACATTAGGCTGAGGCTGGCTGGACTTAGGCTGCTCAGGTTTGCTTTCTTCCTTTACCTTCCCGGCAAAAACTACCCCTCTGGTCGAGTCAACGGTGACCATTTGATTATTCTCCAGAATCTTCGTCGCGTCTCCACAGCCAACGATACAGGCGATTCCCAGCTCTCTAGATACGATAGCAGCATGACAGGTTCTCCCACCTTCATCGGTAACAACAGCTGCTGCTCTGCGCATGGCTGGAACCATATCAGGATTTGTCATCGCAGTAACCATGACATCGCCTTCCTTAATCCTTTCTAATTTGCTAAGATCCTCGATGATCACAACCGGCCCACTGGCCACACCCGGCGAAGCATTTAAGCCCCGGACGATCGGCTGTAATTCTGCCGTAGAACTGGCGGTATCTACTTCTTCTGTTTCTCCTGATTTTTTGGGGGATAAAGTAGTAACAGGGCGAGATTGAAGGATATAAACGGTAGATTCTTCTCCGGCGATAGCCCACTCGATATCCTGGTGGCTCTGATAAATATCTTCTATTAACAGGGCCTGCTGATATAATTTTCGAATTTCTTCATCTGTTAGGGATGAATCGGTTACTGCGTCTTCGCTGAGATATGATGCCGTTTTAACAACTTCTGTGCCGACGCCTTCATCTCCTTTTTCTACTATCATTTTAATCTTCTTTCCTAAGTTTTTTTCTAACACTTTACCTGTATTTTTATCTAAAAGATAATCATCTGGTGTGACCAAACCAGAGACGACCGCTTCTCCTAAACCCCAACTGGAATTGATCAAGAGGGTATCTTCATCCTCGGTAGTGGGATCAATTGTAAATATTACCCCTGCTTTATCACCGCTGACCATTTGTTGAACAACCACACTTAAGGCCACATCTTCGTGAGCAAAACCTTTTTCCTGGCGATAATATATCGCTCTGGCCGTCCAGAGTGAGCCCCAGCATTTCTTAACGTGATATAATAACTCTTCTGGCCCTGCTATATTTAAATATGTATCCTGCTGGCCAGCAAAAGAAGCATCCGGCAGATCTTCCGCAGTAGCAGAACTTCTCACCGCCACTCGCGCCGATTTAATCCCTAATTCCTGTAATCTATTATATGCCTCGATTACCTGCTGGTTAATTTCTTCAGGCATACTTACTTCAGCCATAATACCTCTAATTTCCCGGGAAGCCTGTTGTAATTGAGCAGCATCATCAGTATTCAAATCAGAAAGTATAACTTCTATTTGATCAAATAAATGATTAGCCTCGATAAAGTCATTATACGCTCCCGCCGTCAGGCAAAAACCCGGTGGAACATTAACTCCATTAGCTGTCAATTCCCCTAAATTAGCACCTTTACCGCCGACCACCTCAACGTCACTACTGCCCACTTCTTCAAACCATTTAATATAATCCATTTTTATCTTCCTCCCTAGAAATTATATTAATAGTATATCACAATTAGGGAAAAGTGTAAATAGTGTAACACAATAAACCTTTACAAACAAAAAAAGCCCGGTTAAGGGCTTTTTAATGTTACATTCATTATTTATCGAGATAAGGCGGATGATGAGGTTTTTGACTGCGGGGGGATTGGAGAATTTCTTTCATGATTATCCCCTGAACTAAGTTTTTGCGATTGAGAGTGAGATCAATCCCCTCTAGTTCCTCAGATCCACCGATCTCCTGACGAGTTATCCCCGTCTGTTTTTTCTTTTTACCCTGATAACTTTTGATTTTACGGCCCTGCATATCCTCTTCAAACTTCTTTCTAACCTCTGTTTTTTCAGATAGCCGCTGGCTTCCTTCCCGTTCAGAAAGACTTTTACTCTCTTCCCTTTCCGAAAGGCTCTTAGCCTCACCAAATTTATCATCTATCTCCGATAAATCTAATTCGAATCCAGGAGGAGGTCCAGACCGCGAATCGTTCTGACTTTTTTCCTGCTTCTGAGATTTACTATACATCTCGCTTTTTTCCTGGATTTTGCCGAACACCCGCTGCAAAAACCGGGCCAGGCGAACAACTACTATCAGAAAGAAAAGTAGTAGAGGTAATAAGGAAAACAATTCATCCATTTAGCTCACCTCTTAATCTTTTTTCTTATTCGTGTTATCTCGTTTTTTCTTATCTGATTTTTCTTTTTCACCTTCCTGCAGAGAAGAGATCGTCTTTCTCATCTTTGTATCAGATTCGATATTTTTCAAGTTCATGTAATCCATAACTCCCATATTGCCGGACCGTAATGCTTCTGCCATGGCCAGAGGCACTTCAGCTTCTGCTTCTACGACCTTGGCCTGCATTTCCTGAACCCGGGCTTTCATTTCCTGTTCTTCAGCCACCGCCATAGCTCTCCGTTCCTCGGCTTTTGCCTGCGCGATATCTTTATCAGCTTCTGCTTGATCTTTCTGCAGGGTAGCTCCAATGTTCTTGCCGACATCAACATCGGCTATATCGATGGAAAGAATTTCAAAAGCGGTTCCTGAGTCCAACCCTTTACCAAGCACGGTTTTAGAAATAGAATCTGGATTTTCCAGAACTTTCTTATGGGTTTCGGCTGAACCAACCGTGGTAACGATACCCTCTCCAACTCGAGCCAGGACGGTCTCTTCGCCTGCCCCACCAACCAGACGTTCAATATTTGCTCTAACGGTAACGCGGGCAGTAGCCATAACCTGGATACCATTCATCGCCACCGCTGTAACGACTGGGGTCTGTATGACTTTGGGGTTAACGCTCATTTTAACCGCTTCTAAGACGTTTCTCCCGGCTAAATCTATAGCTGCAGCTCTCTCAAAGGTAAGATCAATCTCGGCCCTCTGCGCAGCGATTAAAGCATCTACCACCTTATTCACGTTACCACCGGCCAGGTAGTGAGCCTCTAGCTTATCACTACTGAGTTTCAAGCCAGCCTTGTGGGTCTTGATCATCGGTCCGACAATTTCAGAAGGAACAACCCGACGCAATCTCATTCCGATTAGATTAAAAAAACCTACCTTAACCCCGGCGGCTGTAGCCGATATCCAGAGCCCCAGTGGTATAAAGTAAAAGAAAAAAACCAAAAATAATACGATTAAAACCAAAATTCCTATCGAAAAAATATCCATATTCTCACTCCTCACTTTGTTTGGTGACCACGATCCTGCTTCCTTTTACATCTACTACCCTTATCGAAGTTTCTTTGTCAATAAAACCACCCTGGGTGACTACATCTACCCTTTCTCCTTTGATCTCAGCGATCCCTGACGGACGTAAAGGGGTGATAGTTTTACCTGTAGTCCCAACTAAGTCTTTAGAATCTTTACTGGCCACATAACCTATATCTGTAGTTTGAGATTCACCTAAAGAAATCCGCCTCCAGAAATAGGTAGAACCAAATAATTTAATCAACACGCCCACACCAACAACCGATAAGACCGTAACAACAGCCAGCATTCTCCAGGCTGTAGAACTTTCTGGAAAAACTAAAAAGAAACTTAAAAAAATCGCCGTTAATCCGCTGATACCGGTAAATCCAAATCCTGGTATCACGAAAATCTCTATAGCCAGCAGCAGTAAACCAGCTAAGAATAAGACGACTAGACCCAGTCCGGCATAACCCTGATAAATATAAGCAGAAAAGAAGGCGGCCATACTTAAAACCCCGATGGTTCCACTTACACCAAAGCCAGGAATTAATGCCTCACCGACCAGACCTACTATCCCGACAGTCAGTAAAAATACCGAGGTATAAGGATTCGTAATAACCCGAGCGATTCGGTCTAAAGAAGTTAGTTCTGCTCGGATCAGTTCATCGGAGGTATAGCCTAGATAATCTAATAACCCTCCTAAACTGGAGAAAGTCCCTTCACTAAATCCCAGTTTTTCTGCATCCTGAGCGGTTAAACTCAATAATTTATCTTCCTCAGTTACACCCTCGATTTCAATAGAAGAATCTACCATAGCTGCGGCTATGTCAGGGTCTCTCCCCCGCCTCTCTGCTGTGGAAGCAAATTCCGTCCGCAATGCTGAAATATATTTTTCCTCATAAGGTCGGGTTTCGGCAGCCCCGATACTGCTGCCCTCGACCATATAAATCTCATCACCCCCAAGAGCGATCAGGGCTCCAGCTGACCAGGCCCTATTATTCACAAAGACGACCGTCCGTCCGTTATATTCAACCAGGCTATCTCTTAAATCGATCCCGGAATCTACCAGTCCACCAAAAGTATCAACTTCAATTATTACCACTTCGGCGTTAGCCTCTTCTGCTGCTGCTAATGAACGATCCAAAAATGTCACTAAACCTGGATTAACATCGCCGTGCAGCGGTATATAATAAGCAGTGGCAGCTTCTATAGAAACTGCCAGAATAAAAATAAATATTAACGTTAACAATAATATTTTAGCGATGTTTTTATCAGAAATATTTTCGGCCATATTATCTCCCCTTACTTAAATTAACCTGGAGGCCATTGTAATTGCCTTCCACCCAGCAGATGAAAGTGGAGATGATCGACCGTTTGGCCGCCTTTACTCCCGCAGTTATTAACTATCCTGAAACCATCTTCAGTTAAGCCTCTTTCTTCAGCCAGTTTAACCGCAACTTTATGAATATCTCCGATCAATTCAAAGTCCTCCACCTCGGTTATTGCACTTATATGCTTCCGAGGTAGAATCAAAAGATGTACCGGGGCTTGAGGATTAATATCCGCAAAAGCAAAAATTTCCTCGTCTTCATATACCAAATCTGAATCGACCTCTCCTTTGCTTATCTTACAAAATATACACTCAGCCAAGATGCATTCCTCCTTTATTTTAAGAGATTAATGGATAAAATTCTTTTATTTATTATAACATATATTCATAAATTTGTCAGATATTTTATAACCTTTTCCCTATTCCCTGATTTCAGCTTTATAAGGAGGTTCGCCTGAAATATCAAGTAGTTCTGCCTGGATCAAGGTGTTCTCCAGCCCGGGCTGATAATCTATTCCAATTCTGATAAAGTTATCACTATACCCGGCGATGATACCAGAGTCGATATCTTCTTCTAAAAGTACCTGCAGCTCCTGGTTGAAAAAATCTTTTCTGTAAGCATAAGCCAGCTCTTCGGCAAGTTCATTTAACTCGTTATATCTTTCTTTTTTAACATTACCATCAACTCTATCGGCCATCTCTGCTGCTGGTGTGCCGGGGCGGGGGGAATACGGAAAAATATGGACCCGGCTAAAGCCTGCTTCTTCAACAACCGATAAGGTCTCTTCAAATTCAGCTCTTGTCTCACCAGGAAAACCCACGATAATATCTGTAGTTATGGCTATCTCAGGGATCACCTTCCGGATCTCTCTTATATGAGCCAGGTATTCTGCCTGAGTATAAGGTCTATTCATGTCTTTTAAGATCCGAACACTTCCGCTCTGTAAGGGAAGATGAAGATGTTTACAGAGTTTATTAGAGTTAGCTATCAAATCGATCAATTTATCCGAAACTTCACCAACTTCGATGGAACTGAGCCGAATCCTAAAATTACCGTCCAGGGTGATCATTTTTTCGATTAAATCGGCCAGATGATCTCTGTCTTCAGAGAAGTCCACCCCGTAAGCACCTAAATGGATCCCGGTCAGAACGATTTCTTTAACCCCACTTCTTAATAAACGCTTAGATTCAGCCAAAACACTGGCTTCGGGGCGGCTGCGCAGCTGGCCTCTGGCCAGGGGGATGATACAATAACTACAAAACTGATTACAGCCATCCTGAATTTTCAGGTTGGCCCGGGTTGTTTGATTTACCCTATCCAGATGAAAATCAGGGTAATCGGTCATTTCCCGATACTCTTTTCTCGCGCCTAACCAGCCCCCGGTCTGTTCGGGAGCAACCTCTTTTAATAATTTAGTTAACCTGTCTTTATCGGAAGCGGCGATAATATAATCTACTTCTTTTACTCCTTCTACCTCTTCTGGAGAAACCTGACTGTAACAGCCTGCCATTATGACCACAGCCTCATCGCCGCCTCTTCTTTTGGCCTGACGGGCTAGACTCCGGGACTTACTGGCAGCAGACAGGGTAACAGCACAGCTGTTGACTATATATAAATCAGCTGCCTCATTAAAATCAACTATCCTGTAGCCTGCTCTCTTTAACATCTGCTCTAAGGCTTCAGCCTCATACTGGTTAACTCGACAACCCAGATTATGGATGGCCGCTTTGGGTTCTTCTTGAACTACCATACGCAAACACCTTCCAATTTAATTCTTGAAGTTTTTAAATTTCTCCCCGTTCATACAATATTAACCCTGTCACCAGAGGAGCGACAGTTTCGGTTCTTAAAATTCTCGGCCCTAAATTGAATGCTACTGTATTGTCATGACTTAATATTTTATCTATCTCGTTAGGATTAAATCCACCTTCTGGGCCTACCAGGAGCAGGATTTTCTGATTTTGCGCAAAGTCATGAGAAGCCAGAGCTTCTTTTAAAGACATCTGCTTGTCTCGAGCATAAGCCAGGAAAACAAGATCGAATTCGTCAAACCTGGGAATTAAGTCTTCTAACCTAATCGGATTATTAAGTTCTGGAACTTTTCCTCGCTCCGATTGCCTGGCTGCTTCTAAAATTATTTTTCTCCAGCGAGATAGTTTTTTATCTAGCTTTGACTTCTTTACTTTAACGACGGTGTGGCGGGTCTTCAAGGGGAAAAATCCGGCCGCCCCCACTTCTGTAGCCTTCTGTAAAACCTGCTCAAAATTATCTTTTTTAGCCAAAGCTTGAGCTATATAAATAGCTAAATCAGGTTCTCCTCCTGCTTTCCTAACATCCAAAATCCAACAACGAGCAGACTCCTCTCCAATTTCTTTAATCTCTACTTCATACTCCAGGCCTTTCCCATCCAGGAGAATAATCTTATCCCCTGAAGAATGGCGGAGACTATTAATTATATGATTATAAAGATCGCCAGTGAGAGTAATATCATCCCCCTCATGCAGTTTGCCGGGATCTTCTTCTAAAAAGAAACTTCGCATTATTCTTCACCTCGTAAAGCTAATACTGACTGCCATTCACCCTGTACCCGGGTTTCCTCGATTACAAATCCATTTTCATTTAACCGGGCGGTAATCTTTTCAGCCTGGCTTACTAGAAATCCACTTAAAATAAGCCTGCCCCCGGGCTTAACCTTGTCTGTGATCGCTTCAAAATTAGCATGGATGAGCACGGCCAGAAGATTTGATATGACCAGGGAAAATCTACCCAGGGTTAGGTCCTGGATATCACCCAGCCTGGTTTCTACCCTCTCCGATAATTCATTCAGTTCAAGGTTATGCTGACAATTTTCGATCGCGGTTTGGGCCAAATCTACAGCAATGATCTCCTTAATATCCAGCCTGGCCCCGGCTATAGCCAATATTCCGCTTCCGGTGCCTACATCCAGCATAGAAGTAACCTTAACATCTGCTTCCTCAGCCAAATAGGTTAACAAAATTAAAGCTAACCTGGTGCTCTCATGACCACCTGTGCCGAAGGCCTGGCCAGGATCGATGATAATTTTTTCGATCACTTCTTCCTGCGCTTTTCCTGCTTCAAGCTGCTGATACTCTTCCTGCTGCCAGGGGGGGAGGATCAACCAGCGCTCGGCTATATTGATCGCCTTATAATTTTCCCGCCAATTTTTAACCCAGTCTGTACTTTCTGACCAAACCCGCTTTAAAGTGAAGGAAAGAGCAGAACGACCTAAACCGGAGTTCAATCTCTGATGAACAGCGGTGAGATAATCAAGCAGCTTCAGCCAGGTAGTATCATACTTTTTGTGTACTTTGATTTCATACTTGTGTTGACTATAACCGATAAATAAAATTCTGCCGTCAGACAGATCTCTGGTAATGAAACCCGCTGGGAAGAGGGTACTAAAAATCTCTTCTCCCAGGGAAAGATCAGCTGACGACAGGGTTAGTTGGTATTCTAAATAATACATTTTAATTACTCCCAAAGGCTTCCTTAACTCGACTAAAAAAACCCTTGCTTTCTGGATTTATTTCATCGCCGCTCATTTCGGCAAATTTTCGCAATAATTCTTTCTGTTCTGAATTAAGGGATTTAGGAATAACCACTTTAATTATAATATACTGGTCACCCCGACCGCTGGAACGAAGATGTTGGACACCTTTGTTTTTCAGACGGAGTTTATCACCAGGTTGAGTTCCTTCAGGAATCTTAAATTTAACCTCACCTTCTAAAGTGGGCACCTTTACTTCATCACCTAATGCCGCTTGAACGAAATTTATGGGGAATTCACAATAGATGTCGTCTCCCCTCCGTTCAAATATATCATGGGGCTTAACGTTAACCCGCACGTAAAGATCGCCAGAAGGTCCTCCTTTTTCTCCGGCACCACCTTCACCGGACAACCTTATCCGGCTGCCGCTGGAGATTCCAGCCGGGATATCGACTTTAATGTTACGCCGCCTGGTCACCCGACCCTGACCGTTACAGTTAGGGCAGGGTTCTTCAATTATCTCTCCCCGTCCCTGACAGCGATCACAGGTAGTAACTTGAGCGATGTTGCCGAATGGAGTTCTCTGGCTTACCCTGATTTGACCACTACCGTTACATTTAGGACAGGTTTTAACAGAAGTTCCTTCTTTTGCTCCTGTCCCTTCACATTTAGGACATTCTTCCTGGCGGGGTATTCTGATCGTTTTTTCGGTACCGAAAGCTGCCTCTTTAAAAGATATTTCCATCCGATACTCTAGATCTTTTCCGCGGCTGGGTCCGCTACGGCGCTGCTGGCCCATACCGGAAAAACCGCCGCCCATTCCGTTCATAAATAGATCAAAAATATCGCCAAGACCGCCGAAACCTCCCTGAGCGAAGTCTTCGTAATTGAAGTCATCATCGCCGATACCCGCATGACCATATTGATCATACCGGGCCCTTTTATCTTCATCACTCAGGATACCATATGCCTCAGAAATTTCCTTGAACTTTTCACTGGCATCTGGATCATCAGGGTTCCGATCGGGATGATACTTCTTGGCCTTCTTGCGATAGGCCTTTTTGATTTCATCCTGGGAAGCGTCTTTATCTACCCCTAATATATCATAATAATCTTTTTGACTTGCCATAATAAATCACCTTCCTGCACCTGAGAAAAAGCTGAAAAGAAGGGGACAGGAGCCCCCCTCTTCGCTTTAGCTAATCCTAATAATTAATTCTTATCTTCCTCATCAACTTCTTCAAAATCTACATCTATAGTGTCATCATCAGCTTCAGCAGTTGCGCCCTGTTCGGCGCCCTGCTGCTGGCCGGCAGCCTGTTGGGCCTGCTCAGCCTGCTGCTGTTGATTATATAGTTCCTGACTCAAGTCGGTCATTTCATCTGTTAAATTTTCTATCTTTTCATCGACCAGATCTACATCTATCTCCTCTACATCTAATGCCTCTTCCAGTTCTGCCTTGGCTTCCTCGATCCGACTCTTAAGGGCATCATCTACATCGTCACCAGCGTCTTTTAAAGTTTTTTCTACGGAATGGATGAGAGATTCAGCTTCATTTTTCTTTTCGATCCGTTCAACTTTCTTTTTATCTTCTTCAGCATGTTCTTCAGCATCCTGGACCATTTCTTCGATTTCTTCTTCACTTAACCCGCTGGTCGACTTAATGGTAATATCCTGTTTGTTTCCAGTCCCTTTATCTTCAGCAGAAACCTGGACTATACCATTTTCATCTATATCAAAAGTAACTTCTATCTGGGGCACACCACGCGGTGCAGGTGGTATATCCGTTAACTGGAATCTTCCCAGCGTCTTATTGTGCTTGGCCATCTTTCTTTCACCCTGAAGCACATGTATATCAACGGTTGTCTGATTGTCTTCTGCCGTGGAGAAAACCTTGCTCTTAGAAGTAGGAATTGTAGTATTCCTTTCGATTAATTTAGTGAATACTCCACCCAGAGTTTCAATACCGAGGGATAAAGGAGTTACATCGAGCAGAACTAAATCATCGACTTCACCAGATAAAACACCGGCTTGAATTGCAGCCCCAATGGCTACGACCTCATCAGGATTGATACCTTTATGGGGAGATTTACCGACTTTTTCTTCGACGGCTTCCTGGACAGATGGAGTTCTTGTAGCACCACCGACCAGAATAACTTCATCGATCTCGCCCTTACTCAAACCAGCATCTTTTAAAGCCTGTTCTGTTGGTCCCATGGTTTTCTGGACCAGATCGTCGGTTAACTCGTTAAATTTAGCCCTGGTTATATCGACATCTAAATGTTTAGGACCATCTTCTGTTTGCGTGATGAAAGGAAGATTAACATTGGTCTCCTTAACACTGGAAAGCTCAATCTTAGCTTTTTCGGCGGCATCTTTCAACCGCTGTAAGGCCATTTTATCTTTTCTCAGATCGATACCATATTCACTCTGGAATTGTTCGGCCAGATAATCAATAATTCTCTCATCAAAGTCATCGCCACCCAATTTATTGTTACCGCTGGTTGCTACTACTTCGAAAACACCATCGCCGATTTCTAGAATTGAAACATCAAATGTACCTCCACCCAGGTCAAATACCAGGATCGTTTGATCTTTGTCATCGTCTAAACCGTATGCCAGTGAGGCAGCGGTCGGTTCATTGATGATTCTTTTAACATCCAACCCAGCGATCTTACCAGCATCTTTTGTTGCCTGTCTTTGACTATCCGAGAAATAGGCTGGCACAGTAATTACTGCTTCCTTAATATCTTCACCTAAATAATCTTCTGCATCCATCTTCATTTTTTGTAAGATCATTGCGGAAATTTCCTGGGGGGTATATTCTTCACCTTTTAGAGTTACCGTGTAATCTTCCCCCATCCTTCTTTTGATGGACTGAACTGTTTGGTCTGAATTTGTTACTGCCTGCCTTTTAGCGTGTTCCCCAACTATTCTTTCGCCTTTTTTATTATATGCCACTACAGAAGGGGTCGTTCTATTACCCTCTCTATTTGGAATTACAGTGGGCTCTCCACCTTCCATAACTGCCATACAAGAGTTAGTTGTTCCTAAGTCAATACCGAGTATTTTACCCATTATAACATCCTCCTTAAAACGATTTATATTTTCTGATAAAACTTAACCTGCTATTTTTACCATCGCAGGCCTGATCACTATATCTGCGAACATATAACCTGGCTGTACCTCTTCAACAACGGTTCCTGCTTCAGCATCTGCTTCAACCTGTTCTATCGCCTCGTGGTATTTATGATCAAATTCATCGCCTACGGCGTCGATCTTCTGGACACCTTCCTGTTCTAAAACAGTCCAGAGCTGCCGATATATCATCTCAACCCCCTGAGAAAGATTATAATCTTCCATCTCGGTGGCCAGAGCTCTTTCAAAGTTATCTAATACCGGTAAAATCTCTTCGATAACCTCCACCTTATACCTCACAGCAAGGTCAGCTCTTTCCCGACTAATCCTTCTTTTATAATTAGCAAAATCAGCCTGAGCTCGTTTTAATTTGCTTAAATATTTATCTTTTTCTGCCTCTAGACTTTCGATCTCTTCCTGCAGCTTTTCAATTTTTTGCTCAAGCTCTTCCTGCTTTACTTCCGGAGAAGTAGTCTCATTTTCTTCATTTACTTCCTTATTATCCTTAGCTTCTTCCTCTACAGAATTGTTTTTTTCCTGCTCAACCATTAATAATATCACCTGCCTGTACTTGAAATTAATTTGCTTAATAACTCAGCCGCAAGATCGACTGACGAAATAACTTTAGAATACTCCATTCTCGTAGGCCCGATTATTCCTATCCTACCGCTTGCACCTCGAGAAATATGATATTTAGCCAATACTAAAGAACAATTTTCCATGTCTTCAATTTTATTTTCTGCCCCAATCTGGATCGATATTTCTTCATTGATACCATTTAAAATTTTTCTTAACTCTTCTTCCCGATCCAAAATACGCAATATCTTTTTCAGCCTTTCGATATCATTAAACTCCGGCTGCTCTAAGATATAAGATGTTCCATCAAGATGAATTTTCATGTCCTCTTTGGTAGAAATCTTTGTCATTTCTCGCTGGAGCAGTTCTAATATTTCTGCAGTATAATTTATTCTTCTCTGTAATTCCTGCTGCAACTCCTGCAAAAATTCTGGATTAATATCTCCTAAGGCTGTACCCTGCAGTCTTTTATTAAGTATCTTATTTAAATCGTTCAACTGATTCTCATCCAGTTCTTTCTTTAAATTAATAGTCTTATTATTGACTAAACCATTATCTGTAATAACTACAAGCAGTAGCCTTTTACGAGATACCGGTAATAATTCTATCTTTCGTAATTTGCTTTCAGAAAAAGCCGGTTCACTAATAAAGGTAGTGTACTGGGTTAAGTTAGCCAATAATCTGGCCATCCCTGTCATTACATCCTGGATACCGGAGTGTTCTTTAGACAATTGTTCTAAATATACTTTGATGGCAGGTGGGGAGTTAAGTTCACTCTTTTTTAGGTTATCCACATAAAAACGATATCCCAAATCAGTCGGGATACGCCCTGCTGACGTATGAGGTTGTTCAAGTAATCCCATTTCTTCTAAATCGGCCATTTCATTTCGTATAGTTGCTGGACTAAAACCAAAATCATATTTTCTGGCCAGCGTTCTTGAGCCTACTGGCTCAGCTGTTAAAATATGCTCCTCAATGATGGTCTTTAATACACGAATTTTTCTTTCTGTCATTCCATTAACCATCTTTTATCACCTCTTGTTAGCACTCGAGGCGACAGAGTGCTAATAACTATTATAAAAATACCATATCTAATTTTTTTTGTCAAGGCCAGAATGGATTAAATAAATTCTGCCAGGACATAATTTGCCAGCAATTTTCCTTTATTGGTTAGTTTAATTTGGGTCGGTGTTTCTTTAAGGTAACCTTCCTTAACCAAACCCTTAATTTCTGGGCCATATAAAGTTGCTAATGATTTAGAAAAGAGGTTTTTAAAGTCCTTTTTATATATGCCCGCCTGTAAACGCAATCCTAAAAACATATACTCTGCCTGCGCATCTTTATGACTTAAACCGATGATCCGGGCCGGCGGTAGTTCATTCTCCGTCAAAATATCTATATATTTAAACAAATCCGGTTCGTTGGCTGTTCGCATAAGTTTATAAAAACTGTGGGCGGCAGGCCCAAAGCCAAGGTACGGTACCAATCTCCAACATAATGAGTTATGGCGGGAGCGATAACCCGGCAGGCAATAACTTGAGATCTCGTAATGCTTATAACCATTGTCTTGCAGTAACCTCTCAGTTCTGCGATAATTTAATTCATCTACTTCTTCCTCCGGTTCAGGTAATGCCCCGGCTTCTACATCCTGGTATAGTCTGGTGCCTTCTTCTAGCTGCAGATTATAAATAGATAAATGAGAAGGCTTAAATTCCAGGGCCTTCTGGATATTTTGTAAATGTTCTTGATTGGTTTGACCAGGTAAACTTGAAATTATATCTATACTAAAATTAAAATCATTTGCTGCCAGATAAGTTAGTACCCGGCTGGCCTGGGCGGCTGAATGCCTCCTGCCTAACATTTCTAATTCCTGGTCAGCAAAAGACTGCACCCCTATACTAAATCTATTGATCCCTGTTCCGGCATAAATTTGGAGGATATCAGGGTTATCAATATCAGCAGGATTGATTTCTAATGTTATCTCTGCACCAGAAAAAATGCCATACTCTTTTTCTATAACAGAAATAAGAGTGGCATAGTCGTCTGGAGCAAATAGAGAGGGGGTCCCCCCGCCAAAATAGATGGTTGCTGGTTTAATATCTGTTGTGATCAAACTCTGTCTTAATTTCAATTCGGTTACTAAAGCTGTAATGTACTGTTTTTTCAAATGAGCACATCCGGTTAAAGAATAAAAACTGCAGTAATTACATTTACTTTTGCAAAAAGGAAAGTGAAAATACAGGCTCAATCCCCGGGCTTCTATCTTTTTCTGCAGAGAATCCTGCTTAGTCATCGTCATTCCTCTCTAATACTGCCATAAATGCTTCCTGGGGGATTTCCACGCTGCCGACCTGTTTCATCCGCTTTTTACCTTCTTTTTGTTTTTCCAGCAGTTTTCTTTTTCGGCTCACATCGCCACCATAGCACTTCTGTAACACATCTTTCCGCTTAGCCTGGATATTAACCCTGGCCACCACATCGTTGCCGATAGCAGCTTGAATCGGAACCTTGAACATATGCTTTGGAATTATCTTTTTCAATTTCCGAGCCAGGCTTTCTCCTAAACTCCGGGCCCGATCCCGATGAACTATGGTAGATAAAGCGTCCACAGGTTCTTTGTTGACCAAAATGTCCAGTTTAACCAGATCAGACTCCTTATAACCGATCTGTTCATAATCAAGCGTAGCATAGCCTCTGGTTTTCGACTTCAACTGATTGAAAAAATCGGTGATAATTTCATTCATGGGCATATGATAATTGATGACCACCCTATTTTCATTTATATATTTCATATCTACAAATTCACCCCGATTATTTTCACAGAGCTTCATCACTGCCCCTATATACTCTTCTGGTGAGCTGATTTCTGTTTTAACGAAAGGTTCAGCCACCGATTCAATTTCATTTTGCTCGGGGAAATTAGCCGGGTTTTCGATCTCTAACACATCTCCATTGGTCAACTCCAACTTATAGATAACACTTGGAGCCGTAATTACCAGATCGAGATCATATTCCCGCTCCAATCTTTCCTGAACTATTTCCATATGCAGCAGCCCGAGGAAACCACACCGAAAGCCAAAACCTAAGGCAGACGAAGTCTCCGTTTCAAAAGTTAGAGCAGCATCGTTTAGCTGCAGTTTCTCCAATGCCTCCTGCAGTACCTGAAAGTCATTATTATCGGTGGGATACATCCCGCTAAAAACCATAGGTTGAGCTTTTTTATAGCCGGGGAGCGGCTCTCTGGCTGGATTCGAGGCCAGAGTCAGAGTATCTCCAACCCGACAGTTGCGGACATCCTTGATCCCGGCCATGAGATATCCTACCTCACCGGCCGAAAGCTTATCTACTTCCGTAAAGCTGGGGCTAAAAACCCCAACTTCATCTACTTCATATTTTTTGCCGCTGGCCATCAGTAAAACTTTATCCCCTTTTTTTACCGAACCGCTCATAATCCTTATATGCGGAACAACCCCCTGATAGGAATTATATAAAGAATCGAAGACCAGAGCCCGCAGTGGGCTATCCAGGTCCACGCCAGGGGCCGGGATCCTCTCTATGATTGCATCTAAAACTTCTGTGATCCCGACGCCTTCCTTGGCACTGGTCAATAACGCCTCATCAGGATCTATACCTAAATCCATCAATTCTTCCTTAACCCTATCTGGATCTGCAGCAGGAAGATCTATTTTATTTATTACAGGAATGATGTCCAGGTCATGTTCTAAAGCCAGGTAAATATTGGCCAGAGTTTGTGCTTCCACGCCCTGAGCAGCATCTATGATAAGTAAAGCTCCTTCACAGGCGGCCAGACTTCTAGAAACTTCATAAGCAAAATCAACATGCCCAGGCGTATCGATCAAATTTAGCTTATAGCCTTTATATTCCAGGGTAACCGCCTGGGCCTTGATGGTAATACCTCTTTCTCTTTCCAGATCCATATTATCCAGGACCTGTTCCTGCATATCTCTATCTGTGATCGTCCCTGTCTCTTCTAAAATACGGTCAGCCAGGGTGGATTTGCCATGATCAATATGTGCTATTATACAAAAATTACGGATTTTTTCATTCTTCAAAAATATATCCTCCTGTTAAAAATAATATTTACTCAATACTTATTATACCACTACATCTTCGAGGGGCGCAAGTTTAGAACTCTTATCTCTTCTGGGGGTTGCAATTCATATTTAAATCTGGTAAAATAATATTCACTATGTAAATAGATATTTCATCTGGTTAAACCAGATTAATTAGGAGGTGTTTCAAAGATGCCAATAATTGAATCTGCCAAAAAACGGGTTAGATCCTCTGCCAAAAAAGCGGAAAGAAACCGCTATTGGAAGAGCGAAATGAAACTTGCAATCAAAAACTTCAAAAAACTCATGGAAGAAGAAAATTTTTCTCAAGAAGAAGCCGAGGAAAAACTTTCTCATGCTTATAAAATGATAGATAAAGCTGTAAGACACAATATTATTCATGAGAATAATGGAGCTCGTAAGAAATCCCGTTTAACCAGAATTTTAAATGAAAAAACCGAGTAATTATAAAACTATAATTATAACTTATAAGCCAGGCTCCCTTTTCAGGAAGCCTGGTTTTTACGTTAAAAGAAAGTTTTCTAACCGTTCTTCCGGGTCTCTTCCCTTCCCCTGGACGATATCAAAGTTGACCTGCCAGAGAGATTCCAGCAGTTCTTCTAAAGTTGAAAAGCTAAAGTTAGCAGTTTGCCGATAGCATTTTTTTACAGGATAAGGGTGCTCGCCTATCTTTCTAGCTATCTGGCCGGGATTTAAACTTTCATTTTCTTTTAATTCTTTCACCTTCAGCAGTAACAATAACTGGCGGTGAATCATAACCAGAATATAAAAAGGGCTCTGCCCATCTTTGATTAAACTTCGGTATTCCCTGATTGCCTTCTCTTTCTTACCTTCCACCCAATTATCAAGCATATTGAATATTATATTATCTGCCAGCAGACCTTCTCTGCTTAAAATTTCGTAGGTATCTTTTAAAGAAATCTTATCTTTTTGATAATTTAATGTTATTATCTTATCGATTTCCTGTTCTAAGGCTTCTAGCCGATTATTAAAAAGATATTCTAAATACTTAATTAGCTGGCCATCAACGCTTTTATCTTCAGCTCGGAAGCGTTGAACTATCCATTTGTCTAAATCTTTATACCGGGGGCGGGATAATTCAATGACTTTACCGGCCTTTTTGAATTCTAAAAAGCTTTTTATCCGTTTATCTGGTTTGCCCCTGACGATAAATACCAGCGTGATATTTTCTAAATCATCCTGCAGTAAATCAACTATTTTTTCATCATAATTATTTTTCGACTTAAATAATTCTTCACACTCTACCTGGATCAACTTATATCCTGTCATTAAGCTAACGGTATATACCGCCTGATTTAAGCGAGCAGGAAAATTCTCTATCTGATCAGAGAGTTTTTCCTGATGAAATTCATTTATGCCTGCTTCCCCTAGAGACTTTTTAATATCATTTATCTTATCCCGGATCAGATAACTTTCGTCACCGGAAATTAAAAAATATGAATTGACTGGATCTTTTATCTGAGTGTTGGTTTTAGCGGCCAAAACAGTTTCCTCCTCATCAATTTAATTCTCCGCTTAAATCATAACATATCTTAAAATAGATTTACAGCCAGATTCACCGCCAATAAAGTAAATAATAATTTCCAGCAGCTTAAAAGCAAAGATCTTCTCTGCAGCCAGGTAACCGGGAGCTTAAACCAAAATCCAGGCAGCACAAAGATGGTCAGATAGATAAGCAGAACTGGAAGAGGCATAAAAAGTTCAGGTAGAATTTCCGAGCTCTGTCCCGGAATATACACAGCAAAAATAAAGGGTAACTGAGATAACCAGCCAGCTGTAGTTAAAAACAAGGATAATAATGAGTTCCCCAACCAGGCCAACCCCTGCAAAGATGAAAAGAAAGGCAGCAGCATGAGCAGCAAAAAATTTAAAAGGTAGATGGGCCCCAGAAGAGGTACCAAAAACAGATTGCTGACCAGTCCATTTAAATTTAGCTCATGATTTAGCCAGGTAAGCCATGGGGCCGAACCCAATGCTGCCGCCAGGGAAACAGCTAAAGGAAGGGGCAAGTTATTCATTTTAGGCAGAAAATAATAAAGAGATAAAACTACCATAAATGAAATTTGAAAACCGGCCTGGTAAATATAATCTGGATCAAGTAATACAATAATGATCCCGGCTGTTCCCACCAGATTTACCAGCGAAGTTTTCAGACCTGCCTGCAGCATAATCCGACTGACAAGCAGCATTATCCCTGCCCGCAGAAGTGACGCTGACCCCCCGGCTATAAAGATATATATCCCTACAAAAGTTAAAGGAACGACACCAGCCACTTTTTTAATCTTTGATAAGAAATCCGTGAGATAAAAGATAAATAAGGCAGCATAGCCTATATGCATTCCCGATAAGGCCAGGAGATGCCCCGTGCCAGCTTTATGCAGCATCTGCTCCTGAGCGATTATCCTTTCTCTCACCCCTAAAACTATGGCTCCCACCAGTCTGGCCCTTTCAGGAGAGTAATATTCCATTAAACCATCCAAAAAATACTGCCTGATATTAACTACAGTATAATGCTGAAAGATAGAAGATATATCACTCAATATATGCATATCTTTTAAGATTATCCTGAGCGTATGAAAGAAAAGGATCAATCCTAATGATTTCAGTTGAGCCAGATTTGATGTTTCTGCTAGTTTACAATTTAAAAACAAGAAAAAACAAAAATAATATATCGATTCCCAGGAAAAAATTTGACCTGCTAATAATAAAACCAATAACTCCTGCCAGCAAACTTGAATCACAAAGCTCTGGAATAGAAAATAAGGATTATCTCTGATCATTTTAATTCACGGTTATCATATCTTCTATATTACTTAATATACTAGCTCCGATTCCAGCTACCTGAAGAAGGTCTTCTACCTGCTGAAAATTCCCATTATCATCTCGAAAACCAATTATAGCCGCTGCCCGAGCTGGACCTATTCCCGGCAGAGAAGTTAGCTGATCTAAGTTAGCTTTATTTATATTTATCTTCCCCCTGCCCTGGTTCGAAGGATTAGAAGGTGAATTACTCGCTTCAGCAGCTGCGGACCTATTTTCTTGCGGTATGATAATCTTCTCACTATCACTTATTTTTCTGGCCAGATTAATCTGATCTAGATCTGCCGTCTCGGTTTCTCCTCCTGCAGCTAAAATAGCATCGATAACTCTTGCACTTTCAGCTAAAGCATAAATACCAGGCTGTTTAACTGCTCCCCCAATATGGACGAGAATCTCTTCCTGCCTGAATTCTAAACTTTGAGCTTGCTTAGAACCAGGTTGAACTAATCCTATTTCAACTTCCTCTTTTCCATTCAATAAGGACAACCCCGACTGACCTAACCAGAATGCCGCTAAAGCTACCACCACGATCACAGCCCAAAATTTTTCCTGTGTTAATCTCATATTATTCACCTCGTTGATATTGATGAATAATATTTCTTTATTAAACATTATTTTCCTGCAATAATTTAACAATTTATAAAAAAATAAACCTGCCCGCAGAAGCGAACAGGTTGTTCCTAATTAACTTGCAGATGACCTTTGATCTTCTCAATTAATAGATCATTAGCGATCTCGTTTAACCCCCCATGGGGGATGATGATATCTGCTCTCGACTTACTCGGTTCTACAAATTGCTCATGCATCGGTTTTACAGTTGAAAGATATTGTTTTTTAACCGATTCTAAGGTTCTGCCTCTATCCCGAATATCCCGGGTTATTCTTCGTAATAGACGGATATCACAATCTGTATCTACATATATCTTAAGATCATACTGTTCACATAAATTCAAATAATACAAAGCTAATATTCCTTCTACGATCAAAATTTTCGAAGGGTTGACCTTTTTAGTTCTATCTAATCTTCTGTTTGTCTTAAAACTATACACAGGTCTCTCTATTGCTCTGCCGGCTTTTAGCTTTTGCAGGTGCTTGATTAAAAGGTCTATCTCAAAAGCGTTGGGATGATCAAAATTAATCTCGTTCTCTGGCACCTCAAAATGATTTAAATCATGATAATAATAATCAAGCCTGAGGATCGTTACATCATCCTGAAACGATTCTTTTAAAATACGAGCAAGAGTAGTTTTACCCGAGGCAGTACCTCCTCCTATTCCTATCAATAAAACTCCCATCTAAAAACTTCCCCCTAATTATGATTAATTATAACTTAATAATCCTTTTTTTATTATCTTTATTTATTATATGATAATATCCCGTTGTTTGTACAGAGGTTTTCTGAAGAAACTCAGATATTTTAGAATAAAATTTTAGAGGGAATTCCACGCCATAACCACAGTCGACAGAAATAGACGGTGGAATAGGACGCATACCGACCTGATAATCCTGCTCCAGCAGCAGCTTTTCTGTCTTTAAAGCGTAATGTGTTGTAGGAAAAGTAATTAAACCATATTCTTCTGACATAAACATTCTCTCCTATTACTTCACAAATTTTATCTTCCCTGATCTTGCAGTTATTCTGCCTATTATTCCAGCATTTTCCCCCTGGCTCAGTAATTCAGTAAGCAGTCCATCCGCCTCCTCTGGATGGACAGCTATTAAAAGCCCTCCGGAGGTCTGAGGATCGAATATGAGATCACCTAAATAATCATCTAATACTTCTCTATTTTCTACGACAGCTGAAAAAGCTTTCTTATTCTTATATAACCCTCCAGGCAGCATACCTGCATCCATCATCTCCATGGCATCAGGTAAAATCATCAATTGATCAGAAAGAATTTCTGCCCCAACCTTGCTGCCCTCTAACATCTCTTTGAGATGACCTACAAAGCCAAACCCGGTTATATCGGTACAGCTGCTTATGTTATGCTCACGCATTAATTTAGCTGAAATAGAATTAAGCCTGGTCATACCCTTAACAGCTGGGTGGTTATTTTCATCTGGTATCAATCCTGCTTTAATGGCCGTAGCTAAAATACCGGTACCTAAAGCTTTAGTTAAAATTAAACTATCACCTGGCCGAGCCCTGGTATTGGCTAAAATCTTATCTGTGGGCGCCAGTCCTGTTACAGAAAGACCATATTTAGGTTCCTCATCTTCGACGGTATGGCCGCCCCCGATGAATGCTCCGGCTTCTTTAACTTTGTCATTACCACCTTTTAAAATTTCCTGTAATATATTATGATCTAAATCTGCAGGAAAACCCACGATATTTAAAGCCAAAAGCGGATCTCCCCCCATAGCATAGATATCGCTTAAAGCATTGGCAGCAGCTATCTGTCCAAAAACGTAAGGATCATCGACTATAGGTGTAAAGAAATCAAGAGTTTGAATTAAAGTTTTTTCATCATCCAGTTTATATGCTACAGCATCATCTCCGTGTTCCAGGCCAACAAGAAGGTTCTCATCGGCAGTAGAAAAATCTATTTGCGCTAGTATCTCGGCCAGATCCTCTGGCCCTAATTTAGATGCTCAACCAGAAGCTTTACTATATGATGTAAGCCTAATATCTTTAGTCAATTTATCCACCCCCATGTTTATATAGTTAAAGTTTAAATATGCACCGTGGCATATCCATTAATTTTCTCCATTATTTCATACATATTGCTGATCTGACCTGTCTGCAGGCTATCTTTTAAATCGAAGTATTCCAAACACGTGCCACAAACAAAAATACTAATCCCTCGTTCTTCTAACTTCTTAAT
The DNA here is from genome assembly GCA_051745085.1 of Bacillota bacterium. GTDB lineage: Bacteria > Bacillota > Halanaerobiia > Halanaerobiales > Halarsenatibacteraceae > Halonatronomonas. Next base: position 7,942 of record JBNJDR010000002.1, on the reverse strand, counting down.
AATAGATGAAGTTTTATCATTTTCGGTTACCAATTTAACCCCTTCGTTCATAAAAATAAGAGAGTCTGGAAGTTGATCAAGCTGGCCTATTGTCTTTAGCATGCCTTCCAGGAGAAGTTGACCCAATTCAACCGGTCCTTCTCCTAAAGTAGGAGAAGTAAATAAGTAGACTTTTCCTTGTTGCCCATTACTTTGAGTCTTGCCTTGAGCTACCTCGCTCTTTTTCCCATATATATATACTTCAATTTCTTTTTCAGAATGAACAATTTCCTCTACTTGATAACCCTGTTTTACAGCCATTCGAGTAATATTCTCAACTGCCGTCTGATTATCTACTTTAACTTTTACTTTATCATTATCTTTCAATGCTTTTTTAACCCGAATTACAGGTTCAGGACAACCTAATCCTTTGCAATCTAATTTTTCCAAATAAAATCACCCCAGAAGATGTTATTATAAATTAATTAAATACTCTTAATAAAAACTAATTATTATTATAACAGGTAACTTTCTTATCTACAAGCAAAAACCCTTCCTTTTTGACAATAAGGAAGGGAAAATAAATAAAAATAACTATCAGCCCCGGCTGAGCAGTTTTTCTAATAATTATCAGCGGGGCTCAACGATAAATTTAATAGCTGTCCTTTCTTCTCCATCAATTTCAATATCTGTAAAAGCTGGAATGCAAATTAAATCCAAACCTGAAGGAGCCACAAACCCTCTGGCGATAGCTACTGCTTTAACTGCCTGGTTAATTGCTCCTGCGCCTATTGCTTGTAATTCTGCTCCGCCTTCTTCTCTTAAAACTCCGGCTAAAGCACCTGCCACGGAATTAGGACTGGAATTAGCTGCTACTTTTAGTACATCCATACTGCAAGAATACCTCCTTATATCCTGATGGTATTTTGCCCAGGGGCTGGGGCTGATATTAATATAATTATGTATTAAAAAACAAACTCCTGCAACCCGATTAAAAAAATTAGCTCAGTTCAAGCAGCCATACGAACCGGAATTAAATAAGAGGTGAAACGGAAGTGGTAAGGAGGGGAATAGGAGCTGATAAGGAGGGATAAGATATTATTTAAAAAGCAGCCAGAGATAAAAATCTGGCTGCTTTAGTGTATTACTTTATGATTTTTGTTATTTTAGGATGAAAGGAACTTTTGGTATTCAAATAGTTATCTATCCTTTTTAGGCTAAAGAAGGAAGCGATTAAAAATGTCAAAGCTCCCAACATCCCAGCCGGCTCTCCTGATAAAGGTAAAAAATAACCCAGCGGTCCAGTAAAGAGAAAATAACCTAAGAACATAAATACCAGAGGAAGGAGGTATACAAGAAATGAGGCAAAATAAACCTCTTTATTTCCCATTTCTAGGGCTACTCTCTCCCCCTCATCTGCACCGACAGGGTTTTCAACCTCAACTTCTATTTCTTTAATTTCATGCGAATCCCCGGCCAAACCACATTCATGATCACAATGCTGGCAGGCTGATTGTTTAATTAATCTCACTTTTGCTTTGTTACGAGAAGAACTGATTACTACAGCTTCTTCTTCCATTATACCACCTCTTATCTTAGAACTTACAAATACTTCTTTTATACCACAATATTTATCAACTTATCAGGAATAACTATGACTTTTTTGATCTCTTTTTCTCCGATATATTCCTGAACTTTTGGTTCTTTAAGAGCTTTCTCTTTAGACTGCTCCTTATTTAAACCTGTCTCTACTTTAATATGCTCCCTTACTTTACCGTTAATCTGAATAACTATTTCTGTTTCATCTTTTTCTAAGGCATCTTCTTCATAGTCTGGCCATTTTTCCTGATGAACACTAAATGAATTACCAAGTTCCTGCCACAACTCTTCCGTCAAGTGAGGGGCGAAGGGGGCCAGCAGTAAAATCATCCGCTCCAAAACATAATTCAATAAAATACCATCAGGATCAGACGTTTCATTAAGATAGGAATAAATTTCGTTGGTCAACTCCATAATCGAGCTGATAGCTGTATTGAAATTTTGCCTCTCTCCTAAATCTTCGGTTACTTTCTTAATGGAAAGATGCAGCTGCCTATAAAGTTTGGATGCATCATCGCCAAATCCAGTAGGATCAGGAAGTTTATCTGAATCAGCAATTATTCCTTTATTTTCTACTACCGCCCTCCATACCCGGTTAACAAAACGAGATAAACCTTCGATGCCGGCATCGCTCCATTCCAGATCTTTTTCTGGAGGAGCTGCAAATAAGATAAATAGTCTGGTAGCATCAGCACCATACTCAGCCAGGGTATTCAAAGGATCAACCACATTCCCTTTGCTCTTAGACATCTTCGCCCCATCCTTTAAGACCATACCCTGAGCTAAATAGTGATCGAAGGGCTCAATCGTTTCGGTAAGTCCTAGATCTTTCATTACTTTGGTGAAAAAGCGAGCATAAAGCAAGTGCAGGATTGCATGCTCTACTCCACCGACATAGGTGTCAACTGGAGTCCAGCTATCAGCTTTTTCTTTACTAAAAGGTAATTCTTCATTATCCGGGTCAAGATAGCGCATAAAATACCAGGAAGAATCCACAAAGGTATCCATAGTATCAGTTTCTCGCCGAGCTGGGCCTGAACATTCAGGGCATTTAGTCTGAACAAAATCTTCCGCTTGATTTAACGGAGACTCTCCTCCCTGACCTAATTTGATATCATAGGGCAGTTCCACCGGTAGGTCTTCTTCCGGCACCGGTACTATCCCACATTCCTCACAATAGACCATAGGTATCGGAGCTCCCCAGTATCTCTGCCGGGAAATCAACCAATCTTTTAACCTATAGTTAACGCTTCTCTGGCCTATCCCAGCTTCTTCTAGATCTACTGCGATTTTTTCGAATGCTTCGGCACTGGTCATCCCATTATATTTATCAGAATTTATTAAAACCCCAGGTTCAACATAGGCTTCCTCTAAGCCAACTGCCTCAGATTCACCTTCAGGTTTTATTACCTGCTTAATATTTATATCATACTTTTGAGCAAAATCAAAGTCCCGCTGATCATGAGCCGGCACAGCCATGATTGCTCCGGTCCCATATTCAACCAACACGTAATTAGCGATATATATTGGGATTTCTTCTCCAGAAAAAGGATTTACCGCCTTTATCCCGGTATCAATCCCGATTTTTTCAGAATCAGGAGACGTCCTCTCTTCTTCTTTCTGCTGGCTTACTTTTTCAATGAACTCCTGCAGCTCGGTGGTTTTACCTGATTCTTCCAGTAATTTATCAACCAAAGGATGCTCCGGAGCCAGGACCATATAAGTTGCTCCAAAGATAGTATCCGGTCTGGTCGTAAATACCTCGATCTTATCATCGGTGGCCGGGACAGGAAAATTTATCATGGTTCCTTCACTGCGCCCGATCCAATTTTTTTGCATAGTCTTAACCCGTTTCGGCCATTTTTGCAAAAATTCATGGTCATCAAGAAGTCGATCGGCATAATCGGTTATACGCAAGAACCACTGAGCAAGCTTCTTCTTCTCTACCGGTGTCTCACACCTCTCGCAGGCATCATTAACTACCTGTTCATTGGCCAGCACTGTTTCACAGCTGGGACACCAGTTAACGGCTGATTTTTTTCGATAAGCCAGATCATTTTTGAACATTTTGGTGAAAAACCACTGGGTCCACCGGTAATAATCTTTTTTAGCTGTGGTTACTTCTCTATCCCAATCATAACTTAAACCCAGACTTTTCATCTGCTTTTTCATCTCGGTTATGTTCTCCCAGGTCCAATCCTGAGGATGGATATTCCCATGCTTAATAGCAGCATTTTCAGCAGGTAGACCGAAGGCATCCCAACCCATAGGATGAAGGACATTATAACCCTGCATCCTTTTATAGCGAGCAATTACATCTCCAATAGAATAAACCCGAACGTGGCCCATATGAAGTTTCCCCGACGGATAAGGAAACATCTCCAGGACATAATGTTTTTTTCGTTGGTCGTCATCGTGCGCTTTATTTAATTCGACCTGGTCCCACTTTTTCTGCCATTTCCTATCATTTTGTGCATAATCATATTCACTGCTCATAATTTCAACCCCTTTTTAACCGCTTATTATGTTATTGAAAATAAAAAATCCCCATCCCTATCAATACAGGGACGAGGTAAAACCCGTGGTGCCACCCATTTTGGTCTCTCCAGAGACCCACTCTAAGCATAACGCTGCTTTCTTGCGGCAGAGGTTACATCTATTGACCCCTGCAGCTCCAGAACGAGTTCAACTTTACTTCTGGCATCGGATCTCAGCACCTCCGATTTCTCTGTAACCAGGTTGAAGTTTACTACTTTCTTTCTTAGCATTTATATTATTTCACTTATTAAAATTATATGACTTAAAACTAATTCTGTCAAGGTTTATTGAACTTCTTCAAGTATTTTTTCTGCATCAGCCCAGAGTCTTTCTAACTCGTAATATTGTCTTTCCTGCTGATGAAATACATGAACTATAATCTCTTTATAGTCCAATAAAATCCACCGCCCCTGGTTTCTACCCGCTTTGCGGTAGGGTTCAATACCTAGTTCCGCCATACTATCTTCTATTTCTCTAGCAATTGCTTTGACCTGGATCTCATTTTGTCCACTAACGATAATAAAATATTCTGCTATCGTTGTTAACTCAGAAACACCTAATACGGTGATATCTTGAGCTTTTTTTTCCTCAGCAAATTTAGCAATTTCTAAAGCTCTTTTTTTAATATCATTATTCTCCATTCAAATTAACACCTTTCCCTTCCTCATCTCTTTCTAGGAAATCCTCACCTATAATTATTTCTATCCTATCTATATCTGTTTCATCATCTTCTTCTAACTCAATAAAATTGGCTTCTCCACCAATATAACTCAACAAATTATCTACCACTCTCTCTTTACCCCGGGAATAATAAGTGATCTGGGTTGTATCATAATTGTAATTATTAGCGTTAGTCACTTCAACTATGGTGAACCCATATTTTTCTAGATCATCAGCTACTCTTCCTGCTATACCAGGTTCCCCATTGCCATTACTGACAACTATTTCAGTATCATTATTGGCGATATATTCTTTACTCCGGATCAAATTTCGAACCAGAGCTTCTGTTGCCTCTTTATCGGGGACCCAATAACTAGCTCCATTAATATAATCTGGTTCTCCTGGCAGCATAGCAATCTCTAAATTACCTATATCAATATCTTTAAAAATATAAAGAAAAGAAGAAATATCTATCACCGGTACATTTGTGTCTACTGCTTTATTTACTTCCTGATATATCACCGGCAATCTTGCTATGGTGGAAGGTTTGAGAGCTTGCTTGATGAGAGCGTCAATAAATTTTTGCTGCCGACTCACGCGACCAATATCTCCCCGGCTGGATTCGCGATAGCGAACGTAATGCAAAGCCTGTTCACCATTTAGAACTTGTTCTCCGGCTGGAATGTCGATATAAAGATCGCCGGCTCTATCTACGTAGTGCATGCGCTTTTCTACGTTAATTTCAATTCCACCTATGGCGTCGATTACTTCTCTAAACCCCTGAAAGTTCATGTCGGCGTAATAATCAATATTTACATTCAAAAAATTTTCAATCGTATTTATTGTTAAATCAATCCCACCAAAGGCATAAGCAGCGTTAACTCTATTTACACCTCTACCCGGGATCTCCAGCCGAGTATCGCGGGGGATAAATACAATCCCCGCCTCTCTGGTTTCAACGTCAATACTAACTAGAATCAAAGTATCAGTTCTACTTATTCCGAAGTGATCTGCATCATGACCTGTAATTAAAACGTTTACCTTTGAATCAGGAAAAGGATTGCTTTCCTGGGCGGAAAAACTAGTAGATAGATATTCCCCGGCAAAATTCCCCAGGAATAGAACAATCAATAACGTTGAAATAAATAATTTCCCTTTGAGAGGAGCTTTATTTTTCATAATTACCCCTCCACTAAACTATTTTGTAAATAAATTAAATTTGGATGTATCTCTATATTGTTATTCATAAGATAGTAAACTGTCCTTTCGGTTAACATTAAAACTGCTCGATTTAAATCTTTCAAAGCTAGTTCTTCAATTTCCTTGCGCCCTGAGTAATCTTTCCCTGGCTCAATTTTATCTGCCAAAAAAAGTATTTTTCCTAAAACTCCTAAATTTGCAGAGCCGGTCGTATGATAACGAATAGCCTCTAAGATTTCCCTGTCTTTGATTAGATATTTATCTTCGGCAATAACTGCTGCCGCGGGAGCATGAAGTAATTCAGTGCTTTTTAACTCTAATCTATCCACCTGCCAATTTGACCTTGTAATTATATCAATTAACTCTTTTCGATTTTTATCTTTACATATATCGTGCAGCAGTGCTGTAATGTAAGCTCTATCTTCAGAAATTCGTGCTTTAACAGCCAATTTGACAGCTAATTCTACAACTTTATTAGTATGTTTCAGTCTATAAGGACTAATTTCCTGAGACAAATCGGATTTAATCTGAGCAATTAGTTTACCCTCTGTATCTTCAAATTTTTGAGTTTCTTGATACAGACGTTTACAATTTATATAATCTATAACAGCCTCCGGCAGAAGATATTTAATGGAGTTTTTGCTGCCAACTTTATTTCTGATTTGGCTTGAAGATATCTCCACTGTACCGGAATTAATCGGTTCAACATTTCCCCTATAGCCATCAAACTTAGATTCAGCTAATATTTCATCTATTTCATAACCTGGCCGAGGCAAAACAATTAACCGACTATTATCCAATAAGTATTCAGGTTCTTTCCAGGTGAAAATTTCAGAAAGAGAATCTGCTCCTATAATAAAAGTAACATGATAACCCTGCTTTTTAAAATAAGCCAGCGTCTGAGCAGTATATGAAGGACCTTCTTCATTGATCTCCAATCTGGATATTTGAAAAGCTGGATTTGCTGCAATAGCAAGGTTAAGCATATTAAAGCGGTCTTCTGCTGGACTAATATTTTGAGATGATTTATGCGGTGGTATCCCTGCAGGCAAAAATATAACTTTGTCCGAGCCGATCTGCTCTCTAGCAGCTTCAGCCATGATTAAATGTCCATAATGAGGTGGATCAAAAGTCCCGCCAAAAATCACAATTTTATTATTTTTTGCTAACAAACCTTATCACCAGCCTAAATTCATGGTATTATTATATTAAATACACAGATTTTATTCAAGTTAAACTACCAATTAAAGGAGGTTGAACATGAATTACTTTTATAAAGATCATTTGCCTGACGTAGATGAAACAGCATATATTGCCCCAGGCGTAAAACTACTCGGCCAGGTAAAAGTTAATAAAGGATGTAACATCTGGCCTAACGTAGTGGCTAGAGGCGATATGAACAAAATTGTAATCGGTGCCGGCACCAACATTCAAGATAATTCCACCCTTCATGTAGACGACGAACAGCCCTTATTGATTGGTAATAATGTTACAGTAGGGCATGCAGCAGTTCTGCATGGATGCACCATTGAAGATGAATGCCTGGTTGGTATGGGAGCAACCATTTTAAATGACGCTAAAATAGGCACAGGTAGTATAATCGGCGCCGGGGCGTTGATCCCCGAAGGCAAAGAAATTCCTCCCAATAGTCTAGTTATAGGTCTCCCCGGCAAAGTAGTACGAGAAACAACTGCTGAGGAAAGAGAAGGAATTAGTGAATCAGCTCAGACCTATATGGAACTAGCTCAAGAACACAAAAAAGCAATAAATAAAGAATAATTACCTCTCCTGTTTCATAATCAGCTCATAAGCCGATTGAATTTCTGCAAATTTTTTCTGGGCTACTTCCACAAATTCATCAGGAAGATCTTTAGCTATTATTTTATCAGGATGGTATTGTTTTACCAACTCACGATATTTCTTTTTTACCTGAGATCTATCGGCTCCAGGTTCTAAATTCAAAGTA
>JBNJDR010000001.1:0-116177 GCA_051745085.1 Bacillota bacterium | reverse complement strand
TGAAAAACATCAAATATAATATATTTATGAAAAAAGTAAATGATAATAATTTTATCGTATTTATTTTTTTTAGTTTCTTATTAAATAGTTTATATATAATATAAAATTGAAAGATAACGATTATAAAGTAGCCATGTCGATAAAAGCCAGTAAAAATGTTTTCTATAAAATATTGTATATATTTTATTACTGCGTCTCCATTGTGGAGAAAACCATTTTCATGAACCATGATGAAGGCATAGATTAAAGCCATCGATATGTAGGGTATTAGGATGAGTTTTACCCTTTTTTTCATGAAATTATCAGGCAGATGATCAGAATAAGCATAAGCTAATAGGAAGACGGAAAGAAAGATGAAAATTGGAGTACCAAATGTGGTAAACAGTCTTATGGTTAATAAAATATCTTTTTGGTAACTCAGCAACATATTGTGGCTTTCATAAATTTCAATAACCCGGGAGACTGAATGTACTATAACCACGCAAATTATCGCGATGCTTCTCAGTAAGTCAATCTCTTCTATTCTTCTTTTCTTCATAAAAATCCCCTTGATTTTTATATTATTTAACAAATTGGCTCTTTTTTAAAAATAAATCTTAGTTAACATGATAGTATATATATTGACCTACGTCAAAAAATTAGTTTAAATTCAAAGTTATTATAATTATTCAACCATTATTATTTTGTTCTTCATTTACTATAATTTTGTAAAAGTGATGATATAATAATATAGATTGTAAAATCTGATTAATATATTTTCAAGACTCTTATGTCTTTCATTAACCAGAGGCGGAATATTTAAATAAAAGATAAGAAAGGGATGTGTTATGAAAGTAACGATATCATCTTTATTCATTTTAATTATCTTAGGAGGTTTTATATTAATGGCAAATGTAGAAGCAGATTCGAACAATCCTTTAGTTACTATAACTATGGAAAATGGAGCGGAAATCAAACTGGAACTCTATCCTGAGGTTGCGCCTAACACAGTTAATAATTTTATTTATTTGGTAGAGCAAGGCTTCTATGATGGTCTTATTTTTCACCGGGTTATAGAAGAATTTATGATTCAGGGAGGAGACCCAGAAGGAACAGGGAGAGGCGGTCCCGGCTACAAAATTAAAGGTGAGTTCTCTCAAAATGACTTTAAAAATGAACTCAAACATAGCCGGGGTGTAATATCGATGGCCCGGTCTCAAGCCTATGATTCAGCGGGATCTCAGTTTTTTATCATGCATAAAGATTTTTTTCGTCTCGATGGGGCCTATGCAGCATTTGGTAAAGTAGTGGATGGTAAGGAAGTAGTGGATGAAATAGCAGCAGTTGAAACAGATAATAATGATAGGCCGAAAGAAGCGCAGGTAATGGAAAAAGTAGATGTAGAAACACATGATGTTGTTTATCCAGAGCCTGAAAAGATAGAATAAATAGACGAGGGGTCGACCTATGAATAAAAAGCTAAAAGAGTCATATATAATATTTATCTGGCATGGATTTTTTCTGACTTTAACGATGTCCATGATAGATTTCAATACTGTTTTCCCTTCCCTACTTGCTACCTTAGTAGATTCTAAAATTATTTTTGGACTTTTATATTCCATTATGTTAGGTGCCCCCAAATTGTTTAATATTGTTTTTAGCCATTACATGAACTCTTATGATTACCGGAAAAAGTTTTTACTTGTTGGAATCTACCTAAGAGCATTCTCATTTCTGGGGATGGCATTTTTCACTTACTTTTTTGGAGAGACTAGGCCTGAGCTAGTAGTAATAAGCTTCTTTTTCTGGGTATTTATTTTTTCTATCAGTGGTGGGTTTGCTGGGATGTCTTATAGTGATATTATTGGGAAAACAGTGGTCCGAGGAGAAAGGGGTAAATTATATGCCAGTAAACAATTTGCTGCTAGTACTGCTGCATTTATAGGAGGAATGGTGATCCAAAATATTTTTTCTGGAGACAGTTTTGCTTTTCCTATAAATTATTCACTAACTTTGTTTATCGGGTTTTTAGGTCTGGTAATAGCTTCGATTGCTTTTTGGTTTATCCAGGAACCCCCGTCTATAAATAAAGATGAGGATAGATTGTCTCTTAAAGAGTATATTAAGCGAGTACCCGATATTCTAAGGGCAGATAAAAATTTTATTCAATATATAATAATTGAGAATATGGCCAGTTTTAGTGTGATGTTACTTCCTTTTTATATTGTTTACGCTCGAGAAACTTTTGCTGTTGGTACAGGTTATATAGGCAGATATCTTTTGTTCCAAATTGCCGGGACTATTCTCTCAAATTTTCTCTGGGGTTATATTTCTGATAGATTTAATTCTAAAATAGTGGTTCGTATATGCATATTAGGAGGAGCAATCGTTCCTCTTATAGCTCTGGCTATAACTCCGGCGGGGCCAGAATATTTTGCGATTATTTTCTTCTTGATCGGATTTTTAAAGAGCGGCCGTCAAGTAGGTTTTGAGCCTTACCTGTTACAGATTGCCCCTGATGAGAGAAGAACAGTTTATCTTGGTATTCGAGGCACTTTAAACTTCATGATTGTCTTACTACCATTAATGGGGGGAATATTTATCGATTATTTAGGATTTCTCTTTACCTTCGTTTTTGTTTCCATAGTAATGTTTATAGCATATTTCTTGTTAGGAAAACAATATAGTTTTGAGATAAAATAAGCAGCGTTATATAATGAAATATAAGTTAATAATATTTTCTTACGCTATAAATATCCAGGAAACTAGAAGGGAAAGATGATACATGGAAGAGGTTTCAGACCGGTCACTTAAAGGTTTTCTAATGAGTGAAACTTATAAATTTCTACAAGGGTTACTGGTTGGCATTGTTATAATAACACCGATTAGTGGGGGTACTTTTCTTTTAATCCTGGGATTATATGAAGATCTTATGAGAGATATATCTAATTTTAAACTACTGCGCTGGTTGACTTTTTTAGTGGGAACATTATTCGGTGTTGTTTTGAATGGACTTATTTTCACGAAATTGATTGAAACTTATACCATCTTTATCGTCGGCTTCTTATTTGGCTGTCTCTTAGCTTCTATTAGAGATATTTTAGATGGCGAATACAAGCCTGGTTTTAGGCGTCTGCTTTTTCTTTTAGCAGGCCTTGGTATAGGTTTATTCTTAGCCGGTATTAATGAATTAACTATAACGGGGGTAACATCTCCTGGCCTTTTAAATACCTTATTAGCCGGCTCTTTATCCAGTCTGGCGATGATTTTGCCGGGTGTGCCCGGGGGTTCTGTGTTAATCTTGATGGGTATGTATTATCCCATGATGAGAGCCATCGCCAATTTAGATTTTATCACTTTAAGCATATTTTTGGTCGGGGGAATTTTGGGAATCCTGGGATTGGCAAATATATTAAACAAATTATACGGCAAGTATCAAGATACAGTGAGTTGGTTTTTTGTGGGGTTGGTTTTAGGGTCAAGCAAAATTCTATTAGCCTTTGTAGTAGAATCGCCCCTGATATATTTTGGGATGGCAGTTTTAGGATTTATCACAATTTGGACCTGGAGTAATAATTCATAAGTATAATGAGAGAAGGGGGATATTAATGACCAAGCTTATTGATTTAAGCCATAATATAAATAATGACATGCCCGTGCATCCTTATGATGAGGCAGTAAAATTGTATCAGGATAAATTTTTATTGACAGATAAATATAATAATTTTAAATTGGAAACCGGGATGCATATCGGCACTCATATTGATTCTCCTATGCATATGACCCTAAATGAAACATTTTTAAGTGAGATTCCGGTGGAAAGGTTTTGGGGTAAGGGATGCTTGCTTGATGTCAGGAATGAAAGTATAGTTGAATATAAAGAAGACTATTCTGAAGTTGTGAAGGAAAACGATATTGTTTTATTGTACACAGGACATAGTGTTAAATATGGAAAAAAAGAATATTACTCTGGTCATCCAGTGATCACTGAGGAGTTGGCCGAATTCTTAATTAGTAAAAATATTAAAATGGTAGGTATGGATTTGCCTTCACCAGATCGGTCTCCTTACAATTTACATAGAAAGCTTTTAGAGAATGATATCTTTATAATCGAAAATCTAACTAATTTATCCTCATTACTATTTGTGGAAAATTTTGAGGTAATAGCTCTTCCTTTAAAGATAAGAGCTGATGCTTCTTTAACCAGGGTTGTAGCTAGATTTTAACATTTTTATTTAAATAACCTTGAAATGAGATAAATGCTTCCTAGTCCGACAAGACCTGTTATTACATAAGTTGAAGTTTCTTTTTCAACAAACATTCTTGTATCCCACCAGATTTTAGGCATTTTCACCAAATCAGACAGCCCCCATTTTTCTTTTCTACCAATAGAAAAAGTATATTTACCTGTTTGTCCGGAAGTGGAGAAAACAGCTAGATAATAAGTTCCAGTTTCTGGGGCTGTTATTGTTTTTTCCTGCCTGCGCCAGTACGACGTCTGGGTAAAAGGCTCAAAAAATATATCGCTTTCACCTGTTTCATTATCTACTACAACGACTACCCCTTCACCTTCTTTTAAGCTTAATATTTCATCTACGTTACTTTGTTCTAAATCAGCATAATCTTCTTCCAAACCAGGACCGATTAATGCAAATTCAGGACTAAAATTTTCTAAACGATCTATTACAGGTATAACCATACTGGCATATATTTTTTCTCCAGCTTGAGCTTCAAAGCGATAATAATCAACCTGATTTCCTTTTTCTAGTTCTCGGTAAGCAGCCCAGGATATTTTATGATCTTCAACATGAATAGGGTTTGTTCGAGAGGCGGAACCTGAAGTGTCAAGGGGGACATGTGCTTTAGCATTTAAATTTAAAGCAAAAAATAATACAGCAAAAAAGAAGAGAAGACAAATAGAGAGGTTAATTTTTTTCATTTTTAATACCTCCTAAAATTATACTTATTTATTACGCTGGTGGCTAGAATCAGGGAGTTAAATAAGTTTTAGATATTAAAGCGTGGCTATGACCTGTGATTTTTAAATATTGATACCAAGTCTCTGGAGGATGTAGATCATCGTAAAATAAACTATGATCATGATAACAGTAGAGATGAATAGGGATAGGTAAAAATTCAGATCTGTCTTCAACAGTACCGGCAGGACGACGAATAGAGACAGGGAAGGGATAACCATCCAAAAAACACTTATAGAAAGCTGAGAAACCTGAGCTTTGCTTTCAGTATCGATATAGAGCCAGATCATTCCCAAATATGAAACCAGCGGCAGCGATGCCAGTATCGCCCCTAATAGAGAACTCCTTTTGGATATTTCAGAAACTGCCACGATTATAATAGCCGAAACAAGAGTTTTAAAAAGTAAATACCCCATTAAATAAAATCCTCCATTTCCATTAGTAAGTATCATGTATATTTTGAAATTTACTTACTTAATTTATTCTGCATTAACTTTCAATATTCCTGCAAAGATAAGTGAATAGAAGTTAAGGTTTAAAAGAGCTATATGATATAATAAACAGTTTTCCTAATCTAGATAAATATGAGATTTAGTTTACATAACTTGTTTTAAGTAAGACTAAAAGCCGACTATATTTTGATATTAGAAAAATTTAAATATAAAAAAAGACCTCCCAAAGGAGGTCATAAAATACAAAAATGGTGAGGATAAGTGGATTCGAACCACTGGCCTCCACGATGTCAACGTGGCGCTCTGACCAGCTGAGCTATACCCTCACAACAGCAGAAAAACTGCTTAAATAAAATGGTGCCGGGGATCGGGCTCGAACCGATACGGGAAAAAATTCCCACCGGATTTTAAGTCCGATGCGTCTGCCAATTCCGCCACCCCGGCATATTAGATTATTTTGGAGGCGGCAGGCGGATTTGAACCGCCGAATAAAGGATTTGCAGTCCTCTGCCTTACCACTTGGCTATGCCGCCCTGCAGCCTAATGGATTAAAAATGGAGCGGGAAACGGGAATTGAACCCGCGACCCTCACGTTGGCAACGTGATGCTCTACCGCTGAGCTATTCCCGCAAAAAGATGGTGGTGAGAGGCAGAATCGAACTGCCGACACGGGGATTTTCAATCCCCTGCTCTACCGACTGAGCTATCTCACCAGATGGCGGAGGCGACGGGATTTGAACCCGCGATCTCCGGCGTGACAGGCCGGCGCGTTAAACCACTTCGCTACGCCTCCATCCTTCACATACCAACAACTTTTTCGCTGTCAGCAATAAATAGTATACACAAAAGTTTAGTTTAAGTCAACAGTATTAGCACCGATGAGAGCATATAAAAGCATAAATACTCTCTCAAACTAAAAAATACTTCTAAATACAGCGTTATTTGTTAAATAAAGCAAATTTAAGGTCTAAATGTTCGTTGTGTCTTAAATATCTGATGACTGTTCTAATGAAGGTTTGATCAATATCTGTATTAACCTTATTTTCTTCTAAAACAATTTGGTTATAATAGTGAGGAAGAGCCAATAAGTTTTCAAGTTTTATAACTTCATCGTAAAGAGAGTTTAATATCTTCTCCTGTCGATTCAATCTCTCCAGTTCACCCCGGTCAGGATTATAGTATCGGCTATAGTTCAAAGCTTCCATACCATTCAAATGGTTTTCACCCGCTTTTAGCTTGAGATCCAATTCAGGGACATTGAACGGATCATTTAAGGTTAATGTGATACCATCTAGCTCATCGATGTAATACTCAAAAGCGCTATACTTACCTTCAACTTTATAATTTATTTTATAGCCTGTTAAGGATTCTAAGGTGGATATTAATTCATCCCCACTATAAGTTCTTAATGCTTTCTCATTTACTTCCAGGCGAGAGGGGATAAATATCATCTCCACTTCAATGTCTTCAGCATTAAAGAGGGCTAGAGCTAGAAAGTCAGCTTCAGTAGATTCTGAGTTAGTATTATTTTCACTTTTATCATCCAGGCCAATAAGTAAAACATTTTTATCTTCCAGAGTCAAACCATCTGAAGTATTTAAGAGGTAATCAAGGTTTATATCATCTAGGTCTTTTACAATATTGATGGTTTCATTTAGGTTATCAGTTTTATTGTCAGAGGTCACCTTAGTAGAATCAGGTTCATCACTAAACAAGTTAACAATAGCATCTGTTAAGATTTCCAACCCAGTGGGTTTTTCTTCATTTGCCTCAATTACTTCATTTTTCTCTGTATCGCTAGCGGTATCTTCATTATTATCAGGTTTATTATTTGGTGTGTTTGTTGTTCTCCTGATTCTGTTAATAATCTTGCTGACTATATTATCTTCATCGTCAGTTTCATTATGAGCTCCGTTTCCTGGATTTAAAGTTCCATTTTGATCGCTTTCTTGACTGTTCTCTTGATCGTTTTCTTCTTGACCTTCTTCCGAGCCTTGATTACCCTGGGAAGTAGGATCAGAGTTGTTTGATGAAGTAGAATCAATATTTTCCTCTTCAGAATCATCTTCATTATCAGTAAGGACTTCCATCTCATCATTAGAAATAGGTTTAATGAAATCGCTATCATCTAAATTTATAGAGAAATAATAAAGTCCTGCTCCAAGAAAAGCTAGAAGTAGTATTATTATCGTTATTTTCTTCTTGAATTGATCTTTGTTATCAGCCGCCATTTATAATCCCCTCCAGATCAAATAATGCTACATTAATTAATTCTTGATAAGACCCCTAAAATCCTTCTTAATTAATTTATTTATGGTTTAATGAATATTGAAACTTATATTCGAATATAGTAATATAAAAATAAAGGAGGTTACTGTGATGGGTAATAAAAAAATATACCAGGCCAGAGCGGAAGTTGCTAAAGCTTTATCTCATCCCCTTCGCCTTGAAATAGTTGATATTTTAAGCCAGCGAGAAGAATGCTGTGTCAGTGAATTAGAAAAGGTGTTAAATGATGCCAGTCAATCGGTTATCTCTCGCCATCTTAAGGTTTTAAAAGAAGCAGGAGTTATTTCTGCTCGGAAGGACGGTTTAAATAATTATTATTTTCTCAATGTACCCTGTATTCGCGAATTTTTTACCTGCCTTGATCAGGTATTAGAAAGTGAATTAGCCAGCAGACAAAATCAACTTACCTAATTAAGGGGGTTTAACTGTTATGACCAGGAGTCGAAAGTTAGGATTATTTATTGCAGTTTTTATAATTATATATTTTATTCCACTACACCGAGATGTATTACAAACTTCTATCCTGGAAGCTTTTTATATGCTTCAGGAATACGCTCGAGAACATGTATTGTTTTGTTTGATTCCTGCTTTTTTCATCGCTGGAGCAATAGCAAACTTTCTCTCCAAACAGGCGATTATCAAATATTTTGGTGCCGAAGCAAAAAAGTGGGTTTCTTATTCGGTAGCTTCAGTATCAGGGGCTGTTTTAGCTGTCTGTTCCTGTACAGTTTTACCCTTATTTGCTGGTATATATAAACGGGGAGCAGGCATTGGTCCTGCGACCGCTTTTCTTTACTCGGGACCGGCTATTAACGTTCTGGCAATAATTTTAACAGCTCGAGTATTAGGGTGGCAGTTAGGTTTAGCTCGGGTAATCGGTGCGGTCTTATTTGCTCTAGTTATTGGTCTACTCATGGCTTTCATCTTTAGAAATGAGGAGGCAGAGCGGGCTAAGAATAATACAACGACTTCTAAACAAGCAGCGGCTAAATCTGAAATAAGATCTGGAATGCAGAACTTTCTTTACTTTTTCGTTCTAATCGCAATTTTAATCTTTGCAGCCTGGGCTAAACCGGTAGAGGAATCGGGTTTTTTCTACTTCGTTTATCAGATTAAATGGCCTATAACAATAGCATTACTACTGGGATTGGGGCTAATGATATCACGCTGGTTTGAGAGAAATGAGTTAACCTCGTGGTTTGAGTCTACCTGGGAATTTGCAGAGCAAATTTTACCGCTACTATTTGCTGGGGTATTAATTGCTGGCTTTTTAATGGGCCGTCCTGGGGCTGAAGCAGGGTTGATTCCCGAAGTCTGGATAACCCGCTTCGTTGGCGGCAATAGCCTAACAGCAAACCTCACCGCGTCAATACTGGGGGCATTCATGTATTTTGCTACTTTAACCGAAGTTCCAATCCTTCAAGGATTGCTTGGCTTAGGGATGGGCCAGGGGCCTGCGCTCGCATTATTGCTGGCGGGACCAGCTCTAAGTTTGCCTAATATGCTGGTGATCCATAGTGTCCTTGGTACAAAAAAGACTTTAGTCTTCATAAGTCTGGTAGTGACCATGGCAACTCTCAGTGGTTTGATTTACGGTACCATAATAATTTGAGGAGGTATTACTATGAAAATAGTTGTGTATGGTTCAGGCTGTAAAAATTGTGATACGACAGAAAAAAGGATCAAAGAGGTAGTGGATCAAATGGGATTGGAGGCAGAAGTCACCCATGATTTTGATATCAACTCAGCAGCAGACAAAGGGATAATGTTGACCCCGGCTGTGACAATCGATGGAGAAATAATTTCAGAAGGCCAGGTACCTGCCAGAGATGAAATAGAAGGGTGGTTAAAATAAGTTGAGAAAAATCAGTGCCGGCGTTAATTCGCCGGCATTTTTAGTTAACAGTTATCAATATTTCTGATACAATATAGATAAGAGATATAATTTTATTTTGCAGGAGGGGAGTTATGCGAAAAATCTATAATGGGACCACTGGAACCGGAAAAACCACAAAGTTAAAAGAAATTTATCATGAATTAGCCCGGACTAATCCGACCGATGAAATTTTGGTGCTGGTTCAGAATGCCCTCAGCGTTAGGGAATGGAAAAACAGTTTGAAGATTTCTAGCGCTGGGCCTTTAAATATTTATACTTTTTTTGGGCTGGCTCAACAAGAGGTTAAAACTTACTGGCCGCTTTTAGTTGAAAAAGCTGATGCTCCCCTGGAACCCTTTTTTATGAATATAGAAACGGCTCATTATTTAATGACCAGAATAGTAGAAAAGAGAAGAGAGAAGAAGGATTACTTTAAGAACCTCAATTCTACTTCAAATAATATTGCAGTTCAATTGATCGATAATCTCAATCAGGCTGCTTTAAATATGCTCTCACTGGGAGAATTAAAAAACAGGTTGCTTGACTGGGCTGCTGATGATAAGGAAATGAAGCAAATTTTTCAGGAGGCAGTTAGATTGATGCAGCAGTTCCGACAAAGCTGTCGGCAGTATTCGGTTATTGATTATTCTCTTCTGGTAAAAATGTATTTGAATTTATTTGAAGAACCGGATTATATTCAAGCAGGTAAGACTGCTTATAAATATATTTTAGTGGATGACCTGGAGATGTCACCGCCGGCCAGTCAGGAATTGATTGAACTATTAGATACAAATGCAGAAACATCCTATCTTACTTATAATCCTGAGGGCAAGATCAACCGATTTTTTGGGGGTAATCCTAAGCTGGCGCAAAAGAAGTTTTTCTCTGGGGCAGAAATTGAAGAGCTGACCTATTCTTATAGCGCCTCTTTAGATGCAATTGAGATAGGGGAAAAGCTTAAAAGGGAAATCAACCGATCTCAGCAGTTTAAACAACTCTCATTGAATTCTAATTATATTAAGGGGCGAATAAACACCGAATTTAGAGGTGATATGCTGCTTAAAGTGGCTGATGAAGTTAATATCTTAATCGATTCCGGAGTAGCTCCAGAGGAAGTTGCCATCATCGCCCCCCATATAGATAAGGTGGTTGAGTTCACATTTTCTGACGCTTTCAAGCCTAAGGGGTATAATATTTATAATTTGCTCCGGTCTAAACGCTTAATCGATATACCATATTCTCAGGCCCTGCTTTCCCTGGCCTGTTTGAATTACAAAGAATGGCAGGTTAAACCTGCTTTAACTTCTTTGCAGCAGTCTTTTGTGCTTTTATTAGATTTAGATCCGGTCCGAGGCGCTTATTTTGCCGAGAAGACGATTAAAAATGATTATAATCTTCCTGATCCAGCGGACAAGGGGTTGAGACAGAGGTTAGGATTTAAAAAACAGGAGGAGTATCAACGCCTGTATTCCTGGTTAAATCAGAAAAGTGGCGAGAACCTGCCGGCTGCTCATTATTTTCAGCTTATTTTTGCTGAACTGCTGGCTCCACTGACCCCGGATGATGAGGAAATCTTTGCCTGTCGGCAGATTATTACTTCTTATCTCAGATTCGAAGAAGTTATGCATGCTTATCAAATTACAGATAGCAGCAGGATCGGTCGTTATTTTATTAATATGATCAACAAAGGTATATTGGCTGGAGAGGTTCTGAAAGAACCCGGGCACAAAATTGAAAATAAGGTTATTCTATCTACCCCCTACAAATTTTTAACCAGCCCTGACGTGAAAGCAGTAGAATTTTTGTTTTTATTGGACATCGGGAGTACTTTCTGGATGTCCGGGATAACTAAAGAATTACTTAACCCGTATTTATTATCGCCCCAATGGCAGGATAAGTCACAGTGGAACGACCGGATAGACCGGTCTTTAAAAAAGGACCAATTACTGGATTATATACTTTCTTTATTGAAGAAAACGAAATCCGGGCTATATTTGGCCGGCAGTCTTTTTGATAGTAGAGGTGTTGAACAAGATGGAGAATTTGCCAACTGGTTTATCTAAGCAAAATAAGAAAGACGCTTTTCAACTTCGACCAGGCCAGCAGGAGGTAGCTAAATACAAAAGCGGCTTTAGGTCAGTTTCGGCAGTGCCCGGGGCTGGCAAGACCACGATATTAGCTTATCTGGCTGCGAAGTTGATCGCTAATGGGATGGTGGAAGATAAAAGTATTTTGATCGTAACCTATATGAACTCGGCTGTTTATAATTTTCGAAGAAAGATCAATGATTTTCTGGAACAGGAGGATTACTTATATAATAATTTTGAAGTAAGAACCATCCATTCTCTGGCTCATAATATTTTGGGACAGCAGCCAGGTCAGGTCCTGATAAATCAGGATTTTACGGTTATTGACGACACTGAGCAAAACCAGTTTTTTCAGGAAATATTAGTAGGCTGGTATAATTGTCATGAAGATGTATTGAAATATTTAGAGTATGATGAAGGAGATTATGGTTACGAGAAAGCGGTAAGTAAATGGCGGGGCAAAGATTTCCCGAATTTTTTAAAGCGGATGATATCTGATTTTAAATATAAACAGATCAGCCTGGACCAGGCATCAGAATTTTTTACTAACCTGGAGGAAGATTCATATTTGAAATGGGCTTTAGAGATTTATCTTCAGTATCAACGACGGTTAAATAAAGCCGGATTATTAGATTATACTGATCTGATCGTTCAGGCCAGCAGGTTATTAGAAAAAGACGAACAGCTGCTGCAGCGATTACAGAATAAGTATAAATATGTTTTTGAAGATGAGGCCCAGGACTCTAATTTCATTCAGAATCAGATACTTATTAAGTTAGCGCGGGGTTCTGGTAACTTTCTCAAGGTAGGCGATTCTAACCAGGCAATCATGTCAACCTTTACCCTGGCAGATCCTCAGGTGTTTAGAGAATATACGAAGAAAGAAAAAGTTGAAGTCAACTATATGCTGGAGTCCAGCCGCAGCACCCCGGAAATAATTGACCTGGCCAATTATCTGGTAAAGTGGACGGTCGATGATCATCCGGTGAAAACCTGCCGTGAGGCTTTACAGGAAAAATTTATTAAACCCGTGTTCAAAGAAGGTGAGATGGTCAATCCGGTCAGCAGAAATTATACCATTGGTACTCACATTTTTCCTGATTCGGAACAGGAAATAAAGGGGGTTGTAGAACAGGCTATTACTCAAACAACATCTAATCCAGATAAGACTCTGGCCATACTGGTGCCATATAACTATATTTTAAATCGGATGACTGCCATCCTGAATGAGAAGAACATCTCTTACCAGAAGACCGGCCATTATTTAGACCAGGAGCTGCAGGTGATCCAGAGAATCGAAATTATTCTTAATTTCCTAGCCCGCCCTCATTTAAAAACTAATTTAGATGAGGTAATTACCAGTGTTCTTTTGCCGGAGTGGCAGGGCTCTGATTCAGGTGGGGTCGATATTTTTGAACCAGAAAATATTGTCCAGTTCTTTAAGGATCACCAACCAGAAGATTTTCTCTATCCGCTGGGTGGAGAAACTATTTTACAGCGGCAGTTAAATGATCTGAGCTCAAATGAACAGGAGTTTTTACGGGATACTTTAGATAAACTTGATGGTTGGCTTGATGCCAGTCAGAACGTACCACCAGATGAACTTGTCTTAATGCTGGCCGAGGATTTGAGTATGGCCAGTGAGGATTTAGCTTTAGCTCAGAATATAGCTCTCCACTTTAAATCTGAATTAAAAGCAAAACCGGGTTTCAAATTGTCCGAGTTAATCAGGGATTTCACAAATTTCACCGATCAATATCATCACTTTGCCAAAAAGATTGCCGATCGTAAGGGATTTCAACCCAGGCCAGGTCAGATTACCATCAGCACTATGCATCAGGCTAAGGGACTCGAGTGGGATACGGTCTTCATAACTGGGCTAACGGCCGGGAACTTTCCCGCCCAGTTTAGTGACGACTTCCGCTCTGAATATTATTATTTAAAGGAAAAATACAGCAATCCAGTAGCTATAGCGCGGGCAAAACTAGATGAGTTTTTCTCGGATAAACAAGAAGACAATCCCCTGGAAAAAACCAGGGTGGATATCATTTCAGAAAAGCTAAGGTTACTTTATGTGGCAGTAACCCGGGCCAGGTCTAATTTGATGCTAACTACCTCTCGGAAGATAATCTTTGAGAGTGGTTTTTCCCGAGAAGTAGAACCTGCTCTGGCTTTTCAAGTTTTAGCCGATTATATCCAGAAGGAGAGGGGAAATTATGCCAGTAGCTAAGTTAGATAATTTTTATTTCAGTCAAACCGCCTTAAAGACTTATCTGAATTGTCCTATGGCTTTTCGGCGCAGGTATATTGATCGTTTGATTTGGCCGCCTGATTATAATCAAAACCATGAAAAACAGGAACTGATAGAAATAGGCCGTCGGTTTCACGTGCTGGCCTCCCGTTATTTTTTGGGAATCGGCAAGCAGGAATACCAGCAGATTAGACCAGAAAATAAGAAGCGGTTAAATAGCCTCAAAGAATATCTTCCTATTAAACAGGGGATTAGATATCTACCTGAACATGAACTGCGTAATCAGGAAAATGGGATCCGCTTGATGGCCAAATATGATCTTCTTTATATTAAGCCTCAGTCTGGTGAAGTCATCATTTATGATTGGAAAACGGGAAGAGAAATGCCAGATTATAATAAATTTAGTGAAGATTTACAGACAGAACTGTACCTTTTCTTGTTTAGCCAGGCTGGTGATAAATATTATCCGGAAAGATTTAAGATAGATAATTTAAAGATGATTTATTGGAATCCTGATTATCCGACTGAAGAAGTAAAGGTTACTTATTCCTCAGGAGATTTTCGGCAGGCTGAACAGTATTTAACTGGTCTGGTGAAGGAGATACTTTCTTTAGATTATGAGGAATATGCCGATAGGAAAAATGAAGAGAGCTGTATTTATTGTGAGTACAGGCCTATCTGTAAAGGGCAGACGGCTGAATCCAGTCCGGTTTTCGAAGAAGATTTAGAGCTGGAATTGGACTGGGAAATGCTTGAAGAAATAAAGATTTATCAATAAAGTGTGGAGGCTAATACCTTGAATATTAACTATAGATATAGTCCGGATAGAAAAATACCGGAGTGGATGCTGCAGGAAGTTGATGGCAGTCGTTTTTTAGCTAAACTTCTTCTGGCTCGGGGACTGGATGAGAGGAAAAAGGTGCAAATTTTTCTCAATCCGGACTCGTATCAACCCTTTAAACCAGAGAAAATTCCTGGTTTGAAAGCAGCAGCTAAGTTATTTTTACAGGTGATCAGGAGTCGCAAAAATATTTGTGTATATGGAGACTACGACGTTGACGGCATTGTGGCTACCTCTATTCTAGTAGATTTGGGACGGAAGGTGGGAGCAGATGTCATTTACCATATCCCGGATAGAATCAAGGAAGGATATGGATTGAATAAAGAAGTGATCGACCGCTTAAAGAACCGGGTGGACCTTATAATAACCTGTGATTGTGGTATTTCTAATGCTGCAGAAGTGGCATATGCCCGCCGATTAGGAATTGATGTTATTGTAACCGATCATCATCAATTACCTTCTGACCTTCCTGAAGCCAATCACATAGTCAGTCCCAAGCTTATGGATAATGAAGCCTCAGTATATGAACTGCCTGGCGCCGGGATCGCATATTTTTTTGCCCAGGAAGTTTTAAACAGCCTAAATAGAAAGGAAGAAACAGCAGAGTATTTGGATATCCTGGCTCTTGCTATTGTAGCAGATGTAGTTCCCTTATTGAGGGAGAATAGATTTTTGCTGAATCAGGGTCTGCCGGCCCTTCAGAAAACTATTAAGCCAGGGCTAATAGCTCTATTTAATGAAGCAAATATTTCCGCTGGAGAGATCGATCCAGAAGCGATCGGCTATCAGATATCTCCTCTGCTTAATGCCGCGGGGCGGATAGATGATGCTTCTAAAGGAGTGGAGTTATTGTTGGCTTCAGAAGAGGAAGCGACTAATTTGGCGCGAGAATTGTTCAGTTTGAATCAAAAGAGGAAACAAATTCAGGATCAGATGATTAATGAAGCTAATGAACTTCTGGAGAAAGAATTGGAATCAGGTCAGCCAGTATTCATCTATGACCCCACCTGGCATCAGGGCTTATTAGGCATAGTAGCGGGCAGGATAGCTGATGCTTATGATCGACCAGCGGTCGTTATGACCAGCTCAGAAGAAGATGATTTCATCGTAGGATCGGCCCGTTCAGTAGAGGGCATTGATATTAATCTGGCTCTTAGAAAATGTAAGGAAATGTTGATTAAGTACGGCGGGCATGCAGGAGCGGCTGGATTTTCTGTAAAAAAAGAATTCCTTTCTTTTTTACAGAAAAAACTTGGGGCTATCTTAAGTGAGAGTATGAAAAATAATTCTAAAAAGAGTGTTCATACTGTTGACTTTAAATTAAATTTTGCTGAGATAGATTTTTCGCTTTATCAGGAGATGGAAAAGTTAGGTCCATTTGGTCAGGGTAATCCTCAACCTATCTTTACCGCTGTGCAGACTAAAATAATCAATGCCAGGCAGTTTAGTGGAGATAAACACCTTAATCTTATTTTAGAGCAGGCCAACACCAGGGTAAAAGCAGTTTGGTGGAATGCCACCAGTGAGGATTTGAGCCAACGAAATCTGGTGGTCTATAATATTAAGAAAGATAATTATCGGGGAAATAAGAACTTAAAACTTAATATTGTTGATCTTCTGGAAGCAGATATAATATCAGACTACAATATCATCGGCGCAGGCAGAAACAGTCAGGATTTAATTGATTTTCAGATCAAAGATCAACGGGGCCAAGTTAAGACAAATTTAGGAATAGAAGGTAAAGATATGGTCTATTACCGGGAGGGTTTTGGAAAGATCGGCTTAACCCCGGTTATTGATCGGTATCAATTAAAGGCTGCTTATACTTTGATCTTATTAACAGTTCCTCCTTCACTTGAAATCTTGAGGGAGTTAATCCTTTCTACCGGAGCGTCAGAATTGATCCTGGCTTATGCTCGAGCAGAAGTGAGAAGAGAGAAAAAGTTTCTTCATCAGCTAGCAGCTTTGATCAAAGGCTGGCAGAATAAAGAGGGACGGGCTCGGGTTGATTTGTACAGACTCTCTACCTTGACTGTACAGTTAGAAGAGACTGTAGATATAGGTTTGCGCCTGCTGGAGAGCCAGGGTTATATAGATATCTTTACTCATGACAACAGATATTATTGGCTTCGTCCAGGCTCTGGCCAACGAAGCGGTAAAGAAGAAAAATATAAGACAAGCCTGCAGGAGCTACTGCAGGAACGCCAGGCTTTTACCCGCTTTTTAGTTGAGAGCTCTATTGATGATATTAAGTTTTTGCTTAAATAAATTAAATTATCAAATTGCTTTATTTAATTAAATACCTTATAATATTAATGATTGCATATTATTTTTTAGTTGAAAGGGGTAGATGACGATTTATAGAAGATTAGAAGTGGAAAGGGATTTTCCTGATATTGTTAAATTGTGGCATGAAATTGGATGGTTAGATAGCAATAAAGTAGAAGATCATGATGGTTTAAAATTATTTTTTCAGGCTGGAGCAGGTTGGGTATTTACAGAAAATGATAGAGTTGAGGCAACCACTCTGGCTGTACCGGGCCAGATCAACTACCTGGATAAACAGTTAGCTTTTCACGGTCTTTCGGGTGTAGTGGTTAGTCCGGTTGTCAGAAAACGAGGTGTTGCTCGGGAATTAGTGTCTCGGTCTCTAGTTGATGGGCAAAAGAGCGGTCATGTGGTATCTGGCTTGTGGATGTTCGAACAGGGTTTTTATAATAGTTTAGGGTATGGAACCGGTAGTTATGATCATCATTTCACTTTCGATCCTGCTCTTTTGAAGATAGATGTAGACCCCCGGCCACCGGTTAGATTTGGCAAAGAAGATTGGGAGAAGATCCATAAAGCCTTATTGGCCAGAAAAAAGGTGCATGGAGGGGTTAGTTTAAGTTCTAGTCTAATGACCCAGGAACACCTGAAGTGGACGGAAGATAAAGGTTATGGATTAGGTTATTATGATGAACAGGGTGAGATTTCTCATATGTTCTGGCTGCAGCGAGAACAAGGTAATTCTCATGGGCCGTTGAGAATCGATTTTTTAATATACAAGGATAACAGGCAGTTTATAGAGCTTATGGGGTTATTGAAAAACTTTGGTGATCAAGTTTATGCAGTTAAACTAGAAGAACCAGCTGATATTCAGCTCCAGGACTTTTTCAAAAAACCTCACAAACAAAAAAATACCGGGAATGATAAATATGGATTTTCAGCAAAAGCAAGGGCTTCCTGGCAGGCCAGGATTATTGACCTGGAGGAAGCAGTAAAAGTCGCTGCTTTTTCTAGCTCTACTTTGAAGTTCAATCTAGATTTAACTGATCCTCTGGACAACATTGGTGAAGATAAAGGATGGCAGAAAATTAGCGGCCAATACATCATAGAATTAGGTCCTAAATCCAAAGTAGAGTTAGGCCATGATAGTAATCTGCCTACTTTACGTTCAACAGTAAATGCTTTGACAAGATTGTGGCTGGGAGTTTTGTCACCGTCTGGCTTGGCTTTAAGTGAGGACTTTCAAGCATCTGAGACTTTAATGAGTGAACTTGAAGATTATTTTTCAAGTCTGCCCAAACCAAAGTTCCAATGGGGTTTTTAAAAGATTTTGCAGGATTATTCCTGCTGGTATTCAATATTAAATGGAGGGGGAATTTAGCATGAAAGATACACTACACATTAAAGATGAAAAAGCTATGGATTTAATCAGCGATCCCTTTACTATGGATATTTTAGTAACTATCGAAAACCATATTTTTACTAAAGAATCTATTGCAGAAGAGTTGGATGAAAAGCAAGCATTGATCAGTCACTATATTGAAGAAATGGTTAAGGTTGGATTATTAGACGAGGTAGAAGGTGGGTATCAGGTGGCTGCTAAGAATATTGATGCTCAAGCCTTTTTGATTAATGCAGATCCAGAAGTAGTAAATTTATGGATATCCGGATTTTTAAATCATCTTGAAAACAATTTGAATGAAAAAATTAATCGCATAGCTAAATTGAAGGAAACCGATAAGGAAAAAGCCGAGGACCAGGTCAAAAGATTTCGATTAAGTCATTCTCAGTTATATCTAACTAAAAATGAGGTTACTGAGTTTCACAAAATGCTTAATGATTTCATTTCAGAGAAAAATAACCAAAACAGAGCAGGGTGCAATTCTGATTGTCAAAAGTATCATTTTTATAATTTTTTCTATCCAACGTTAAAAAAATAATGAAAATGGCAAAGGTTAAGGCAGGTAAATAATAATGCAGAATTTACTTTTAATTTATAACCCTAAAGCTGGCGATGGTAGTTTTGTTGATAATTTAGACTGGTTTATCCAGGAATTTCAGAGTGATTATTTAATAAATATTATAAGTACCAATGATCTTAATCCATTGGAATATTTCCAGCGAATTGATTCATCCAGAATAGATATAATACTAATTGCTGGAGGAGATGGAACTATAAGTTGGATTACCAGTGCTTTACTGGAACTTCAGCTAATCATTCCTATCTATATTATTCCTACTGGCACTTCAAATGATTTTGCTAGTTATTTGAACTTATCTACTGATATTTCGGAAATTAAAGATATAATAGATAATAATGAAATTATTTCAGTTGACGCAGGCAAAATCAATGACAGTTATTTTATAAACGTTTGTGCAGGCGGCTTTCTAACCAGGGTTCCTCATGATACAGATATTACCTTAAAAAATAGGCTGGGCAATATCGCTTATTATTTGCGAGGAATTCAAGAGATACCTAATATCAAGCCGCTTTCTTTAAAAATTCAAACTGATGAGCAAGTTATAGAAGAGAAAATATTTATATTTTTGATTTTGAACAGCGGTCGAGCAGGCGGGTTCGATAATCTTTCTGATTATACTGATCTCTCCGATGGTAAGTTTGAATTAGTTGCGATTAGATATGGTAATTTTTATGATATGTTTAACTCCTTAATTGATGTATTTATAAATAAAAAGTTTTCTGCTAATAATATTTTCCATCTTCAGTCCAGTTATTATAAAATAGAAAATTTAAATGAAAACAATTCAGAAGGGACAGATATTGATGGAGAAGAAGGTCCCGATTTCCCGGTGGAAATTGAAGTTATTCCAAAGGCACTTAGGTTCTTTATTTAATAAGGTAAAGGAGGGCTATTATGTCAGTACACATAGGAGCAAAGCAGGGTGATATCGCCGAAACAGTCTTACTGCCTGGAGATCCTCTTAGGGCTAAGTTTATCGCTGAGAATTACCTGGAAGATGTTAAATGTTATAATGAGGTAAGAGGAATGTATGGTTATACTGGAACTTATCAGGGCAAAAAAGTTTCTGCTCAGGGTTCAGGCATGGGCATGGCTTCTTTATCTATTTATGTAAATGAATTAATTAGAGATTATGGTGTAAATAAGATTATGCGGGTAGGTTCATGTGGAGCAATTAGCGATAGGGTAGAAATCAGAGATGTTATTTTAGCTAAAGGAGCCTGCAGTAATTCTAAAATGAATGATATTCGCTTTAACGGTCAAAGTTACTCACCTACTGCAGATTTTCATCTGCTTAAGGATGCTTATGAAGTGGCCAAAGCAAATCAGGTAAACGTAACTGTAGGAAATATTTATAGTTCTGATATGTTCTATCAGGATGACCCTAAATGGCATAAAGTATGGAGACAGTATGGGGTTTTAGCTGTAGAAATGGAAACTGCAGAATTATACACTTTAGCAGCCAAATATGGGATTCAGGCTCTATCTCTATTAACTGTTAGTGATTCTTTAGTAACTGGTGAAGAAACTACAGCAGAAGAACGAGAAAGAACTTTTACAGATATGATGGAGATCGCCTTAACAATAGCTTAACTTGGAGCTAAATTCTGTATAAATAATCCCCTGAGAGGATAGCTTCAGGGGATATTGTTATTTAGGTTTCACAGGTGGGGGGAAGTTAATGTTAAAGCGCAAAAAATTACTTATATTTATTATTATATTTGTAGCAATGTTTGGGTTGGGAATTTATTTGGCCTATTATAATCTTAATCAAATGGAACAATATAAGTTATCAGAAGAAATGATTGAGTATCGTGAGGAACAATATCTTAAAATAAATACTCCTACAGAGGAGCTTACCTTATCGGAAAATAACCCTTCACTACCTGCTATTTCTCCAGATAGAACAGCTTTAATTTACATTGCCCCCTTTGAATGGGAACAGCCTGGCTCGATATATGTTTACAATTTACAAAATAAAGAACATAAAAAGGTACTGGGCCCTGCAAATTTAGCTGAGGATATGAGTCCTAAAGGGGTGTGGTGGTATGATAATAATCATCTGCTCGTAATTGTGGGCTACGCTTATGGGACGGTCAGTGTAGGTGGAGATTTATATCTTCTTGATCTGGGAACAGCAGATCTTGAGCAGGTTATCGAGCTAGCTGATACTGAAGAGATCATTAGTTTAGAGATAAAGGAAGATAGTATTCTGCTCCAGGTGGCCAGGTTTGATGATCAGTATATTGATTATGAAATTATTGAACGGTCCCTGGCTCAAGATAAAGTTGAAGAGTTATTATAATAGTTTGCAGCAGGAAAGGATGATATTTTGAAGAGGCAGTTAAATACTAAATTAGAAATTATAGATCAACCGATTTTACCGACTTTATTTAAGTTATCCTGGCCTATTATCATTGGTCAAGGGATGCATCTAATGTACCAATTAGCAGATACTTTCTGGGTAGGGAGACTGGGACCAGAATATCTGGCAGCTATCTCTCTGTCTTTTCCTCTTTTGTTTATTGTTTATTCAATGGGGGCCGGTTTTTCGATTGCAGGGGTGGCTCTGGTTTCTCAGTATACAGGAGCAGATAAACCTAAAATGGCCAGTCGGGCTACAGGACAGATATTTGTTTTAGCAATATTTATATCTTTAATATTTACTGCTGCTGCTCTTTATTTTAGCGAAGCTATGTTTCTCTTAATTGGAGCAGAACCTGAGGTGCTGCCTCTGGCCTTAGATTATTTTAGGATTTACGTTTCCGGTATTCCAATAATTTTTATATATTATATTTTTTCTTCTGTTTTAGAGGGAATTGGAGATACTATTACGCCGATGCAGATTAAGATATTTACAGTAGTTATGAATCTAATTTTAGATCCTTTTTTTATCTTCGGGTGGTCGATCTTCCCGGAGATGGGAATAGGGGGCGCAGCTTTAGCTACTGTCCTTTCCCGCCTGGCTGCCGGTTTAGTGGGAATCTACATTATGTTCTTTGGCCTTTCAGAAATCAAATTAAAGTTTCAGGATTTTTTGCCTGATATGGCTATGATCAAAAGAATCATTAAAATTGGTACTCCAGCCGCTTTAGGAGACTCGGCTATGGCCCTGGCTTTAACTGTGATGACCGCCATTGTAGCAGATTTTGGCACGGTAACTCTGGCAGCCTGGGGGATCGCTAACAGGATAACGGCAGTGATCAGAATGCCTGCTTTCGGGATGGGACGGGCTACAGGGATAATGGTAGGACAGCATTTGGGCGCCGAGCAACCCGATGAAGCCAACAGGGTTTCCTGGTTAGGTACAGGGGTTATCTTTACTATCATGCTGGTGCTGGCTATACTCTTTCTGGTTATCTCTCCCTGGGCTATCGCTTTGTTTACCGATGATCCCGAGGTTATTAGAATCGGAGCAAATTATTTAAGAATTTCGGCTTTCGCTTTTGTCTTTTTGGGCGCACAAATAGTCTTGAGTGGAGCTTTAAATGGAGCTGGCAAGACACTCCAACAGACTTTCTTTCGTTTATTAACTCTGTGGATATTTCAGATTCCCTTTGCTTATATACTAAGCAACATTATGAATTATGGCAGAGCAGGAATATGGTGGGGAATTTTTCTGGCTAAAGTAGTTGGTTTGCTTCTCTTAATACTCTGGTTTAAGCGGGGAACCTGGAGGGAAAAAGCTATCTAATTTCAATATAAAATAACTTATCACTTTAAAATATTAAAGGAGATTTTGCTTTAATCTCGAATAATGTAAAATAACTGGTTATAAAAACAAAGGAGGTAGTAATATGAGAAGAAGTTTTTTAGTTATGTTGTTAGTGATTGGTCTGGTTGTTTTTACTGGGGGATATGTTTATGCCCAGAGCTATGTAGTAGGTACCAGTGCAGGCTTTCCACCTTTCGAGTATGTTGAAGATGGAGAAATTGTTGGTTTCGATATTGACCTAATGAAGGCTATTGCAGAGAGTCAGGGGTTTGAAATTGAATTTGTTGATATTAGCTTCGATTCTTTAATTCCAGGTTTAAATGCAGGAACAATTGATATTGTAGCTGCAGGTATGACAATTACCGAAGAAAGAGAACAAGTAGTTGATTTTACTGACCCATATTATTCTGCTAATCAGGCTGTTTTAGTTAAAGAAGATAGCGATAATAATGTTACAGTTCTTTATGGAGATAATCGCCTGGCCGTTCAGACTGGTACTACCGGTGATCTCTGGGTTGAAGAAAATTTATTAAATACTGATATTTTAACGGGTGATGTTGTTAACTTTGATACATTTGTGTTGGCTGTCCAGGATTTAGTAAATGAAAATGTTCAAGCTGTAGTTTTGGATACTCCTGTAGCGCAAAGATATGCCCAGGATAATCCAGTAGAGATGGTTGCCGAGATTATTACAGGTGAAGAATATGGCCTAGCGGTAGCAGATGGAAATAATGAATTATTAGAAACATTAAATGAAGGTTTAGCAGATGTAATTGAAAGCGGAGTAATGGACGAGCTCTTAGCAGAATATTTTTAAGGAAGTCTGGGTGATTAATCTTGTTAGATAAATTTGACTTAATTCAACGTTCCCTTCCAGCTTTGCTGGGAGGGACAATTATTACTATTCAATTGACGGTGGCGATCTTATTATTTGGTTTAATTTTAGGATTAATTCTGGCTTTTGGTCAGAATTATGGTAATAAACCTATTCGTTGGATTGTTAGTATTTATGAGAAAGTTTTTAGGAGTATTCCTGAGCTTGTACTACTTTTGTTAGTCTTTTATGGTCTGCCTGAAGTGGGAGTTAGGCTGCAGCCGTTTACTGCTGCTGTGCTCGGTTT
The DNA here is from genome assembly GCA_051745085.1 of Bacillota bacterium. Classification (GTDB taxonomy): domain Bacteria; phylum Bacillota; class Halanaerobiia; order Halanaerobiales; family Halarsenatibacteraceae; genus Halonatronomonas. Next base: position 92,340 of record JBNJDR010000001.1, on the reverse strand, counting down.
AGGAATTCGTTCAGCTGCGTACATGTCTCAAATTTTTCGCGGAGCTTTCAAATCGGTAGGTTCAGATCAAATCAAAGCTGCTTATTCTTTAGGCATGGGCAAGTATAAGACTTTTTTCTTTATAATTATTCCTCAGGCGATTCGGGTTTTCATACCACCTTTTGCCAATGAGTATGCGATTATTTTAAAAGATACATCTCTAGCGTATGCTTTGGGAGTAGCTGAGCTTTTACGTCAGGGGCAATATATAATAGCAGTTGAGTATGACCCTTTGACGATATTTTTGTTAATTGCATTAATATATTTCATTTTAACTTACGGTGTAACTAGATTATTAAAGAAACTAGAAGCAAAATTAAAAATACCTGGTATAGGAGTTGAGTCTGGCTGATGGGTGCAAAACCGCTTTTAAGAATTGAGAATCTGAAAAAGAGCTTTGGAGATAATCTTGTCCTGGATGGAATTTCGTTTTCATTACAGCCAGGAGAGAACAAAGTTATTATAGGTCCTAGTGGAACAGGTAAAAGCACAGTATTAAACTGTGTTAACCGCTTGATCGTTCCGGATGGAGGGAAAATTTGGCTGGAAGATACTGAAATTGTATCGAGTAAAAATATTAATGAAATTAGACAGGAGATCGGTTATGTATTTCAGGGGTTCGGCCTGTTTCATCATTTAACTGCTTTAAAAAATGTTATGATCGGTTTAACAAAGGTTAAAAATGTCAACAAAAAAGAAGCAGAAGAAAAAGCAAAATTTGAATTAGAGCGAGTTGGTTTAGCAGAAGTAGCCGGCCAATATCCAGCTCAATTATCAGGAGGGCAGAAACAGAGAGTTGCTATTGCCAGGGCCTTAGCTATGGAGCCGAAATTAATGCTTTTCGATGAACCTACTTCAGCGCTTGACCCTGAACTGATCGGTGAGGTTTTAAATGTAATGAAAAAATTGGCTGAACAGGGAATGACAATGTTAGTAGTAACTCACGAGATGGGCTTTGCTCGATCTGTCTCAGATGAAATAATATTCATGGAAAAAGGGAAGATCGTTGAACAGGCAGATCCAGAAACAATGTTTGCTATGCCGGATCATCAGAGAACCCGAGATTTTCTCTTCAAGTTAGATGATCTTTATGGTAAAGGCGGTGAGTAAACTTGCTTGAATTTTTTTCGAATTATTTAATTTTAGATATATTCATATCTAATTTCCCCCGCTTATTGGACGGTCTAAAGTTTACATTATCGCTTACCGTAGTAGTAATGTTTTTTGGTACCGTGTTTGGGGTGCTTCTTGCTTTTGGACGTGCGTATGGTAATAAACCAATCGCCTGGTTATCTACGGCGTATATAGAATTGATTAGAGGAACGCCTATGCTGGCTCAGTTGTTTATTTTGTATTTTGCTCTGCCTCCATATGGGATTAATATGACTGCTGTTACGGTAGCTTATCTAGGTTTTACTATTAATTGTGCGGCTTATCAGGCTGAATATACACGAGGTTCTATTGAATCAATAGGTGCAGATCAATATAAGTCTGCATATTCACTGGGAATGAGCAGGTGGAAGACGATAGTTTATATAGTTTTACCTCAGGCAATTAGATTATCAATTCCGGCCTGGACCAACGAATTAATCTATATCCTTAAATACACTTCATTAGCATATATAATTGGTGCTCCTGACCTTATGACCCAGGGGAAATTTATTGCCAGTCGTAATTATCAATTCTTCCGGGTGTATTTTATAATAGCTATTATCTATTTGATTATTGTTTTAAGTACGACAAAATTGATCGATGTGATAGAGGAGAAATATAAAATACCTGGTTTTGGCTATGAAGAAAGAAAGTATTAGAGAAGGTGATTATTAATGAGTGACTACGACAAAGAATTACAAGCTGCTTCTGAAGCTGTAAAGGAAGCCGGTAAAATCATAATCAAACATTTTAAAAGCAATCCAGAACGCTGGCAGAAAGAGCCAGGTCACTTTGTCAGTGAAGTTGATTTAGCTGCTGAAGAGGCAATAGGGAATGTGATTAAGTCTTATTTTCCTGACGATGGTATTATGTCGGAAGAGGAATTAAACTTTGGTTTAGATAAAAAGAGATTTTGGATTATTGATCCTTTAGATGGGACCATGAACTATTTAAGGAGATTACCTTTTTTTTCTGTTTCTTTGGCGCTATATTGTAGTAACAGTGTGGTAGTTGGTGCTGTATATGATCCTTACCATGATGAGTTATTTACCGCCTCAGCAGGTGATGGAGCTTATCTTAATGATAAGCGAATTTATGTAGGTTCTGTGAATAAGTTGGTTGAATGCTGCATAGCCACAGAATATATTGGGTATCTGGATTCTGTAAAGAAACGCAGGTTATTAGGGAGATTAGGAGAGTATTTTGGTAATATTAGAATGGGAGGATCTCAGGCTATTGATTTAGCTTATACTGCTGCGGGCAGGATAGATATTGCCTTTTTACCTAGATCAAATCCCTGGGATATGGCTGCTGGCTCTTTATTGGTTGAAGAAGCAGGTGGAGTGGTCTGGGCTCCAGGTGGGTATTCTTGTTTGAAAAGTGGGCAGATTACCGGAGGCAATCATAGTATTGTTAGGGATTTTGTAGAAGAAATATTGGAATTAGAATACATCTATTCTCAATAAATATTGAGAAAATATTTATTATAATGTATAATTAAACCAATGATTAGTAAAATATTTATTTTGGAGGGGATTTATATTACTGTTAAAGCTACAGGGATTGTAAGAAAGGTTGATGATCTAGGTAGAGTTGTTATTCCCAAAGAGTTGAGAAATACAATGGATATTGAGAGGAAAGATCCGATGGAAGTTTACGTTGAAGGAGATAAGATTATTTTAACAAAATATAAGCCATCCTGTATTTTTTGTAATAATCAAGAAGATATTGTAGAATTTGAGGAGACTACCGTTTGTAAAAATTGTATTAAAAAACTATCAGATTAAGAAACTAAAGTTTTACTTAAGCCCCAACAGGGGCTTTTTTAATTGCATATTCAAGCTCTTTAATGATATTATTATATAAGCATGGTAAGCAAGTGGGAGTGAATCAAATGAAAAGACCGAACTGGAACGAGTATTTTATGGAAATGGCGGAATTGGCTGCTAGTAGAGCAACTTGTATTAGGAGAAAAGTTGGGGCTGTTTTAGTAAAAGATAAACAGATTCTGGCTACCGGTTATAACGGCGCCCCCAAAGGAATAGTTCATTGTGAAGAAACAGGTTGTTTAAGGAAAGAACTAAAAGTCCCGAGTGGAGAGCGTCATGAGATATGTAGGGGTGTTCATGCAGAACAGAACCTGGTGGCTCAAGCAGCTTTTCATGGAGTAAAAACAGAGGGCTCAGTGGTTTACTGCACTCACCAACCCTGTGTAATCTGTACTAAACTTTTAATTAACGCTGGGGTAGATAAGATTTACTTTAAACAGGGATATGCCGATGAATTTTCTAAGAAACTTCTTGATAATACCGATATAATTTTAATCAAGTTAGATTAAAACTAAAATTGAGGTGATTTTATGAAGGAATCAATGCAGGAGTTATATGAAAAATCAAAAGAAGTATTGAAGGAAAGAGGAGTTACATTAGAAGAAATAGCAGAACTTGTTATGATCTTGCAAGAACCTTATTCGGATGAGATAACCATTGAAATTTGTCTGGAACATGTTGATGCAGTATTGCAAAAACGAGAAGTGGCTCATGCAATTCTTACTGGAATAGCCCTGGATGAACTAGCAGAATCGAAGCAATTACCTCATCCACTTCAAGAAATTGTAGAAAGAGATGAAGGGCTTTACGGGATTGATGAAATTCTTCCTTTGTCCATAGTTAATCTATATGGGACGATTGGCTTGACCAGTTATGGTTATTTAGATAAAGAAAAGATTGGGATTTTAAAGGAATTAGACACAAAAAAAGGGGTTGAGGTCAACACTTTTATCGATGACCTAGTAGCAGCTCTTGCTTCGGCAGCAGCCAGTCGTTTTGCTCATGGTGAAGGTAATAGTTAAGATGAAGACTAAAAAAATTAAGCTTAGGAATAGCTGGGGCAGGCGATTGGCTGATGATTTTTTTGCTCCCAGATCACTGCCTTTTTTTGATTATTCTCTTGTCGATGGTTATGGTTTTAATAGTAAATCCTGCCTTGAACCCAGACAGGTGGTTAGTTTACAGATCGAATATAAGCTAAATGCTGGGGATTTTTTGCGGTGCACAGTAGAATCAGGTCAGGCTGTAAAAATTATGACTGGAGCCGCAGTTCCTCCGGGGGTGGATGTAGTTCTGAAAACAGAAGATGTTTTACAGGTTAAGGAAGACAAAATAACTTTTAAAAATAACATTTGTCCTGGTCAGAATATAAAACAGGCAGGTTCCCTTTATCGGAAAGACGATCTGCTTCTTCGACAGGGTACTATACTTACAGCTGAGAATATGGCCCTGCTGGCTTCCTTCGGTCTTGAATATATTCAGGTTTTAAGTGATCCAGAGGTGGCTATAGTTTCCACAGGCAGTGAATTGATTGAACCTGGTGAAGATTTGAAACCAGGCAAGATATATAATAGTAATGCTTATTTTTTACGGGGTAAATTGCAAGAAATCGGTTTAGTTCCGAGGGCAGATGAAGTAGTTTCAGATGAATTAAAGGCGATTAGTCAAATCTTACTCAAGTATATTCCCGAGACGGATGTCATTATTTCTACAGGTGGTTTAGGTCAAGGGGATAAAGACTTGATGGGAAATGTTTTGGCTGAAATCGATGCTGAAATCAAAGATATTTCGAGTCATGCAAAAAGTTCTGCTACTTATATCTTAGCGTATAAGGATGATACGAAAATTTTTGCCCTCTCAGGTAAACCTACAGCAGTGGAGCAGGCTTATAAGCAGGTTGTATATCCTAAACTTTTGAATTTTTATCACATATAAAATGCAGGTGAAATAAATTGAACATATTTATATTAGCTGGCGGCCAGAGCAGCAGGATGAAATCTGCTGATAAACCTCATTTGGAATTATATCAAGGCAAAACCATTCTTGAATTTATTGTGACTAGATTGACCGAAGAATACAATGTTAGCTTAATTGTAAAAGATAAGAATGATTTTAATGGATATGATATAAAAGTATATGAAGATATAAAGGAGGCTGGCCCCTTAGGAGGCATATATACTGGTTTGACTGTTACTTCGTCACCCTATAATTTCTTTTTGGGTTGTGATATGCCTTTTTTGAGCTTGAAAATTATTAAGTGGATGGAATCTAAAGTTACTAAAGACGGTTTAGCTCCTGTGGATGAAAAGGGATATATAGAACCTTTATTTGCAATATATAATAAAAGAGTAGTGATGGCAGTAGAACGGGCCATTGCCGATAGAAGAAGACGGATAATAAGTTTTTATGATGATATTTCAATGGAATACGTCAGGAAAGAAAAACTTGCTGATTTAGATGCTTTTCCATATCATTTTTACAACATTAATACGCCAGAAGAATATCGGCGCGCTAAAGACGAAATTTTACCCGAATATCTTCAATATTATAAGTTAGAGGATGATTAAGATGGATTCAGTTATAGGAATCGTTGGTTACAGTAATAGTGGGAAGACTGAGTTTTTAGAAAAACTGATCCCCCAACTAAAGCAAGCGGATTTAAAGGTCGGGGTAATAAAACATCATCACCAGGATTTTACAATAGACAAACCAGGCAAAGATTCCTGGAGACATACTCAGGCAGGAGCTGATCAAGTTATTCTTTCTTCACCAAACAAAGTTGCTTTAATTAAAAAGACTGCCAAGGAGATGGCCCTGACAGAAATTGTGACAAAATATATGGATGGAGTAGATGTTATTCTGGTGGAGGGTTATAAGTATTCTAATATTCCTAAAATTGAAATATATAGACCTGCTCTGGGTAAGAAAAGAATAAGCCAAACTGGAAATGATAACTTGTTAGGATTAGTAATAAATGAGGAGAGCAGCCAGGCGGAATATTTTTCTGCTGCAGAAGTACAGAGAATTACCAGGATTATTATAAATTACTGCCAGAATAATTAAACTTTATTTGACTAATGCTAAAAAATAGTTTATAATATAAGTTAGTAATTCAATATATTAATATGCTAAAGACTGTGATCAGGATCCCACCTGTGAGTCGCAACCTGAACCCTAACATTAAGGTTTGCCGGAGTTCTCCCGTTATAGAGATAGGTTATCGCTGAATGCTGTAACTAAAAAAGTGGGTTTTATTAATTAGGATGGTACCACGAGTTTATCTCGTTCCTTGGGAACGGGATTTTTTTGTTTATAATAAGAAAAAAAGGAGGAATTATGATGATTATGAATAATTTAATTAATGAAAAATATGAAGAGGTTAAGTTGAGACCAGCACCCAAAGATGGAGTTTTCCCAGAAGGATTTTATGTCACTACAAATTTACCTACTTACGTTTTCTTTCATAATACATGGAAAGAAGTAGATAGGGCCGAGATGGATTGCGCAATTAAAGTAATCGATGGTCGAGCTGAATTAGTGGCAATTAATGATGTGAAAGCAGGAGATTTAATTGTAGTTGGCGAAAATGGTATTAAGCTTAAGACTTCTGAGAACGACTTAATTCCTTCCAGGTTTGGTTTTATGACCAGCAAGACTTCTTCAGAAAAGCCCAAAACTAAAATAATCAAGGAAATTGCCCGAGAGATTAAAAAGATTAAAGCACAGGAAGGTAAAGTGCTAGTGGTAGGAGGACCTGCGATTATCCATACTAATGCTCGAAAAGAACTGGCTGCTTTGATAAAGAATGGTTATGTCGATGTTCTCTTTGCTGGCAATGCTTTAGCCACCCATGATATTGAAGCTGCTTTGTACAATACTTCTTTAGATTCTCCTTTATCTGAAGTTGGGAGTAAAGGAATAGGCCATGGGCTTCACCTCCAGGCAATCAATAAAATTAGGCAGGCAGGTTCAATAGCTAAAGCAGTTGATCAGGGTATTTTAAATGAGGGAATTATGTATGAAGCAGTTAGAAATAATTTGGACTATGTTTTGGCTGGTTCTATCAGAGATGACGGGCCTTTGCCTGAAGTTATTACTGATTCCATTGAGGCTCAGTCAGCCATGCGGTCTAAATTAGAAGGAGTGAATTTGGTCCTCATGCTGGCCACAATGCTCCATTCGATCGCTACTGGGAATTTGCTCAGTGCAGAAGTTAAGTCTGTCTGTGTGGATATTAATCCTGCTACAATTACAAAATTGGCCGATAGAGGCACTGCCCAAACTATAGGTCTGGTTACAGATATTGAGTTGTTTTTAAAGAAATTAAATAGTTATCTTAGTTGAACCCAAAAAGGAGGGTTGGATTATGGAGGATAGAAAGAAGTTATATAGGTCGAGGCAGGAAAGAATAATTGCTGGAGTCTGTGGGGGTATCGCTAATTATTTTCAGGTAGATCCGGTATTGATTCGTTTATTATTTATTTTGTTGTTTTTTGGTGCTGGTTCAGGGCTGTTAGCTTATATAGTTGCCTGGATAATAGTGCCTGAAAGTCCTCGAGAATAAAATTTATTGAAACCGACTGAGGTTGAATTATTTTGTTCTTCACTTACTGCACTAATATCTTCAGCCTGAATGAAATTGTTTTCACTGATCTAAGTAACTTCTTTCATGGCCTCAGCTATATCTTGACTACTGGTATCCAACTTTTGGCTATTATATCTATTTAGAAATTCCATTGATAGGTTCAATAATTTTATTCATTATTGTTGTGGTCTGTTCATTCATAGTCGAGGTCATATTAGTTAAATTATTAATCTCCTCTCTTTTTACCGTCTCCAGTCAAAATAATGTTTTGTTGGGAAAGAGGGTTTAAATATGATTATGTTAAAAAATTGAGGTATAATATTAAATTTGGATTTATATTCTTAAAAATCAGGTTAGATCACACGGAAGATGAGCATATTACTAGTTTATATTTATTTAATCTAAGGATTTATACCTTTACTGATGATAAGAAGAAAAAAGGAGAAGAACTTGAGAAGAAGATTGAAGATGAGACTAAGGAAAAAGCTGAATCTGGTAAGGCTAAAAGTTACTTCCATAAAGAGATATTAGTATTTATAAAAGATAATCTAAGTAAAATAAAGGAATTGGTAAAAGGTTTATTTGATATATTTAAGCCGAATCATTTATATATTTACTTTTTACTGGGGACTTATGACCCTTATTATAACGGGTTGATATCAGCTTTCCACCATACCATCAAAGGTTCTAAGCCTGGTTTTCCTGTTGAGATTAATATTGACTGGACAAAGGAGGTGCTTAATTCTCACGGAGAAATAGAAGGCAGCTTTATCGGGGCAAGGATTATTTGGGAAATTTTAAAATTTTTGATTGGGACTGGTCTATTGAAAAAATTATTAATCAAAAAATTTAGGGGGGAGAAAAAATGGAAGAAGCAAAAGACGTCTTAGAAGTAATGTTTAGTAGATTGGATAAATTTTTAAAGACAGAAACAGTTATCGGCGATCCTATTGTCATAGATGATATAAAATTAGTTCCTATAGTCACAGCTTCATTTGGTTTAGGTGGAGGTTTTGGAGGCGAAAATAAAGATAAGTCTAATACTGAAGGCGGGGGAGGAGGTCTGGGCTGTAGAATATCTCCTGATGCGATTCTAATTACTAATAAAGGTCAGGTTGAGTTGGTCAAACTGGAGGGACGAGGCTCATTAGATAAATTATTTCAAATGATGCCAGAAATTCTTGATAAGGCTGAAGGAGTAGCTAAAGCTAAATTCGGCCATAAAAAAGAAAAATCTGAAACAGAAAATAACGAGTAGCCAATTACTAATGATGAAATTTTTGAGGATAAGACAGTCTGAGTTATTTCAGGCTGTCTTTTTTACTTTAATGAGCTAAATTGAGTCTTTTATCTTATATAATCAGTTAGCTTAATATATTATAATTTGGTTAAAGTAGGAAATAAAGCGTGCAAAGTTCAAATCATATAAGTAGTTACTTTAGCTTGTTAAAATATTTAATTTTTAATCATTTCTTCAATAATTGTTTTGGTAGAGAAATCAACTAATAAATTTATTACTATTCTCATCATTCCCCGCATCGATTATTATGTTTGCTTATCTAGATGATACATCTTTATTTATTTTATATATAAAAGACTATTATCCTCTAAAAGTCTTAAAAATTTTTGGGAAAGAGGGTTTAGATATGATTAAAATATTTTTAATAATATTACTTCTCTTGATATTATTACCTCTAATACTGATATTACTGCCGTTATATTACGAATTAAAATATGATTATGTTAAAAAATTGAGGTATAATATTAAATTTGGATTTATATTCTTAAAAATCAGGTTAGATCACACGGAAGATGAGCATATTACTAGTTTATATTTATTTAATCTAAGGATTTATACCTTTACTGATGATAAGAAGAAAAAAGGAGAAGAACTTGAGAAGAAGATTGAAGATGAGACTAAGGAAAAAGCTGAATCTGGTAAGGCTAAAAGTTACTTCCATAAAGAGATATTAGTATTTATAAAAGATAATCTAAGTAAAATAAAGGAATTGGTAAAAGGTTTATTTGATATATTTAAGCCGAATCATTTATATATTTACTTTTTACTGGGGACTTATGACCCTTATTATAACGGGTTGATATCAGCTTTCCACCATACCATCAAAGGTTCTAAGCCTGGTTTTCCTGTTGAGATTAATATTGACTGGACAAAGGAGGTGCTTAATTCTCACGGAGAAATAGAAGGCAGCTTTATCGGGGCAAGGATTATTTGGGAAATTTTAAAATTTTTGATTGGGACTGGTCTATTGAAAAAATTATTAATCAAAAAATTTAGGGGGGAGAAAAAATGGAAGAAGCAAAAGACGTCTTAGAAGTAATGTTTAGTAGATTGGATAAATTTTTAAAGACAGAAACAGTTATCGGCGATCCTATTGTCATAGATGATATAAAATTAGTTCCTATAGTCACAGCTTCATTTGGTTTAGGTGGAGGTTTTGGAGGCGAAAATAAAGATAAGTCTAATACTGAAGGCGGGGGAGGAGGTCTGGGCTGTAGAATATCTCCTGATGCGATTCTAATTACTAATAAAGGTCAGGTTGAGTTGGTCAAACTGGAGGGACGAGGCTCATTAGATAAATTATTTCAAATGATGCCAGAAATTCTTGATAAGGCTGAAGGAGTAGCTAAAGCTAAATTCGGCCATAAAAAAGAAAAATCTGAAACAGAAAATAACGAGTAGCCAATTACTAATGATGAAATTTTTGAGGATAAGACAGTCTGAGTTATTTCAGGCTGTCTTTTTTTACTTTATTGAGCTAAATTGAGTCTTTTACACTATATAATTACTTAATTTAATGTATTATAATTAAAAACAAGTTATAAAAAAAACTAAATATTTCACCTTAGAAAAAGGCACACCTGTCGCAAGGCAGGCTCGCAAAGCTTGAAGTCCAAATTAATTTGGATGGTTCAGCTACCGGAGAGGTATTAATTTAACTACTCTGCGGAGTAGTTTTTTCGTTTTTATAGATATTTTACATATTGGATATGTCTTTAAAAGGAGTGATATAATGCAAAACCGGAAAAAATTTAGCGTACTAATCGGTCTGGTGCTGCTTGTTGTTGTAATTACCGGATGTGAATCTTCTCAAGACTTAGTTACTTATACAGGAGATCGTCCTATTCGTGGAGATGTTACAGGTACAGTGGTAGAAAGTTTTACTGACCCTTCAGAACCAATAGCAGACGCTAGAATAACTCGAAGTGATAGTAATACAATAACTACAACTGAAAGTGATGGATCTTATAGATTAGAAGGAGTTAAAAATAATACAGAAATAACAGTCGTTCAAGAAGGTTATGAATCTGAAAGCAGAACTATTGAAATTGAGAATGATGGTTCAGTAATAGAAAGAGATTTTAGTCTATACAAAGAGGATTCTAGTGATAGTGAAGATAATGATAACACTGATGATACAACTGAAGATAGTGATGAAGAAATCGTAGAACAAGACATTAATATTTTACTTGAATTAACCTGGGACGGCGGACCTGAAGATTTGGATGCTCACTTACTAGTTCCAGCTACTGAGCAAAATCCAGAAGGATTTCATGTTTATTTTGATGATCAGGGTAGTCTATCTAGTTATCCTTACTCTAATCTAGACCAGGATATATTGACTTATGAAAAAGATCAACCTGAAACTATTAAGATAGAAAACAGTTATGAGGGCACCTATATATATTATGTTAAAAATTACTCTCTACATGACGCAGAAGATGGAGAAGAAATTGCTGATATTAGTGAGTCAGGGGCTCAGGTCAGAATAAGAGAAGAAGGAACCTGGACAACTTACGATGTGCCTACAGATTCCGAAGGAATGCACTGGAATCTGTTTGAAATAGTGGTTAATGCAGATGGATCTTATGAGGTTAATGTAATAAATGAACTAACTGATAATGAACCGACTAATTAACTAACTCAATATCTAAGTTAATAAACCTTATCCCCTATTATTAAAGGACAGGCAATATTGCCTGTCCTTTAAGTATGAGTAAATGGTATAAATCATAATGAATAAAATGTAAAATTTCATCTTGATAAAATTTTCGACTTTGATATAATATAATTAGTTAATAAAACAATTAATTAATAAGCTGAATTACCCAAATAGGGGGTGGAGGGCGATTAATAATAAAAAAGTTTATGAAATGCAGGCTGAGGTTTGTAAAGTTTTAGCAAATGCCAAACGGATAGAAATCATTTATATTTTAAAAAATGGTGAAAAAAATGTTAATCAACTTGCTGAACAGGTTGAAGCAAGTAAAGCAAGTATTTCTCAACATTTATCCCTTTTAAAAGAGAGTGGGGTGGTGACCAGCCGGAAAGATGGGCTGCATGTCTATTATCGGATAAGTAATAAGAAGTTTATAGAAGCATGTGAGTTAATGAAGGAGATTATGCTTGATCAACTAAACGAATTGATCAGTTCATCTCAGGAATTACTTTCTACTGAAGGGTAGAAGGTGAAGTTTCAATCATAAAATATAAGAGTAGGGGGGAATTAATATGATAAAATATAAATATCTCTGTCAATGTTGTGGTGAAGATTTTATTATAACAATGGATTCTCCGTTAGAAGGAGAAGAACCTGAATGTCCTCACTGTAGTGAGGATTGTACAGGAGATTGTATAGAACTGGAGAGAATAGAAGTCGGAGAAGAGAGTTAATTCACAACTCAATATTAAATTTAGTTAAACGGGGAAAGACAACGTTGTCTTTCCCTCTTCTCTATGAATTGATCTATTTAAAATTTTAATATTTCTTTTAGGGCGGATTCATCCCAATTAGCAGTAATAATTGTACTGCCGATATTTTGAGGTAGTGCCATGAAAATTTTGTCTGCTTTTGCTTTTTTGTCCAGTTTGATTTTTCTAAGTATCGATTTTTTATTTAATTCATCAGGTATTTGAACAGGTAGCTGGAAAAATCTTAGTAGATCTATAATTCTATTAATTTGCTGGGTCTTTATCAGACCTAATTTCTGTGCAAGATAACTTTCGTAAACCATCCCAATGGCAACAGATTCCCCATGATTAATCTTGTTTCCAGAAGCTTCGATTCCATGTCCGATTGTATGACCTAAATTCAATTTCGCTCTTATATCTGTATCCATTTCATCTTGTTTAACTATATCTGCTTTCAATCGGCAGCAGTGTTCTATAATATTCTTCAAAAGAGAAAGGTCTTTAGCTTTGATAGCTTTCTTATTATCTTCAAGTAAATAGAAAAAATCAGCATCCAGGCTGACGCTGTATTTAATTACTTCAGCCAAACCGGTTCTATATTCCCGTTCGTTTAAGGTTAATAGTGTTTTAGTATCAACCAGGACAAATTTAGGTTGGTAAAAAGAACCGATTATGTTCTTATAGCTCTGAAAATTAATTGCGGTTTTACCTCCAACGCTGCTGTCTACTTGAGCAAGGAGTGAGGTAGGGAACTGGAGAAAATTAATTCCCCGCATATAAGTAGCGGCGGCTAACCCAGCTAGATCACCTACTACCCCCCCCCCTAAAGCTATAATTACAGAACTTCTATTAAATTTATTTTTTAGTAAAATATTATATATGTGTTTTAAATTTTCAATATCTTTACTTGGTTCTCCGGCGGGAATTATAGTTTGCTTTACTTGTTGACTAATTTGTTGTAGTTGTTCTTTTACAATTTTCCCGTAAATAGGGAAGACATTATCATCAGATATTATCAAAACTTTATGTTTGGTTTCAGGAAAATGTGTTCTGAAAATATTGCCTGTTTGTTCTAGCAGACCGGCTTCAATATAGATTGGATAACTTTTATTTTTTAAGTCGACATTTATTTTTTCCAGCACTAGAAATCACCTTATTCCCTTAGAAGTCTTGAATCTGCTTTATATATCCCTCGTAATTTCTTGTTATTTCCTTCATAGAGTCTCCTCCAAATTTGGCTGTGAAGGCCTGGGCCAGAATAATTGATGATACTGCTTCTGCTACTACTCCAGCAGCGGGTACAGCACAGTTATCAGCTCTTTCTTTAGCAGCCGTGGTAGACTTTTTGCTATCAATATCTACCGTTTGTAATGGTTTTGAGAGAGTTGGGATAGGTTTTACTCCAATTCTCAATATTATTTCTGAACCTGTAGAAATTCCTCCTTCGATGCCCCCAGCTTGATTGGTTTTACGATAAAACTGATTATTTTCATAATAAATTTGATCATGAACCTGAGATCCAGGTAAACTGGCTGCCTTAAAACCCGCCCCTATTTCTACTCCCTTCACGGCCTGAATGGACATAAGAGCTCCAGCTAATCTGCCATCAAGTTTAGTGTCGGGATGGAGATGACTTCCTAAACCAACCGGTAAACCGGTACAGATAATTTCACAGATTCCCCCTACTGAATCACCGTTTGCTTTTTCTCTGTCAAGTAATTTGATCATATCTTCTGTTATAGTTTCGGAATGGCAGCGGAGAGGTGTGCTGTCGAGTTTAGTAAAAAATTCATTTATTATTTCAGGGCTGTCCAGATTCATAGTTTTTTTTAATTCAGTCCAGGAGGGGGATTTTATATCTCCTATTTGAATTACATGGCTATATATTTTGATAGAGAATGAATCTAAAAATTGACGGCAGATCGCTCCTACACCGGTTCTAGCGGCTGTTTCTCTGGCACTTGCTCGTTCTAGAATGTTTCTCATATCCCGGAAGTTATATTTTAAAGCTCCGGCTAGATCGGCATGGCCAGGTCTGGGGGTGGTTATCTTTCGAGAATCGAGTTTTTGGGGAACTTTATTTTTATAAATTGCCATAGTCTCCCGCCAATTAACCCAGTCTTTGTTGGTGATTTCTAAAGTCAGAGGAGATCCCAGGGTTGTACCATGGCGAAGTCCTGAAGAAATTTCAGCTTTATCTCGCTCAATTTCCATCCTTTTACCTCGACCATATCCCTGTTGTCTTCTTGCCAGTTGAGCATTCAGCTTATTTATGTTTATTTCTAAATTAGCAGGTAGTGATTTGATGATTGCGGTAAGTTTAGGGCCATGAGATTCACCGGCAGTAAAATATTCGAACATATTTTTCAACTCCTGAATAAATTAGTATTTTTAGCGTTAGTAAGGTAAGTAATAATTTTTTCTGAATCATTTTCTCTTAGAGCCGATTGAAATGCTTGAAGTTCGGTCATTAATTCATCAACAATTTTGTTTAGATTATCTTTATTACTAATAAATATTTCCTGCCATAATTGAGGTGAACTTGCAGCTAAACGGGTCATATCTTTAAATCCATTTCCTGCTAACTTTCGAATGACTTTGTTTTCCTCCTGTCTGTTTACCAGAGCGAAGAGAGTAGAGGCCAGTAGTTGAGGTAAATGACTAATATACGCTAAATATAGATCGTGAATGGCAGCATCTATAATAAGCGGGTTACATCCTATTTTTTGAAAAACATTTTTTAAATTATAAAACCATTCTGTTTTAACATCATTCTTGTTTAAAGGAGAAAAGATAAACGTAGACTCTTCAAATAAGGTAGAGGAATGCCATTCAACTCCATTCTTTTCTAACCCAGCCATCGGATGGCCTCCAATCCATTTGATAGAATTATCTGGATCAACATTTAAACTCATGGTTTTTACGATTTCTTTTTTAGTGCTGCCTGTGTCTATTATGACAGTATCTTCTAAGGGATATCTAGCTAGTTCGCTAATGGTAGTTTTAATAGCCTGAATTGGAGCGGCTAAAATTATTAAATCTATCTCCTGCAGTTGCAGAGAATCTAAATCCAAAAAATAAGAATCGATTAAATTATTTTTACGCGCAAAGCTAAGGCTTTTTATCTCTCGATCAATACCAATTATTTTGCTGCCGATGTTATTCTGCTTAAAGGCGGCTGCTAAAGAACCACCGATCAAACCCACGCCAACGATCAATATTTGTTCGAAATTATGCTGCATAATTTATCACCTGCCATCCCTAATTTTGGTTAGATTTTATTACCCTGCTAATCTGGGCTATCTCTGTCATCAATCTTTGAAATTTATCTGGTTTTAAGGATTGCTGGCCGTCAGATAATGCGTTACCTGGTTCAGGATGTACTTCTATGATCAGACCATCCGCACCAACTGCAATACCAGCCCGGGCCATTGGAATAACTAATTCCCACTTACCTGTACCATGGCTGGGATCAACTATTACTGGAAGATGACTGATACTTTGTACCAATGGAACAGAACTTAAATCCAGTGTGTTTCGTGTTTCTTGACTGAAAGTTCTGATGCCTCTTTCACACAGGATGACCTGTTGATTTCCTTCGGTCATAATATACTCAGCTGCTAGCAGCCATTCTTTGATAGTAGCTGACATTCCTCTTTTAAGCATTACTGGGGTATTAGTCCTCCCTACAGCAGTTAAAAGGGGATAGTTCTGCATATTTCTAGCTCCAATCTGGATAATATCAGTATATTTATTTACTAGATCCAGGTGGTCTAGATCCATCAATTCAGTAATTATTTTCAATCCTGTTTCAGTTCGTGCTTTGGCCAGTAATTTTAAGCCTTCTTCACCTAAACCCTGAAATGTATAGGGGGAGGTTCTTGGTTTAAAAGCTCCACCTCTCAGGATTTTTGCACCGGCTTTCTTCACAATATGGGCGGTGTTTAAAAGCTGTTCTTCAGACTCTACCGCACAGGGGCCAGCCATGATGGTTGGTTCTTCGCCCCCGATTTTAACCCCGTCCAGATTTATTATCGTTTTTTCAGGGTGAAAATTCCAGCTGGTTAATTTATATGGTTCTAAAATTGGTATCACTTTTTCGATGGATTTATAGGTGAGAAGTTTATTTTTTAAGATTTCTTTTTTACCATTACCACCAACCACACCTATTATTGTCTTCTCGACCCCTTTAGATATATGGGTTGAGTAGCCTGCTTCTTTAATTATATTTTCGATCTTATTTAATTCTTTTTCTCCACTTTTTCTTTCCATGACAACAATCATATTATCAACACCTTTTCGCAGTTATTTTTGGTTTTTTAAAGAATCAAGTACTTTTTTAAATCCTGGAAATGAAACATTGATAGCCTCACTATTATGTATTTTAGATGTTCCTTCTGCTGCTAGAGAAGCTATAGCTAATGCCATCCCAATTCTATGGTCGCCCCAACTTCTTAATTGGGTAGAATTGGATAATTCAATGGGGCCTTCGATGATCATACCGTCAGGTTTTTCTACTACCGGGCAACCTAATTTGTTCAATTCGATACTTATAGCCAAAATTCGATCAGTTTCTTTAACCCTGAGTTCACCGGCATCTGAAATCACAGTTTTACCCTTAGCCTGACTGGCCAGGACGGCTAGAACGGGGATCTCATCAATCAATCGAGGTATCATACCTCCATTGATATGGACGCCTTTAAGTTGACTACTTTTTACTTCAATATCTGCTACCGGTTCGCCTGCAATATTTCTTTGCCTACTTAACGAGATTTTAGCCCCCATCTTTTTGATTACATCTATAAATCCACTTCTGGTCCAGTTGATTCCTACATTTTTTATTTTTATTCTACTATTAGGAGTAATAATAGCTGCAGCTATTAAAAAGGCCGCTGAGGAAATATCGCCTGGTATAGATATATCAAAGGGAGAGAGGCTGGTTAAGTTTTCTGGATTCAATGTTATAGATCTATCATTAATTCTGATATCAGCCCCCATATCCTGCAAAAATTTTTCTGTGTGATCTCTTGACACTGCCGGCTCGTTAATTCGAGTTACTCCTTGAGCATACAGGCCGGCCAATAGAATAGCAGATTTAACCTGAGCGCTGGCAACTGGAGAGTTATAAGAAATGGCTTTTAATTTATTATTAGGTTCTCGCTTGTTAATGCTAAGCGGGGCGAGACCTCCATTGCGGGTCCATAACTCAGCTCCCATCTGGCTGAGTGGATCCTTTATTCGGTTCATCGGCCGCTGGCGTAATGAATCATCACCGCTGAGCACTGAATAAAAGGTTTGTCCTGCCAGTAGTCCTGCGAGCAGACGCATAGTTGTGCCGGAGTTGCCACAGTCAAGAACTTCTCTTGGCTCCTTTAAACCATTGAGACCAACTCCTGTAACGATGTAATCATCTTCTTTATCTTTGTTTATAGCAACTCCCATTTTTTGTAAACATTCTGCTGTCGCCAGACAATCTTCACCTTCCAGTAAACCTTTAATTTTACTCTCGCCTTGAGCTAAAGCAGAAAAAATTAGTGATCGATGAGAGATGGACTTATCTCCTGGAACTTTGATTTCACCTGTAAGAGTTTTGCCTCCTTCAATTATTAACATGAATTTTTACCTCCTTAAAAACAGAAAAAGCCCCCCATATACAGGGCGACTTTGGTCGCGGTACCACCTATTTTAACCTCTCGCGAGATTATCTCTACAGGAAGCCAGCACTTCCCTACCGGATAACGACGGTTGACGGCCTTAGCTTACTATATTCAGCGGGCAGCTCAGGGATGTAATTCAGCATAATGCTTACTAAGTTCCCATCTCAGCTTTTAGTTAGTTAAATTGTTAAAATAAAGTATAGCAGGGATAGATATTATTGTCAAGCGTAATTAATGAATATTTATGTTTTCTTTTTCTTGAGCCAGCTGAATAAAAACATTATGCAAACTAGCTTCTCGGGTGTGAATACTTATGATATCGTAGTTTTTCTTAATGGTATTGATATATCCCCCTAAATTTTCTGTATGAAGCGGGATTTCTATATTCTTGTTTGATTTTTCTGTAGATATTCTAACTTGTTCCGGTAAAACATTTCTTAATGTGGATAGATTTACCCCAGAATCTTTAATCTTTATCCTTAAACTTTTCTGGCCGTAATATGACTTCAAAATATCAGGAGAGGATATGGTGATTATCTTTCCCTGATTAATGAAAGCGATTCTGTCACAGAGCCGGTCGACTTCCTCCATGAAATGAGAACTTAAAAAAATTGTTTTACCTTCATCTTTGAATTTGTAAATAGCCTGATGGATTATTTCAATTGATTGAGGATCAAGACCACTGGTTGGTTCATCCAGAATTAAAATCTCCGGATCTGCTAATAGGGCTCGGGCTATCAATAATCTCTGCTTCATCCCTTTTGAAAATGTTTCTACCCTTCTATCTGCTGCTTCACTTAAGGTAAAAAAGTCCAATAATTCCTGGACCCGAGAGTAATCAATCTGGTAAATACTGGCGTAAAATTTAAGGTTTTCTAAGCCGGTTAATTTCTTATAGAGATTATTTTCCTCGAAAACTACTCCAATTTTTCTTTTGGTTGCTAGACTTAAATTTTGAGAGGGCTCGCCTAAAATTTTACTTTCTCCTGCAGTAGGAGCTAAAAGTCCCACAAGAATTTTCATTGTGGTACTTTTACCTGCTCCATTAGGCCCTAAAAAACCAAAGATTTCACCTGGATTAATTGTAAAAGATATTCCTTTTAAAGCTTGAACAGAACCGTATTTCTTTTTAAGATGGTTAATAAATATTGGTTTGACATTACTCAACTCCAGCACCAGGATCATCTTCCTCTATAACTGATCGATCCCAAATCAAATAGTAATCATTTTCTAATTCAACAATATAAGTTTCTGTTTCCACATCTCTATTGTGAGTTGTGCCGACAAAGCGAAAATTAAGCTCATAATTGATTTTAACTTCATAGGCTTGATCATAATCTT
The DNA here is from genome assembly GCA_051745085.1 of Bacillota bacterium. Classification (GTDB taxonomy): domain Bacteria; phylum Bacillota; class Halanaerobiia; order Halanaerobiales; family Halarsenatibacteraceae; genus Halonatronomonas. Next base: position 73,026 of record JBNJDR010000001.1, on the reverse strand, counting down.
CTTGATTTAGATATTCATTATATTTACGGGGGAGATCATTTATTTGCCGTATTTCTCCGATTTCAATATTAGATAACTTCAATTTGTATTTATCACTGTTTTCTGTTTGAAAACTGACATACTTATCTTCAGTTAATATTTCTTTAATCGCAGGATGTAAAAGCTGATATACTTCTTTAAAATTTTTATTTTGATAATTCATATAAATGTTCTCGCTTATATCTTTAACTTCGGTTTTATCTACTGCATCTTCTGCAAAGGTGATCGCTGGGGTTATTAAAATAAAGAGCAAAGATAAAACTATAATTTGTTTTAAAGGAAAAGAATAATTCATTATTTATACACTCCTTTATATAATAATAAAAGAAAAGGCATCATAAGTAAAGAAAAAATCAATAATATACTAATTTCAGGCCAGATTATCAATTGATCTGAAGTGGCAACTAAAATATGGTTAAAACCTTCCATGAGATAATAAGTTGGGGTAATTCGGGCAATATAATTAATAATATCAGAGAACTGATAAAGTAGGCTCGGGAAAATTAAAGGAAAATAAATGATAGTTCCTACTGATCTGGCAGCAGACTGGGAATTAGTTTTAAGTCCTATTATGATTCCAATTATATTAAAAATGATTGCTCCTGCAATAATTAAAGAGATATATTTTATCAAAATTAAAAAGTCAAATTGTGCTGGGTTATTAAACCAGGCAAAACCAAAGATTATTAACCCGGTTAATAAAGTTAGAAGTGTACCTGATAATATTTTACCAAGTATGAAAATTCCAGCGTGAATAGGTGCTATAATAATTGCCTCTAGAGATTTTTCTTCTTTTTCTTCAGCTATATCACCAGAAATTATAATAATACCTATCATGGCTATAGTAATAGTTAACCAGATAGGAAGAATATCTGCAGAAGAAGAGACATTACCCTTAATATTAATTTCTAAATTATAAGGGCGATTGTAATTTAAATTTTCTTCAATTTCTTCCTGGATGATATCTTCTAATAATAACATCTCAGCCGGACTGGAAGTGTTTAAATGAGCAATATAAGTATGGTCATCTATTAGGAGAATACCATCAAGTTCATCTGACAAATCCTTTAATGCTTTCCGTCGAGAACTATAAGCGATCCATTCAACCTGGGAATTACCATTTTTATCTGGGTTAAAATTAGATTCTGTCAAAACTTCCGCATATCCTAATTTATAATAATTGTTTATAGTAGAATTATCTAGATATAAAAAAAATAAGGAAGCTAAAATAGGCAGGATTATGACAATTACAATAGTTTTATTGCGCAGAAATTGCAAAAAATCTTTTTTTATTATTGAATATAAGATTTTAATATATGACATAGCATCACCTTTGCATAATACATTAAAATAAGAAGGAGGGGTAATATAAAATTATCCCCTCCTTCTTCATTCGTTCTTAGCCTAAATTATTAAGGTGTAGATCTGTTAAGATAATAAATAATCAACCAGATTACAATAGCAGCACCTATTAATTCTAACATTAACAACCACTCCTTTCTTAATATAAATAAGCAGTTAAACTATAATTCTGTATTAATAAGATAATTCCTGCATTTTATAAGAATATTTTCTTTTGTAATATAAATATATATTATATTCTTATATTAAGCAGTTAAATATTTTACTTTTTGGTACAGAAAAAATAAATTTTTTATTAAAATTATGTGAAAATTAAAGGAGAATAGCGTTCAATAGCAAAATATAATATAAGAAGAAAATTATATTTAATATAGTTTAAATCAGACTTATAGGAGTGATAAAATGCAAAAATTAGTCATTTATGATGAAGTTTTCGAATTGATGAAAACTGACAGTTTCAAAGAGAATTTTTTTCAGGCATTTGATTTGATGGACCCCCAAAATGTAGAAAAGCAAATTCATTTTAATGATTTCTTAAATGCAGTTACCAGTCTGGTTGATTTTAAAGATCTAATAAAAATAAAAAAAGATAGTAAAGAAAAAAAGTATGCAAAAGTTAGGTTTGCCGATGAAGAAGTTTCTACTTATATCCGCGAGAAAAGGCTGGATAATTATAAATTAAAAGAGCTATACTATGATGTTTGTATTGTGTTAAATGCCTGCCAGGAAAAAATCAAAACCAATAAAAATTTTTATGAAGATCTATTAACAGAAGAAAAAAAGGGGTCTAAACCTCATTTATCTGAAAAAGCAAGTAAAAATCATAATTTATTAACTCAAATTAAGCCAAAAGAATTAAAGGATCTTAACTTAACTACTGACTACCAAAATGATTTGATAAATTCACTTTTAAATGGATAAATTGCTCTAAAACCAGACTTCATCGAATCACTGATACATTAGTTTAGCTATTGTATTAAGCGATGAAGTCTTTTTTGTTGTTTTAAAATTTATTAAACTGAGAGGGAGACTTAAATGAATAAAAAATTTATATGTATAATTATTATCTTAATTTTGTTGAATTTTGTTTTAGTTACACCTGCTTTAGCTGGTGTGGATGAAAGCATAAGAAATATCGTTAGAGAAACAGATGAAGGTTTATTAGACGAGTCCATGCATTACATAACTTATCTAGGTGATGGAAGAGTTAATTTTATATTAGCTTCTATGATTCCCGATGAAGGGGCAAGACTTGATGCTCATAGAAGTATTTTGTTGTCTGGAGTAGGGGTTCTCATGCTAAAAAGTATAATTGGTAAAAAGCGCCCTCCTGGACCTATCGAATACCAACCGTTTACTTTAAGCAGTAGATATCACGCCTTTCCTTCCGGTCATACTACTACGGCATTTGCTTTGGCTACTTCGATCTCTTATCACTATCCAGAATACAATAAATTAGCTTATACATTAGCGACTTTGGTAGGAATAAGCAGGTTGTATGAGGATAAGCACTGGTTTTCTGATATTGTTGCAGGAGCAGGGTTAGGTTATATAAGTGCAAGGATTGTAGAATATAAATGGTAGTAGAAATTACCCTGATTTTATTATATAATAGATTAAAGCGAAATAATATTTTTAATTAGGAAGGTGAATAGATTTATATGAATTTTCTTAAGGTGATTACAGTTGCAATATTAATAGTAATATTATTTTCTTCCGGGTCTTTTTTACAGGCACAAACTGAAGAGGACCATTACATTTCCTGGGAAGATCATCGTTTAGACTTATCTGGAGAAATTTTTATTATGGATAAATTTTATTTAGAAGAAAGATTAACAGAAGAAGATAAAGCAAATTTTTCTTTATACATGACTTCTCGATTAACCGAAGATGTAATGCTGGAACGATATAGTCAAGAAGAATTAGAAATTTTGAATGAATATCGAGGAGAATCGATCGGGCATCAAGAATTATTGGAGCTTTCTAATGAATTCACTTTAATCGGTTTTACTGCCTCAAGGGGGTTTTCTAGAGAGAAAGCTCATGAAAAAGTTACTTTTGAACTCAGTGAGGTAGTTAATATTGAAGCCAGTAATATTATTTCAGAGCCTCGTTCCCATACTATGTTAATTGATAACGCTCAACTTATTGAATACAGCAACGCTCGGGTTTTACCGAATGGTTCTGTTCTGGCTGGATATATTCTGCCTCGAATAGAAAGCCAGTTTATCACAGTTGAGTTTAGGTCTATTTTAAGTAACTCTTATATTCCAATTCGTGCTACTCTTGAGCAGAGAGGCTATAATCAATGAATAAAATTAAAAAGAATAGATTAAGAAAAGATTTTTATGCAAAAGATGCAGTAACTTTGGCTCAAGATTTGATCGGTAAAATAGTTGTGCGCATTATAAATCAGATAGAAATTCAGGCTAAAATTGTTGAGACAGAGGCTTATGTAGGCCCGGAAGATAAGGCATGTCATGCTTATAATAATAGAAGGACAGCAAGGACTGAAGTTATGTATAAGCCACCAGGCCATGCGTATATTTATTTGATTTATGGCATGCATCATTGCTTTAACATTGTTGCTGCTGAGCAAGATAAGCCTGAAGCGGTTTTAATTAGAGCAGTTGAACCGGTTAAAGGTGTAGATTTCATCAAAGAAGAGCGGCAGATTGGAAATAGATCCAGAACTGAACTGACCAATGGACCTGGTAAATTAACTCAGGCATTAAGTATTACTAAAGACCTTAATGGAATTTCATTGGTAACAAACGGAAAACTATTTTTAATTGATAGTTTAAAAACACTAAATAAACATAAAATCAAATCTGCTCTTCGGATTAATATTAATTATGCTGAGGAATATATTAAAAAACCCTGGAGGTTTTATTTGGAATCTAGTGAGTATATCTCCGCAAGATAATTTCATTAAGAATGGAGGATTAAGGTTTTGAAAGATAAATCAACCGAAGGGCATACAGCAAAAAATAAATATGAAGAATACTTTAATCACGCTCCTGATGGAATTTTAGTAATAGATGGCAGGGGTAATATTTTGGATTTTAATTATAAAATTATTACCGCTACGGGATATAATGCTGGTGAACTAAGTAGTATGAGTATCAAAGAAATTTTGTATGAAACTGATTTAAAAAAATTAGAAATAGATTTAGAGAAAACTATATTAAACGGCGGTGTTAAAAGTGATTATAAAATCACTACTAAAACCAATAAAGTTATTGATTTAAGAGTTAATACAAAATATCTTGATGAGGATACTATTTTAATTTATGCTCGTAATATTACTAGTGATAAGCAGATATTAAGCGCTGTGCAAAAACAATGGGCATACTTTCAACAACTATTTGATGGTTCTCCAGAAGCCATAACTTTACTGGATAAAGAGGGCAGAATAATTTTGATCAATACCAGCTTTAAAACTCTGTTTGGTTATGAAGATGCTGAAATTGAGGGAAGATATCTGGATGATATTATTGTTCCTCGAAGGTTAAAGCAGAAGGCGAAGTCTTTAACGAGTTCCGTAACTCAAGGAGCGAGTTTTCAAGGCGAGTCTCAAAGACAAACTGCTTCAGGTAAGATAATTGAGGTTGCTATTAAAGCTATACCCATTATTCAGGATGATGAAGTTATCGGAGCTTATGCTATTTATCAGGATATAACAGATCAAAAACAGGAACAGGAAAAAATTAAATATCTTTCTTTTCACGATGAGATGACCGGTCTATACAATCGTCGTTATTTTGAGAATGAACTAGAAAGACTAGACAACTCGAGAAAACTTCCTATCAGTATAATTGTAGCAGATCTAGATGATTTAAAATCAATTAATGATAACTTCGGTCATCCTGAAGGAGATCGCTACATTAAAAACGCTGCTGATTTAATCGGTAAAGTTACCAGGGAAGAAGATGTAGTAGCCCGAATTGGTGGGGATGAATTTGCAGTTATTTTAATTAACACCAGTAATAAACAGGCGGCAAAATTTAAGGATAGATTTAATCTCTGTTGTCAGAAATTTAATGAGAACAATGATTTTCCAGTAAGTATGTCGATAGGTTGGGCAAGTAAGGAAACAAAAGCAATGAGTTTATATGATGTTTATAAAGAAGCTGATTCGAATATGTATAAGAATAAAAACTATGTTAAGAATAATGTTTTTTACCGGGGGATAAATTATGAGGTGGAGAAATAAGCAATTTTTAATGCAGATAATTATAGTTTTAATAGCTTTCATTTTGATTTATGGGGTCGGTGTTAGGGCAGAGCAGGAAAAGCCGGTGATAGCTCTGGTCCTAGGAGGTGGAGCTGCCTGGGGTATTGCTCATATTGGGGTTTTAGAAAAACTCCTTGAAGAAAATATTGAATTTGATATTATTACCGGTACCAGCGCTGGAGCCATAGTTGGTGCTTTTTATGCTGATGGCTATAGCATTGAGGAAATGATCACTGAAGTAGAAGACCTAAAGTTTAGAGATTTTCTTTTCCCGGTTTTTGATGAATTAGGATTTTTTAGCATTACTCGATTGGAAGAATATTTTGATGAAAAAATATCTCAGGAAAATATAGAGGATTTACCAATTACAATGTGCATTTCTACTACTAATATCGATACAGGTCAGGTTGAAAAATTTACTAAAGGTCCTTTGGATAAATTATTAGCCGCAAGTACTTCGGTCCCGATAATGTTTGCCCCAGTAGAGTATGAAGATTATTTGTTGGCTGATGGGGGTTTAGTGGATAACTTACCAGTTCAGGCAGCTCATGAGCTGGGAGCAGATATAGTTATAGCCGTTGATGTAGGAGGTAATTTTAGTTTTACAGATAGACCAGAAAGTAAAACGGAATATGGGAATCGTATTTTTAATATAATGCGTATGGCCAGTTATTCCCCAGAAGGGGTAGATATATATATTGCTCCTAAATTAGATGGTTATAGCGGAACAGACTTTGAGCTTTATTCTGAATTTATAGAACTGGGTCGGGAAGCAGCTGAGCAAGCAATGCCTGAGATAAAAGACCTGTTAGGATTAAAATAGGTTAATTATTTTGAGCTAACCATTTAATTAAGACCGAATTCACCTTATCGGGGTGAGTTTCCATAGGACAGTGAACGGCGCCGGTTATATATTTCAGTTTAGCCTCTGGTTTTACTTCTTTTATTCTTTTAGCTTCTTTGACCGGGGTTGTCCAGCTATTATCATTCTCGCCCCAGATTAAGAGAATAGGAATATCTAAATCAGTAAATTCTTCCTGGGGAAGATCTTTCATAGTTTTTGCTATATCTATTAAAACCTCTGATGTCCCTTCTAAATATAAAGGTTCAAGTATTTTTTTAAGTTCATTTTTGCTCGGATTTCTACCATAGGCTCGTTTTAAAATTTGCTTCATAATAATTTCATTGGATACTATATTTTGAACAGTTGGACTGATTAATTTTTCTAAAATTCTGTAGTTAAATATTTCTCGCTGCAAACGCTCTTCCATTTTCAAGGCGCCGGCTACCATAATTAGAGATTCTGTTCTAGATGGATACATACTGGCCATAGCAGCAGCGGTGCCCCCTCCCATAGAATGACCTATAAGATTCCAGCCTTTGTTTTTCATCATGATATCTTTTTGCTGAATATGATCAATTAGTTTCCATAATCTTTTAGCTTGATTTAATTGAGAATGATTGAGGCCTTTCATTCTACTGCTGTAACCAAATCCAGGCAAATCAACAGCCAGGATCTGATACCCAGCAGAAGTTAGAGGTTCTACATTATTGCGCCAGGCAAAAGTGTGGCTGGCAAAACCATGAAGCAAAATTACTTTGCCCTGATTTTCTCTTTTAGGCTGCCAGATTCTATGATGCAGTTTTACGCCATCTATTTTCTCAAACCTGCTTTCGGAAAATGGCAAATTTTCTTTAGCATGGATGGTTATTGAGAAATGTTCGTTTAAGATAAAAGAAAATAAGATTATCAGTGTTAATCCGATTAAATTATTCATGATAGTTTAAACTTCCTTTTGTTTTAATTATACAAATAAATGTAAATATTATCAATCCAGGAAGCACTTAAAAAGATTTCTTAATAAAAAAACTAAAAACAGGTAAAATCAGATAAATCGAGAATTATTTAAATATGCATATTTAGAAAATTTTATAATTGGAGTGATTATTTTGGATTTGAATCTTGTTTTAGCTGGTGAAGCCGGCCAGGGTTTAAAAACATTTGAGAAATTAATCGGTAAGGCTTTATTCAAAATAGGGTTTAATGTGTTTAGCAGTAAAGATTATATGTCCAGAGTAAGAGGAGGACATAACTTTATGTCGATTCGTTTTGGTGACCAGGAATTTTCTGCTCCTCGAGAAGATATTGATATATTAATAGCATTTAACCAGGAAAGTGTTGATAAACATAAGCAGGAAGTAAATGATAACGGATTTATTCTTTTCGATGGTGAGTTAGATGATACCAGGGCTTTAGAAATTAAAGCTAAAGAGATATGCAAAGAAGTTAATCCTAAAGCTGCTAATTCTGTTTATGCTGGAGCTTTATGGCAGTTATTAGATCTTCCTTTTTCTGAACTAAAAGAAGTTATTGTTACGGTCTTTAAAAATGAAAAAGTAATTGAAGACAATAATAAACTGCTAGAAGCGGGCCGAAATACAACTTCATGTAAATTTGAGTTCGAGCTTCCAGAAGAAAATTCAGGGCAGATTTATCTTAGTGGGAATGAAGCGGTAGGAATGGGGGCAGCTGCGGCTGGAGTTAAATTTTATTCTGCTTATCCGATGACTCCAGCTACTGGTATATTGAATTTTTTAGCAACCCATCAGAAAAAATTGGGAATAGCGGTAGAGCAGGCTGAAGATGAAATTGGAGCTATCAATATGGCTATTGGTGCTTCATATGCTGGAACAAGAGCTATGACCGGTACTTCAGGAGGAGGTTTTTCTCTTATGGTTGAAGCGCTGGGATTTGCCGGCGTTGCAGAACAGCCTCTGGTTATAGCTGAGGTCCAGCGTCCTGGCCCTGCTACCGGCATGCCTACCCGGACTGGTCAGGCAGACCTACTCTTTGCTGTTAATGCCTCTCAGGATGAATTCCCTTTGATAGTTTTGGCTCCAGGGAATCAGACTGAAGCATTTTATCAGACCTATCGAGCTTTTGAATTAGCAGATAAGTATCAGCTTCCTGTAATAATATTGAGTGATCAATTTTTAGCGGACTCCTCTAAAAATGTCCCTAGATATGATCTGGACAAGCTGGAATATGATCGTCATTTCATCGATCCTTCTGAGTTTCAGGATGAAAAAGATTATCAGCGCTATCAACTAAATGAAGATGGAATTTCTCCCCGAGCCTATCCAGGGCAACTTGAAGGTGAAGTAGTTCTGGTTGATAGTCACGAACATAATGAATTTGGTTTTGTAACTGAAGATATTGAGATGAGGAATAGGATGGTAAGGAAAAGATCAGCTAAACTAGAAAAATTTAAAGAAGAAGATTTAGAGGAACCTGAATACATCGGCTCAGAAAACCCGGATTATCTTCTGGTAAGTTGGGGTTCATCTTCTGGCCCTCTTCTGGAGGCTTACAATGAATTAAAAGAAGAAGTGCAGTTAGGTGTTTTGATCTTTCGAGATATCTGGCCTATACCAGTAGAAAAATATAAAAAACTTTATGACAAAGCTAAAAATACCGTTATCATAGAAGCCAATTCCAGCGGTCAATTAGCTAGCTTGCTGGCTGCAGAAACGGGTAGATACATCACAAATCGAATTTTAAAAAATGACGGACGACCCTTTTTTGCTGAGACAATAGTTACTAGGTTAAAAGAAGAGGTGATTACTCATGGTTGATATCAACGAATTTGAAGCAGACAGAACTACAACGTGGTGTCCAGGTTGCGGAAACTTTCCCCTTAGGAAAGCTTTAGCTAAAGCTTTGACTGAATTGGATTTGAAGCCTGAAAAAGTAGCGGTAATGACGGGAATAGGTCAGGCTGCTAAGATGCCTCATTATTTCAGAACTAATGGATTTAATGGTCTTCATGGTCGGGCCTTACCTCCAGCTGTGGCTGTTAGTTTGCTGAACCCTACTTTGACTGTGGTTGCAGCTACCGGAGATGGGGATGGATATGGGGAAGGAGGAAATCATCTTCTGCATACGATTCGCCGTAACCCTAATCTGGCACATTTTGTGCATAATAATCAGATATATGGTTTAACTAAAGGCCAGGCATCTCCTACCACCCATTCCGGGTTAAAAACTGAGGTTCAACCGGATGGAGTTACTTCAGCGCCCTTTAACCCTCTTAGTTTTGCTGTAGGTATGGGAGCTAGTTTTATCGCTCGCAGCTTTGTTGGTAAAAAAGATCATCTGGTAAAAATGATGAAAGCAGCTATTAAGCATAGGGGTTATGCTTTATTAGATATTCTTCAACCATGCGTTACATTTAATAAAGTAAATACGTATCAATGGTACAGCCAACGGGTATATGAACTTACTGAAGATTATAACGCAGCTGATAAGTATGAAGCTTTTAAAAAGGCCCAGGAATGGGGCGAAGAGATTCCGATAGGAATTATCTATCAAGAAGAGAAACCTACCTTCAGAGATAATTTCTCCCACCTTCCTGATCACCTGCCTTTGGAACATCCAGAGTCAGATACAATAGAGGAGATTATAGATTATTTTGCATAATAAATTTAAGGGGGAGAAAACATGGCAGAGGATAAGACTAATTTCACAAATAAAAAGAACATTAAAGTTGATGATCTTGAGCCTGGCATGAAGGTAGCTGGAGATATCGAGTTTGACTTTGGCGGCATATTAATTCCTGCAGGTACTATTTTAGATAAGCGTAAGATTGATAAGTTGAAAAAGTTGGGAACCCGCTATGTTTATATTTTTGATGAAGACCAGGAATTAATCGAATCTAATTACGAAAGAATTAGTAATCCGATAGAGAATTATCAGAAAAGTTTAGGAAAAGTTGGCAGGTTATTTAAGAGGTTTAGAGATAACCAGGAAATTGAATATGAAGAGATTAAAGAATTGACATTTGAAGTTTCAACCCTGGGTGATGACAATGAAATGATGGAGATTTTAACCCGGGTTAAGGATATGGATGAAGAAATTTATACTCACTTGATTAATGTTGGTATATTATCCAGTTTATTTTCAGATTGGATCGGCTTGAGTGAAGAAAGGTCAGCAAATTTAATTCAGGCAGGTTTACTGCATGATATCGGCAAAACACAAATATCAGAAGAAATATTGACTAAAGAAGAAAAATTAACTGCTGAAGAAAGCGATATCCTTAATGATCATCCAATATATGGATTTAAGATTGCAGAAAAGATTGAAGGATTGACTAAAGAAACTGCCCGAGGTATTTTAACCCATCACGAAAAGTATGATGGTTCAGGTTTTCCGTTAGGAACTAAGGGAGAATCTATTCCTTTATTTGGCAGAGTTCTGGCCATAGTTAATGATTTTGATAATTTGATTACAGGTTACAATAATCGCACCAGAGTTTCGCCTTTTCAAGCTATTAAAATTTTTAGAGAAGATAGATTTGGCTGCTATGACTTTAATCTTTTGACAACATTTTTAGAAAAAATACCTTTCTATTTTATTAATGAGAAAGTGGTATTGTCTGATGGAAGAGAGGCCGTTGTAGTATTTATTAATCCAAACCAACCGGATCGTCCTATAATCAAAGTGGATGATAACTTTATAGACTTATATAATAATGAAGATTTAAGTGTTATAAAATTGGTTTAGGTTTAATATACTCTTATTTTTTCATAGGGGGAGGAATAAATGAAAAAATTAATAGCTGCAGCTGTTATACTTCTGTTTGTATTTGGCTATGGGGTAGGAGGAGAGACCATTGAAGTGGGCGCTGTTCCTCAAGATGTTGAAGATGAATTCATCTTTGAACCTGATAATGTGAGGGTGGAGGCATGGGTAGAGGAGTTACAAATACCATGGCAGTTAGTTTTTCTACCTGAATCCGATCGTGCTCTGGTCACCGAACGTCCTGGTAGGATAAGATTGATAAATGATGGGGTTTTGCGTGAGAAACCTTATGCTGATATTGATGTGGCCCATAGAGGAGAAGGCGGTCTGATGGGACTGACACATCATCCAGAATTTCCAACAGAGCCATATCTGTACATTATGTATACCTATCAGGCTGATACAGGGACTTATTATAATCGCATTTCCCGCTTAACTGACTTTGGAGATACCGCAGGAGATGAAAAAGTTCTTCTGGATCAGATCCCGGCAGGCAGAAATCATAACGGCGGCCGTTTAAAATTTGGACCTGATGCTAAATTATATGCTACTACTGGTGATACATACCAGCGAGAGCTAGCGCAAGATTTAGATAATCTTGCTGGCAAGATTTTAAGGCTAAACTCAGATGGAACAATTCCAGAGGATAATCCTTATTCAGGTTCGCCGGTTTATAGTTATGGTCATCGAAATCCACAGGGGCTGGCCTGGAACAAACGTGGACATTTGTTCATCAGTGATCATGGGCCATCTGGAGAAGATGGCTTACAGGCTAAAGATATGATAAAGGTGATCCAACCAGGCGGCAACTATGGCTGGCCGATAAGGATTGGTTCTTTTGGCGATGGAGAATATCGAGATCCTCTTGTTCTTTGGCCTGAAAATTCTGTTCCCCCCTCAGGGGCAGTATTTTATCAGGAAGAGCTTTATGTAGCTACTTTAGGGAGTAGAGCTTTAATCAATATTTCAGTTAATCATCTAGAAAATTATAATTACGAAGTTGATTCTATCGAGCGCTGGTTTGCCGAGGGTAATTTTTCAGGAAAATACGGTCGCTTTAGAGATGTGGTTGTAGGGCCTGATAAAAATCTCTATTTATTAACAAGTAATCGAGATGGGAGAGGTAGTCCACTTCCTGGAGACGATAAAATTTATCAGTTAGAGATATCTTCTTCTCAGTGAAACCTGAATTTAGCCTACAATAAAAAAACAAATAACAAAATAGTAAATAAAATTAATAAAAATGCAGGAATTAAACTGTACTTTATAGAATAAATAAATAACAAATTAATTCAAACTTTTTTTACTAATCATTATTTTAAATTTATAGCTGCAAAAATAGCTATATCTAAACAATTATTAATATAGGGAAAGGTTGGTGTTAAGATTGTCCAGTTATCAAACAAAAGATATTAAAAACCTTGCACTAGTTTCACACGGAGGGGCCGGTAAAACAACATTTAATGAAATGATTTTATTAAATTCCGGCAAAATAAAAGAAGCTGGCAAAGTAGAAAATGGTAATACAGCTTCTGATTTTACTCCAGTAGAAAAGAAGCAGCAATATTCTATTACTAACTCATACTTTTCGTTTCCCTGGAAGAAAAAACATGTAAATTTAATTGATACTCCAGGTTATGCAGATTTTAGAGGAGAAGTAGCTAGTGCTTTCAGTATGGTTGAAGGCGCTGTGGTATTAATCGATGGTAGTAGTGGTGTTGAAGTAAATACTCATTATGTTTGGAATAAAGCAAAAGATAACAACATTGCTAGATTTATGTTTATAAATAAAGTCGATAAAGATGGGATTGAATTTGGGAGCCTTTTTGCTGATCTTCAAGCCTTTAGTGATATTCCTTTAATTCCTATGACCATACCAGCTGGAACCGGAGAAGACTATAATGGAGTACTTAATCTTCTCACTGGTGAGCATATAGACAAAGAAGGAAATCGTTCTGAAATTGGAGATGAATATCAAGATCTTTATGACGAATATTATCTAGAATTAATTGAAGGTGTAGTTGAGTCAGATGATGAACTGATGATGAAATACTTAGAAGATCAGGAAATAACCAATAAAGAAGTTACTGATGCACTTTTTAAAGCGGTAGCTGACTATACAGCGGTCCCCGTTTTTTCTGGTGTAGCGGTTGAAAATTCAGGGGTAAAAGAAGCTTTTGATTATATAATTAGATTAAATCCTAATGCCACCATGACCTCAGGTTTAAAGGATGCAGAAGGTAAAGAAGTGGACATTGAATTTAACCAGGAAGGGTCATTACTTTCCCGGGTAGGAAAAACCATGGTCGACCCTTATATAGGTAAACTTTCTATTTTCAGGGTTTTTAAAGGAGTGGTAAATAAAGATAGCGATTTGGTTATTGCCAATCGAGACATAAATATAAGGACAACTAAGTTTTATAAACTAAATGGATCTGAGCAGGAAACTGTTGATGAATTGGTAGCTGGAGATATCGGAGCAGTTGCTAAAATTGATGAAATAGAAACTTCTGATACCATATCTAATCCTGGTGATGGCATAATTTTAAGCCCACTGGAGCTGCCTGAACCTATGTTAGTGCAAAAGGTTTATCCAGTTGAAGGTGATGATGAAGAGAAGATGTCTAATGCCATTCAAAGATACAGCCAGGAAGATCTGACATTTAAAGTTGATTACAATAGAGTAACAAAAGAATTACTTGTTTATGGAATGGGGACAGTTCATTTCGATGTCATCAAAAAAATATGCAAAGAAAAGTTCGATGTCAGTTTTCAGACTGATGTTCCTAGTGTTGAATATAAAGAAACAATTCAAAGTAAGGCTGATGTTGAAGAAAAATATAAGAAACAATCTGGCGGCCGGGGTCAATATGGACACGTAATGATCAGGTTTGAGCCTTTATCTTCTGGTAAGGGTTTTGAGTTCGAGGAAGAAATATTTGGCGGAGCTATTCCAAGTCAATATATTCCTGCGGTAGAAAAGGGAATAAAAGAAGCGAAAGAAGAGGGAGTTTTAGCTGGTTATCCAGTAGTTGATTTTAAAGCTATCCTTTATGATGGTTCTTATCATGATGTTGATTCTTCAGAAATGGCCTTTAAAATTGCAGCTTCTAAAGCATTCAAAAAAGCGCTAGAACAGGCAAATCCTGTTTTACTGGAGCCGGTAATGAAAGTAGAAGTTACCGTTCCTGATAGGTTTATGGGAGACATTATGGGGGATTTCAATTCCCGTAGAGGCAGGATTTTAGGGATGGATCCACGTAATGGTAAGCAGATCATAAAAGCTCAGGTGCCTCAAGCGGAAATGTTTACTTATTCCACAGAATTAAAATCATTAACTGGTGGATACGGTTCTTTCACTATGGAGTTTTCTCATTACGACCGCTTACCAGAAAAAGAGTCTGACGATGTAATTAAAAATGCCCGTCAAAGTGAGGAAGAATAATCATTCCTCTACTTTAAAACAGTAAATTATTTATTAAGAATTAAAGCCCTGCCAATGTTGTTTAATATGACATCGGTAGGGCTTTTAAAATTCATTGTGATTAACTCTCTGGTATGATAAAATTAAACTATTAAGAATTAATATCAGTGATATTGTTTCACAGATAAGTTTAGGAGGAAGATTAGATGAAAAAAGTTAATATCGCTATATTGGGAGCAGGTAACGGCGGTCTGGCCTTAGCTGGTTTTTTAGCATGGAGAGGTTATAAAACAAAATTATTTAACCGGAGTGAAAACAGGTTAACTGAGCTAATAGAGAATCCCGTGATCAAATTACAGGGTTTATTTCAGGGTGAGGGTCGGCTTGAACATGTAAGTACTAATATAGCTGAGGTCATAGATGGAGCGGATGTAATTATCATAGTCACACCTGCTAATGGCCATGAATTTATGGCTGAACTCCTGGCAGAGCATCTAGTACCAGGCCAGGTAATTTTACTCAGTCCGGGGCGGACAGGTGGTTGTTTGGAGTTTAAAAACATCCTTAACAAAAATTCTGTACAAACAGAAGTGATATTAGCTGAAACCCAGACTTTCCTATTTGCCAGCAGATCTTTGCTCAATAGAACTTCTCATATATTTGGAGCTAAAAGGATAGTAGAAGCAGCTGTGTTTCCTGCTGAGAAGACCGAAAAAGTTGCAGAGATGCTTCATCCTATCTTCCCACAATTTGTTTTTACAGACAATATATTAAAAACAGGGCTCGATAATATTGGAGCAATATTTCACCCTGCTCCAACACTTTTAAATATGGCCTGGATAGAAAGTACAGGTGGTAAATTTAATTATTATCAGGAAGGAATTTCTCAATCTGTCGCA
The DNA here is from genome assembly GCA_051745085.1 of Bacillota bacterium. Lineage (GTDB taxonomy): Bacteria > Bacillota > Halanaerobiia > Halanaerobiales > Halarsenatibacteraceae > Halonatronomonas. The sequence continues at coordinate 57,481 of JBNJDR010000001.1, read as the reverse complement.
AAAGTTTTAGCCCAAATGGATAATGAAAGAATGAAAGTAGCTGAGGCTTTTGGGATCAAGCCAGTTTCTGCTGAAGAATGGCTGCGTATCTCTTATGGAGCAGAAGGAGAGACTTTATATGAACTACTTCAAGCTAATGAGTACTATCATGGGATAAGAGCACCGATAGGTTTAAATCATAGATATATAACAGAAGATGTCCCCATGAGTTTAGTCCCTATTTCATCGCTGGCTAAATTAGTTAATATCGAGACATCGACTATTGATTTGATTATAAATTTAGCTAGCTTGGTCGGTGGGGTAGATTATAGGAGTACAGGTAGAAACTTAAAACGACTTGGTCTGGAGGGGTTGAGCATAGATGAGATTTATAACCTGGTTAATTGGGGCAATATATTAGGAGAAGATAATGTAGTTAACTATCAATGGAAGTTTCGCCAGAAAGAGAATAAATTAATCAGGGAAAAAGGTATTGAGGACGGTGTTTTAAATGAGTAGGTTAATTTTAGCCTGTTCTCTTGAAAACTGTGTTCATGTTGGTGGAGTTATAAATTTTCTTAATTTAGCTGAGAAAAAAGGTTATAATACCAAATTTGTAGGACCAGCTGTTTCCATAAGCAAGCTTCTGGACGCAGTGGCAGAAACCGATCCGGAATATATAGCAGTTAGTTACAGGTTAACCCCTTCTACTGCCAGAAATGTTTTAACCAGATTAAAAACAGAAGCAGAAGAACGTGACTTAGCTGGATATAAGTATATATTTGGCGGGACTGAGCCAGTAGCTGAGGTTGCTAAAGATCTGGATTTCTTTGAGATGGTTTTTGGAGGCAAGACCAAAATTCAAGAAACCATCGCCTTTTTGGAAGGGGAAAATTTTAAAGCCAGGGGTAGTAATTCGATTAAAAACCTAAAAGATTTGCTTGAGGCCAGAAGCCCTCTACCTATAATAAGACATCACTATGGACAGCCCGATCTTACTACTACTATCGCCGGGATAGAAAAGATAGCTCAAGCTGAAGTTTTAGATGTTATTTCTATAGGGCCAGATCAAAATACTCAGCAGTTTTACTTTGAACCAGAAAATATTCAAGAAGAACTTACTGGTGCCGGGGGTGTTCCACTAAGGTCTGCTCAGGACTTCCGGGATTTATATGAAGCTACTCGCCAGGGAAATTATCCTTTAATCAGATCGTATAGTGGAACGCAGCATTTATTGAAAATGGCCGAATTGCTTCAGGACACGATTAAAAATGCCTGGGCCGCTATCCCTTTGACCTGGTATAGTGTCTTAGATGGTAGAAGTGAGCGGGCTTTACAACAAGCAATCAAGGAAAATCAATCAGCAATGAGCTGGCACGGAAGAAGAGGTATACCTGTTGAAGTTAATGAGTCACATCATTGGAGTTTGCGCGATTCATCTGATACTATTGCTGTGGCAATGGCCTTTTTAGCGGCCTATAATGCTAAAGAAAGTGGAGTGAAAGATTATATAGCTCAATATATGTTTAATAATCCAGCCGCAACCAGTTATCGAATGGATTTAGCTAAAATGTTAGCAAAACAAGAACTCATACAAAGGTTAGCGGATTTTGATTTTAATATAATAACTCAGGTTAGAGCCGGATTAGCTAGTTTTCCAGCAGATTTTGAGAGGGCCAGAGCTCAATTAGCTCTTTCGACCTGGCAGGGTATGGCTCTGCAGCCTGATATTGTGCACGTGGTAGGTTATCCAGAAGCTGACCATGCAGCCCGCGCAGATGAGGTGATTGCCAGCTGCAAATTAGCCAGGCATATTCTGGAAAAAGCCCAGTATGATTATCCTGACCTTATCAATGATAAATTAGTTCAGGCTAGAAAAAATCACTTGTTAAGTGAAGTTGACTATTTATTAGAAAAAATTGCAGACTTATCTTCTCAAGTTAGAAGGCCATGGGCAGATCCAGGTATTCTGACTGAAGCTATAAAGATCGGTTTGATCGATGCACCCCATTTGAAAAACAATGTAACTGCAGCAGGGTTATTAAAAACAAAGATTGTTGAAGGTGGTTGTGATGCCTACGATTATAAAGAGGATAAAGTTTTAACAGAAATAGAAAGAATTAATAAATTGGAGGAATTTCATGGATAAATTAGATTTTTTAAGGGATTTTCCTGTTTTTTCGGATTTGAAAGAAAATCAGCTTGCTGAAATCTATGATCTACTCACTTTCAAAACTTATCAAAAGGGAGAGACCATATTTTTAGCTGGAGATGAAGGTAAGGAAATGTTCTTTTTACGAGAAGGCCAGGTTAAGATAACGAGAAGTTCAGCCGACGGACGGGAGCATATCGTAAAATTTGTAGAACCAGGAGAGGTCTTTGGAGAGGTTGTTTTATTTGGCCATAATATATATCCAGCTACCACTGTTTGTCTGCAGAATAGCAAAGTGGCCTCTTTATCCCGCCATGATTTTCGTCAGTATTTTATCAAGAATCCAGAAATCGGGTGGGGAATGTTAGAAACCATGGCCAGAAAACTATTTTATTCTCAAAGCCGACTGGAAAGCATGGCCCTCCAGGACTCTATGTCCCGGATAATCCAATCTCTTTTGCAAATGGCTAAAACTAAAGAAAATAATGTAGCCCTGGAAGAGCTTAATCAGCAGCAGCTGGCTAGCTATTTAGGATTAACCCGAGAAACCGTGAGTAGAAATTTAAGTAAATTAAAAGAACAGGGTTTGATCGCAAGTAGAGGTAGAAAGATTGTTTTACTGGACAAGCAGAAATTGAAAGAGAAGTTATTATAGCTTCAGATAGGCAAATGGGGGAATTATTGTGGCTGTCTTAATTATATTAAGTGGAATTTTAGCAACGATACCATTAAGCATTCCAGGTTTGTATTGGGTAGCCTGGTTTGCGTTAGTTCCTACTATTATAGTCATTAAAAATACCAACGGGATTAAGCAGGCTCTTTTTTATGGTTGGATATTAGGAATAACTTTAACAATTGGATCAAGCCGCTGGTTATATTATCCTTTACGAGATTTTAGTGGTTTGCCCTGGCCATTATTATTAATCTTATTATCTGCTATGTTCATACTGGCAGGCTTAAATACAGGTCTCTGGGCAGTGGCATATAAATTAATAGAACGGGGTAAGGCTAAAAAGACTTCTGTTATATTTATAGCTAGCAGCTGGGTAGCTCTAGAATATTTATTTAATCTGATTCTTCCTTATTTTCCTTTTGGTACTATGGGTACAACTCAAGTCGGAGCTAATTTCCTTCTGCAGTTAGCGGAATATGGTGGTCTGTTTTTATTATCTTTTATAGTATTATTAATAAATGGACTGATTTATAAGCTGTTTACAGTTAAACGTCTGCGTTATCTTTTAATGATTTTAATTTTATTATTTGCAGCAAATTACGTGAGTTCTCAAACTATTGCCCGCCTGCAGGAACAAAGGTTAACTTCTACTGGGACCATAGATATTGGAATAGTTTCTACTGAGATTTCTCAGTCAGAAAAATGGCTTTCTCAAAATGTTGAGGAATATATAGAAATAATAGCAACTACTAGTAATAGATTGTTTGAGGATGGAGCAGATCTTGTTATTACACCAGAATCTGCTTTAACTTTTGATTATCCCAGGAATAGTTACTATCGGGAGAAATTCAACGAAATATATGAGCCTGAGGGATATTTATTATTAGGTAACCAGGCGAGAAGAGAAGAATTAAATAAACAGTACAATTCAGCGTTTTTAATTAATTCAGAAAATGAGATTTTAACAAGATATGATAAGAATGATTTGATTCCCGGGGAAGTTATTCCCCTGGCTGGTTTGGCTGAGTTTTTTAGCGGGCAGAGATGGGGTTCAGTTACTGCTGGAGAAGAAATTGAATATTTTAATCTCACAACTGCAAATGGAGAGGAAGTTTTTTTTAGAGTATTGATCTGTTCGGAAATACTTTATCCTCCTGCTGATAAAGAGGAAATAAGTAATAATCATTTTATTGTAAATATTTCTAATGAAGCCTGGTTTGGAGAAAGTAATTTACAGGATCAGATGTGGCAGGCAGCCCGGATGCGAGCTGTTGAAACCCGCAGACCTGTTGTTAAAGCAGGGAATAAGGCTATTAATGGTTTAGTTTATCCTGATGGTAGTTTTTTAAAACTCGACAAAGTAGGAATTGTTTCTGTCGACCTGTATGATCTTGAAACTGGCCCTACATTCTATCAAACTTATGGAGATACCATAGCTTATTTTGCTTTATTTATAACACTAATCGTAGGGCCTGTTTATCAATTATTCAGGGCAGGGTTTAATAAGAACAACAAGGAAAAGACTAAGATTGAGAGTTCGCCAGAATAGTTTTTAAATCTTCTTTATTCGGTGTAACGTAAAGGGTTTGATGGTTTTCATAATAAACGATTCCCGGCTTTGCTCCTTTAGGCTTATTTACATTAATTACTTCAGTATAGTCCACGGGGACATTTTCCGATTCCTTAGCTTTACTAAAATATGCTGCTAATAAAGCTGCTTCGTATATAGTTTTTTCTGGGACATCCTTATCAGTATCTCTTTTAATGATCACATGAGATCCAGCTATTTTCCGGGTATGAACCCAGAGATCATTTTTATTAGCTATTTTCTTAGTTAACTGATCATTCTGGCGGTTATTCCTACCCACTAAAATTTGATAACCCTCTGAAGAAATGAATTTCCGAGGCGGAAGTTTTTCATTTTGCTGGCTTTTTTGCTTCTTATCTTTAATATAACCTTCCGCCTTCAATTCATCTTCTATTTCTGCCAATTCATCTTTAGTTTCTGCTTCTTCTAACCCATGTTCAACATTTTGGAGATATTTATCTTCATGATGTAATTTAGCCAGTTCTCGAACCAGATGAGACCTGCTTTTTTTTAATTTGTTATATTTTTTAAAAAAATATTTAACGTTTCCTGCCGGGCTTCTTTCTGGATCAAGTTCAATTTTAACTTCCGGCTGCTCTTCTTGATAATAATCTATCAAGGTAACTTCTTCTTGTCCTTTTTTAATTTTGTGCAGCTGAGATTTTAATAATTCTCCCTTTCTTTTATATTGATCAGCATTTTTACTTTCTTTAATTTTTCCTTTAACTTTGTTCTGCTGGCGGTGATTTTTTTCTAAATAATTTTGAATAATATCCATTAGCCTTTTTTTCATCCGTTCCAGGTCTTTTTTGATGATGTGTTCTTGATAAAAATAGTCAAAGAGGTTCCCTGTATCCGGGAAGATTTTATAATTAGTGTTATTATGGTTAAGATAAGTTAGGGGAAAAGCCGCTTGATAAATGATATCTTCATCATCATTTAAGCCGAGGGTGGGGCTAAAATTGCCTGTCTGGATATTTTCTATCCAGTTCAATAATTCAGTGAGAATATTATTTTGTTCTGAATCAGTAAGATCAGAATAACTTTTTTCTATATCTATTTCGGCTCTATGCACGATCTCTTTACAAGAATCAGGTCCAAATCCTTGCACATTATTTAAGATGAGCTTAGGGCTATATTTATCAACGTCATCCGCAATTAGCTCGGGCCAATTATTTTTAGTTAATTCTCGCGGATCTATTTTATCCTGAGGGGGAGGGAATTCATATTGTTTATTGGGCATAAGTTCCCGGTCAGATTTGCTGTCAGGACCGATTCTTTTTTGGGCATCAAGGATATAGCCCTGGTTATCTGTTAAAATAACGTTACTATAGCGGCCCATTATCTCTAAATAAAGAAAATATTCGGTATTGTTGTTTTTGATGGTTATTTTTAGCATCCTTTCAAAACCCGGCTGTTCAATAGTGGTTATGATACCATAAGTTAGATGCTTTCTCATTACCATGGTAAAAGTAGGGGGTTTTTTGGGATTACTGAAATTAAGTTCTGTTAGATGGACCCGAGCCTGCCGAGGATCTATCACAGATAAGAGAGACATATTTTGATTATTATTCCTTATCTTCATCGTCATAAATGTTTTTTGGGGTTGATAAATTTTATCTATTCTTCCACCAATAATTTTTTCGTTTAAATCATGCCGGCATGCTGCCAGCATGATGCCATCGATCGCCATTGTTTATCACCTCTTAAATAAGTATAGATTAATATGTTTGCTTAGTCAATCCAAACCATGCGGTTTGTTTTGAGATTCTTGTAAAATGAAGGTCTATATGTTATCATTGTTAGAAAGCTTTTACATATATCTAGGAGGTTTTATCATGACTGTTAAGTTAATAAATATAGGTTTTGGCAATATAGTTGCGGGTAATAGAGTTATTGCTGTAGTTAGCCCAGAATCAGCTCCTATTAAAAGAATAATTCAAGAAGCCAGAGAAAAAGGTATGTTGATTGATGCCACGTATGGTCGAAGAACTCGAGCGGTTATTATAACCGATAGCGATCATGTGGTTCTTTCTGCGATACAACCGGAAACCGTTTCTCACAGGCTGGGAGATAGTTCTGACAAAGAAGAATAAGATAAGGGGTGGGTTTATGAAAAAGGGTATTCTGTTTGTTTTATCAGGCCCTTCGGGTGTTGGTAAAGGTACAGTTTTAGATAAAATTTTTGATAAATATCAGGATATTGAATATTCTGTTTCGATGACCACACGCGAGCCACGGCCGGGAGAGGTGGATGGCGAAGATTATTATTTCGTCTCCAATAAAGAGTTTAAAGAATACAAAGATGATGATGGTTTTATTGAAACCGCTTGTGTTCATGGCAATTATTATGGTACTCCGAAGAAGTTTGTTGAGGAAGCCTTAGCAGAAGGTAAAGATATAATATTGGAGATCGATATTAACGGGGCGAGACAGGTTAAAAAAGAATTTTCTGAGTCGGATACGGTCTATATTTTTTTAACACCTCCATCTTTTGATGAATTAAAGGAGCGCTTAAAGAAAAGAGCTTCGGAATCAGAAGCTGTTCGAGCAGTCCGCTTGCGAAATGCCCGTTCAGAAATGTCCGAAGCGAATAAATATGATTATAAAGTTGTTAATGATGAAGTTGAAAAAGCTGCAGATGAAATTATAGAGATCATAAAAAAAGAGAAACGGAGGCGTGATCAAGATGATAGCTAGACCTTCCTTAAATGATTTAAAAGATAAAGCTGATAGTCCTTTTACGGTGATTATAATGGCAGCAAAAAGAGCTAGAAATATTAATAACGGTGGTCGCCAATTGATGCCTGATGAAAAGTATAAAGGCAACAAACCAGTATCAAGAAGTTTAGAGGAAATTCAGGCTGGCAAGTTGAAATATGAGAAAGTTAGTGAAGATAAAATGAATTAGGAGGACTTAACATGCGTCCAAATATCTTATTAGGAATCACCGGAGGGATAGCAGCTTATAAGATGGCTTATGTTGCCAGTGGTTTAACAAAAGCAGGATTCAATGTAAATGTAGTTATGACTGAAGCAGCGAAAGAATTTATTTCTCCGGTCACTTTTAGAGCTTTAACTCATAATCCTGTCGAAGATAACATGTTTAGCCCCCCCAAAAAACATGACGTTAAGCATATTTCTTTAGCTGATAATGCCGATTTAATCTTACTTGCTCCTGCTACCGGTAATTTTATAGGTAAAATAGCTTCTGGTGTTGCTGATGATTTACTTTCTGCAATTGTTATGGCAAGCAGAGCCCAAATAATGATTGCGCCAGCTATGAATGTTAATATGTATGATAATCAGGTGGTTCAACAAAATATTGAAGCATTAAAGCAAAAAGGATATATCGTTTTAGAACCAGGAGAAGGTTATCTTGCTTGTGGTTATGAAGGTGGAGGAAGACTTCCTGAACCTGAGGAGCTTATAGAGGAAATCAAGAAGAGATTGACCAATTCAGATCTTTTAGGGAAGCATTTAATGATTACTGCTGGACCTACAAGAGAAGCATTTGATCCAGTTCGGTATTTTTCCAACTATTCTACCGGCAAAATGGGCTATGCTTTAGCTCAACGAGCAAGGGCTAGAGGCGCTGAGGTAACCTTAATCTCAGGCCCTACTCATTTGGCAGCTCCATCTGGGGTAAAATTAATTAAAGTTAATTCTGCTGAAGAGATGGCTGAAGCGGCGCAACTTCATTTTCCGACTGCTGATGCAGCAATAATGGCCGCTGCCGTAGCAGATTATCGTCCAATTTCCAGGCGAAAAGACAAATTAAAAAAATCAAGTTCTGATACTTTAACTATAGAAATGACGAAAAATCCTGATATAATAAAAAAATTAAACGAGGTAAAAACAATAGAACAAAAAATAGTTGGATTTGCTGCGGAAAGTTCTGAACTTCTTAAAAATGCCAGGCAAAAATTCAAAGATAAGAATTTAGATATACTTATTGCTAATGATATTTCTCGAGAAGATATTGGCTTTGCCAGTGATAAAAATGAAGCGATCTTATTTACTGAAAAAGACGAAATTTATATTTCGTTAAGACCAAAAGAAGAGTTAGCTGATTTAATTTTAGATCAACTTAAAGTTGGATTAGAATTGAGGGATACAGATGGATAGAGTTGCTTTTAATCTTGGACCTATTCCGATAATGTGGTATGCAATTTTCATAGTTTCGGGTATTTTGCTTGGTCTGGCTGTAGTTACCTGGCTGGGCAAAGATAAAGGCTATGACCTGGATACCTGGATAGACTTTCTTCTATTTGGTTTGCCTCTGGGCCTGGTAGGAGCCAGGCTTTATTTTGTCTTATTTAACTTATCTTATTATTTAAGTGAACCCGGGGAAATTTTAAATTTTCGCTCAGGCGGTCTGGCCATTCATGGTGGATTAATTGTAGGTCTAATTTATACGTACTTTTTTATTAAGAAAAAAGACCTGTCATTTTTGCAGACGATTGATATATTAGCTCCTGCTTTTGTCCTGGGTCAGAGCATCGGTAGATGGGGCAATTTTTTTAATCAAGAAGCTTATGGGAGAGCTGTTGACCCGGAAACTTTAGCCTGGCTGCCGGAATTCATCCAGGAAGGCATGCTGATTAACGGGACATATTATCAGCCTACTTTTTTATATGAATCAATATGGAATTTTTTCATTTTTATTATCTTAATAATTTTTATAAAATCAAAAGTTTATAAACCAGGTCAAGCACTTGCTATATATTTAGCAGGATATTCTCTAGGAAGATTTGTAATAGAAGATTTACGCGCGGACAGCCTTTATTTAGGCGATATTCAGGTTGCCAGGTTGGTTAGTATTATATTGATATTAGCAGCTGGGGCTTTATTTTATTATGCCAGCCGCAGGGGAGAGGAGAAGATAAATGATAGATAAATCACTTTTGACCCAGGTATTAGATGAATCTCTAGCTTCCGGAGGGGATTATGCAGAAATTTTTGTAGAAAAGTCAGTAAGTAACAGCATTAAAATGATCGGGGGCGCCGTAGATGAGGCTAATAGTGGTACTGATTATGGTTTAGGATTAAGGATATTCGATAAATATAACTCTATCTATGCCTATACCAGTAATACGGATAAGGGGACACTTTTACATCTAGCCCAAAAAGCTTCTAATGCTTTACAGGGAGGGCGTAATCTGCAGGTTAAAAGTAGTGAGGCTAAAAGGTCTTTGAATAACCACCTCATTAAGATAGCTCCTGATCAGGTAAACCAACAGGATAAACTTGATCTAATGAAATTAGCTTATAATACAGCTAGTAATTATGATGATCTAATCCAGCAGGTAGTGATCAATTATTTTGATAAGAATCAGGATATTTTATTTATAAATTCAGAGGGTGATTATGTTACCGATACGAGAGTAAGGACGAGATTGGCAATATCGGCAGTTGCTGCTTTAGGTGATGAAAAGCAAACTGGTTCTTTTGCCCCTGGAGCTCATATGGGTTTCGAATTTTATGATCAAGTTGATATTAAAGAATATGCTCGAGAAGCAGCCCGAATAGCTACCACCATGATCAAGGCGGATTATGCACCTGGGGGAAGGATGCCTGTAATTATTGATAATGGTTTTGGCGGAGTTATATTTCATGAAGCCTGCGGTCACAGTTTGGAAGCGACTTCGGTAGCTAAAAATACTTCAGTTTTTGCCGATAGATTAGGTGATCAGATTGCTAGTGATTTGGTTACTGCTATTGATGACGGAACGATTCCGAATTCATGGGGCTCTCAAAATTTTGATGATGAAGGCTTAGAAATGCAAAAAAATGTGTTGATTAAGGATGGAATTCTTCAGGGTTACCTGGTTGATAGGCTGAATGGGCGAAGGATGAATATGGATCCAACTGGTTCAGGGCGGAGAGAAAGTTATAAATATGCACCTACCTCCAGGATGACCAATACTTTCATCGCTGCTGGAGAGAGTTCTGTCGGTGACATTATAAATAGTGTTGATTATGGTTTATATGCCAGTAAAATGGGGGGCGGTTCTGTTGATCCTTCTACCGGTGAGTTTAACTTTAACGTTCAGGAGGGATATTTGATCAAGGCCGGGAAAATTGCCGAACCTGTTAGAGGCGCCACTTTGATCGGCAAAGGAGAAGATATCTTGAAAAAGATTGATATGGTTGGCGATAACTTAGCTCACGAACAGGGGGTATGCGGTTCGATTAGTGGAGCTGTACCGACTAATGTTGGTCAACCGATGATAAGGGTCTCGGAATTAACAGTTGGTGGCCGAAAGGGTGGTGAGTAAACCGATGAAATTCGAAGAATTTAAGGATAAATTATTTGTAGAAGCAAAGAAAGTTGGTTTTTCTGATGTGGAATTATATCGGAATAAAAACTCCAGTATTGATCTGCGTGTCTTTAAAGGAGAAGTAGATCACTATGCTCTCAATGATGATGACGGTTTTGCTTTTAGAGGTTTATACAACGGGAAGATGGGGTACTCATATACCGAGATATTGGCCGAGGAAGAACTGGATTTTTTAGTTACAAAAGCGAAAGAAAATGCTGAAATCATAGATAAAGAAGAGGGAGAAATTTATCCAGGAGCAGATGAATACCCTGAAGTAAATATTGAACATGATAATTTTTTTGAAATATCTCCTGAGGATAAGATCGAACTTGTTAAAGAATTAGAAGAAGCTGCTTATGCTGTTGATGATAAAATAGAAGTAGTTAATTACTGTTTATATGCTGATTTAATGCTGGAGGAAGAATTAGCCAGTAGTTTTGGCTTGAACTTAAGCAATATAAGTCAACTAGCATATTTATACCTTTCCGTTGTAGCAGCAGGAGATAGAGACAAGAAGTCAGCAGGAAAGATTTTGGTACAAAGAAAATTTGCCGATTTTGAACCCCATAAGTTGGCGGAAAAAGTAGCGAATGAAGCAGTGGTTAAGCTGGGTGCTAAGTCGATTAAATCGGGAGAGTATCCGGTTATCCTTCGAAATGATGTAGCCGGGGATTTATTAGAAACGTATGCTTCTACCCTTTCAGCTGAAAATGTGCAGAAAGGATTATCCTTGTTTAAAGGCAAATTAAATAGAAAAGTGGGAGTAGATAATTTGACTCTAGTAGATGATCCTTTTTATGCTGAAGGCTTAAGAACGACATCGTTTGATTCAGAAGGTTTTCCTACTTCTAAAAAAGAAGTTATAAGCAACGGTATTTTAACTACATACCTTTATAACTTGAAAACTGCCCGGAGAGATGGCGTTAATTCTACCGGTAATGCTTACAGAGGGTCTCATAAGAGCTCAGTCGGAATTGCTCCGACGAACTTATATATTAAACCCGGCAGCCATTCTTTGGAACAATTGCAGCAGCAAGCTGGAAAAGTTTTATTAATCACTGATTTACAGGGTTTACATTCAGGAGCTAATGCTATTTCCGGTGATTTTTCTTTAAGCGCTGAAGGACATCTTCTGGAAGACGGGAAAATGATCCACCCTGTAGAACAGATTACTATCTCAGGTAACTTCCTGGAGTTATTACAATTGGTAGTGGCGATTGGTGATGATCTGGAGATGGGTTCTCCAGGCAGAGGGCACATTGGTTCGCCTTCATTATTTATAGAAAAGATGGCAGTAGGGGGAGAATAATTGACAAGTTTATATCCCTGTGCTAGAATATTTTCAAATACAAATAAATAGTAATTTATACTAAGAAGGGAGAATATTATGGCTGGAAGTTATTTTATAACATCTGAATCTGTAACAGAAGGACATCCTGATAAAATAGCAGATCAAATTTCTGATGCAATTCTTGACGAAATTTTAGCATGTGACCCTAATGCCAGGGTTGCCTGTGAAACGCTGGTGACTACAGGATTGGTATTCGTAACAGGTGAGATTTCAACTGAATGTTATATAGATATTACTGATGTGGTTAGGAAGAAGATCGTTGATATAGGATATAATAGAGCAAAATATGGTTTCGATGGTGAAACTTGTGGAGTTTTAACAGCTATTGATGAACAGTCTTCAGATATAGCTCAGGGAGTAGATAAGGCTTTAGAAAAGCGAGATGACAGTGAAAGTGAAGAATTAGGAGCTGGAGACCAGGGAATCATGTTTGGTTATGCTTCCAATGAAACTCCAGAATTGATGCCGCTGGCTATAACTTATGCCCATAAATTGGCGAAGCGTTTGGCCCAGGTTAGAAAAGATAAGATTTTAGATTACTTAAGACCTGACGGGAAAACCCAGGTTACCATCGAATATGAAAATGATCTTCCCATACGAGTTGACAAAGTAGTTGTTTCAGCCCAACATCATCCTGATATTAGTATGGATGATCTTAAAGATGATATAATTGAACATGTTATTAAAGCTATAATCCCAGAAGATTTACTGGATAAGAACACAGAGTATTTAATTAATCCGACAGGAAGATTCGTTATCGGTGGCCCTCATGGAGATACTGGTTTGACCGGCAGGAAGGTTATCGTTGATACTTATGGAGGCGCATCCAGGCATGGAGGAGGTTGTTTCTCTGGCAAAGATGCTACCAAAGTTGATAGATCTGCATCTTATGCGGCTCGTTATGTAGCCAAAAATATTGTTGCAGCAGGGTTAGCCGATAAATGTGAAGTTCAGTTATCTTATGCTATTGGAGTAGCCCGTCCCCTTTCTGTTATGGTAGAAACTTTTGGGACCGGTAAAGTATCAGAAGCAAAGTTAATAGAATTAATTAGGGAACATTTTGATTTAAGGCCAGCAAGAATTATTAAAAAATTGCAGTTACGAAAGCCTGTTTATCAGCAGGTAGCCTGCTACGGCCATTTCGGCCGTCCTGATCTAGATCTTGCCTGGGAGAGAACAGATAAAGCTGAAGCACTTAGAGAATCTTTATAAAACATGAAGAGGCCGGAGAATTTAATCGAAATTCTCCGGTTTTATTAATATAGTTTGATTAGATCAGGTAAAATTGACTGAGGTAGGGGGTGCTGATATTGCAGGCACAGACCAATGATATAAAGTATTTAGATGTAATAGTAGATATTCCTCATTTAGGGGATAAAGGCAGTTTTACGTACTTTCCTGAAAAAAATAAAAACATAACTGACTATAGGTTGGGCCAAGCGGTAACGGTTCCCTTCGGCCGTAGGAATGTCCGCGGATATATAGTGGGTATTAGTTCAACAGCTGAGATTTCAGAAAATAAGATCAAACGGATAAAGAAGGTTATCGGGCAGAAGCCAATTTTTTCAAAGGAACTGCTTAACACCTTAAAACTTCTGGCGGAATATTATAATAGTAGCTTGCTTGGTTTTATAAATACAGCATTACCCGCCGGGGTTGATGGAAGCGGTGAAGGTTTTCGGACTTATATTAATTATAAGTTGAATATTGATAAGGAAGAACTGGAAGATAAGATAGAAGAATTAAAGCATAAGGCGCCCGCTCAGGTTAAAGTTCTGCAGATTTTACAGCAAGAAAGTCAGGCTTTACTTAAAGCTACAGAATTGATCGATCGAGCTTCAGTATCCCGATCAGTTTTGTATAGTTTGGAAGATAAAAGCCTTATAATAAAATCCAATGAAGTAAGTCACAGGCAGCCAGATTATGAACTAGATAATACTAGAGAAATAATCGACCATCGGCTTAATACTGAGCAAAATAAAGCGGTAGCCGAAGTGAGCCATGCTCTGGATATCGATGAGAATCAGAATTTTCTGCTGCATGGTGTTACAGGAAGTGGTAAAACCGCTGTCTATCTGGAATTAATCGATAGAACGATAAATTTGAACAAGCAGGCCATCATGTTAGTACCGGAAATTTCGTTAACCCCATATATGGTTGACTTTTTTTATGCCCGATATGGGGATAAGGTGGCAGTACTGCATAGTAGATTGGCCAAAGGGGAACGATATGATGAATGGCAGCGGATATATAAAGGTGAAGCTGAAATTATCATCGGTGCCCGTTCAGCCATATTTGCTCCTGTTCAAAATTTAGGGTTAGTTATCATAGACGAAGAACATGAAAATACTTATAAACAAAATAACTTTCCTTACTATCATGCTCGAGGTGCTGCCGTCCTGAGGGCTCAGCAAAATAATTCTCCAGTCCTCCTGGGTTCGGCAACACCATCTTTAGAAAGTTATTATTTTGCCCGGGAAGGTTTGTATAAGTACCTTACATTGAAAAAGCGGGCCGGGCAGGGGGAAATGCCGGTGATGAAGTTAATCGATATGAGGGAAGAGATTAAACAAGATAATTACGATATTCTCAGTTGTGATTTAAAAAAGGCCATAGAGTCCCGGTTGAACAAAGGAGAACAAACTTTGCTTTTTTTGAATAGAAGAGGATATGCATCATTTATCCTCTGCCAGGAATGTGGAGAGGCTATTAAATGTTCAGATTGTGATATCACTTTGACATATCACCGGCAGAAGAACATGTTGAAGTGTCATTACTGCGATTTTAGCCGCCAGGTCCCACCTCAATGTCCGGCCTGTCAGAGTGATTTACTCCAGGATTTTGGTTCCGGCACAGAAAGGTTAGAATCCAGGATAAAAGATGAATTTCCTTCTGCTGCTGTGGCGCGGATGGATGTAGATACAACCGGAGGGAAAAACAGCCATAAGAAGATACTGCAAAAAGTTGATGCCGGAGAAATCGATATATTGATTGGGACCCAGATGATCGCAAAGGGTCATGATTTTCATAATATCACGCTGGTTGGAGTGCTTGGTACCGATCTGCTTCTAAATTTACCTGATTTTAGGTCATCAGAAAGGACCTATCAACTTTTGACTCAAGTTGCGGGGAGAGCAGGGAGGGGAAATAAGAAAGGGTATGTATATATACAGACTTACAATCCAGGGCATTATGCGCTCCAGGCCGTCGTTAAGTCCTCCTGGAAAGACTTCTATCAACAGGAACTAAAAATTAGATCTAAGTTGAATTATCCACCCTTTTCGCGGATGGTCCGGATATTATTTCAGGCAGAAACAGAGGGTATATTGATTATGGCAGCAGATAAAGTAGAAAAGTTTATGCAAGCAAAATATTCCCAAAAATTTTATTATTTAGGTCCAACTTCTGCTCCTTTAAGTAGGTTAAGGGGTAGTTATCGCTATCATTTGCTCTGCTTTTTCCCAAGTATTGCTGCAAGAAGAACCTATTTGCCTGAAATTCAAAGGTTTTTACAGGCTTCGTTAGATAAAAAAATAAATATATCAGTTGATGTTGATCCGTTTTCGATGTTATAATTAAATATAATGGTTAAAATATGGAGGTGGCTATAATGGCCGTATTACCAATAAGAAAAATTGGAGATCCAGTATTAAGGGTTAAAGCAAAACCCATTAATAAATTTAATGAAAAAACTGATAACTTAATTACTAATTTGATAGACACTATGAGAGATGCCAATGGTCTTGGCTTAGCAGCAACTCAAATAGGTGTACAGTTAAGAGCAGCTGTGGTAGAAGTTAATGAAGAAGTAATCGAAATAATCAATCCGCAAATAGTCGATGAAGAGGGAAGAACAGTAGCAGAAGAAGGATGCTTAAGTATTCCTGAACAAAACGGGCTGGTAGCCAGGCCAGAGAAAATTACTTTGATTGCGTATGATCGCACCGGCAAAAAATATGATAGAGAGTTTAGAGGACTTGCTGCTAGAGCAATCCTGCATGAGATCGACCACTTAAATGGGATATTATTTGTAGATAAGTTAATAGATCCTGCTAAGCTTGCAAGTATGGAGTGATATAAATGAGGATAGTTTTTTTAGGAAGTCCAGATTTTGCAGTCCCTTCTCTACAGAAGCTGCATGAAGATGACGATATAGAAATTGAACTGGTTGTGACCCAGCCTCCTCGGAAAAAGGGAAGAGGGCAAAAGTTACGCTCAACTTCTGTGGGGCAAACAGCAAAGCAATTTGGGCTTGAGTTATTAGAAACAGAAAATATTAATGATAGTGAAGTTGTTCATCATCTAAAGAAAATTGATCCAGACTACCTGGTGGTTGTCGCCTTTGGACAAATTTTATCTGAGCAAATATTAGAAATTGCTCAGCAGGCTCCCATCAACCTACATGCCTCTTTATTGCCTAAATATAGAGGAGCCAGCCCTATTCATCAATCTATTATCCAGGGAGATGACAAAACAGGTGTGACCACGATGTTGATTTCCCCCGATCTTGATCAGGGAGATATTTTGCTGCAGGAGGAGATTGATATTAAGGATGAAGATACTGCCGGCAGCTTGCATGATTTGCTAGCGGTTATTGGTGCGGATTTACTTGTGAAAACTTTGAGAGAATATGACCAGGATAAAATTGAACCAAAAGCTCAGGACGATAGTAAATCATCCTATGCTCCTTTACTGAGTAAAAAGGATGGTTTGATAGATTTTGCCGCCAGTACGGAAGAAGTATTTAATTTTATTCGGGGCAATAATCCCTGGCCGGGAGCATATACATTTTATAAAGGTCAAAAGCTAAAAGTATTAAGATCTAAAAGAGTATATATTCAACATTCAGCTGAACCTGGACAAATAATTAAAGCTGAAGTTGGAGATGGTCTATTGGTTGCTACCCAAGATGGTGCAGTTAATTTAACCGAAATTCAATTACCTGGTTCCAAAGTAATATCAGCTCGAGATTTCATTTGCGGATACCAACCAGAAGAAGGACTGCAGCTGGGTAAATAAAATAAATTCAATTGGGCGTGATGTTTATGATTTTTTGGTTTTTTTTATTAGTAATATTATTCTTCTTTCCGGTTTTATTACTACCGGCCGCTTTATTTTTTGTAATGTTTATCTTTCTTATCCCGCTTAAATTTACTCTCAATTCACTTATGAGTTTACTTCATGCCCCCGGTGAGTTATACCGAATAGCCAAAAATCCTCGATTAAGAAAAAATCATGGTCTTGAGCATGCTACTATTAATATTCTTGAAGAAAGATATAATTATCAAGGGTTAGCAGGGTATGCTGATGAAAATGGTTTTTATATAATTGGAGCAGATGATGTGTTTCGAGTAGAAGTAGCAGCTCAGGAAGGTCGAGATCGCTTGATTCAGGGTGAATCCGAGCTGACCATTCACGAAAGATGTGGGACCACCTTAACTGCTGCTAATTTGATTTCTGCTGTTATCCTAATATTCTTATTGTTTTGGACCGGGTATTTTACTTTATGGACAATTTTAATAGCAATGCTGGTTGCTAATTTTACTGGACCTCTGCTGGGGGATATACTTCAGCGTAATATAACAACCTCGGCTCAAGTGCAGAACATGAAAATAATCGGAGCTGATTTTACTCTGAGCCGCAGGGTTTTCCAGCCAACTCAGAGAATATATGTGAAAACCAGGGAGGTTTAAAGATGCATTATTTAAAAGGCTTAACTAAAAGCGAATTAGAAAAAGTTTTGAAGAAACAATCGTTTTCTGCTTTTAGAAGCGGCCAAATTTTAAATTGGTTATACCAAAATAATATATCTCAACCAGAATTAATGGAAAATCTCCCGGCTGAACTGCAGGTTTTTCTTAAAAATAAATTTATCTTTAAAAACTTAGAAACTTTACGAAAAAAGGAAGCAGAGGATGGGACTATTCGTTTCCTCTGGAAGTTACCGGACGAAGAAACTGTGGAAACGGTCTTGATTCCGCAAACGAAGGCGAAAAGATTTACTGTTTGCCTTTCAACTCAAGTAGGCTGCGATCTAGGCTGTAGTTTTTGTGCTACCGGAATAAGTGGCTGCAAACGTAATTTAACAACTTCTGAGATAGTGGATCAATTATGGCAGCTTAATAAATATGTTCAGGATAATTCGCTAGGAGAAATCAGAAATGTTGTATATATGGGCATGGGGGAACCTTTTTTAAATTATGCTGCTGTCCAAAAGTCACTAAAGATGATTAATTCGGAATGGTCATTTAATATCGGCAGCCGAAGAATCACTGTATCTACCTCAGGGATAGTGCCTGGTATAAAAAAATTTGCCCGGGATTTTCCTCAAGCTGGCCTGGCGGTTTCCCTCCATGCTGCCCGGGATAGCCTGCGAAATAAATTAATGCCGATAAATAAGAAGTATCCTCTTTCTGAATTGAAACAGGTTCTAATAGATTATCAAAGCAGGACCAATAGAAGAATAACTATAGAATATATGCTGATTGACGAGATTAATGACAGCCTAAAAGAAGCCAAAGAGTTAGTCAGTTGGTTAGGAGATCTTAATGTGTTTATAAATTTACTTCCAGCCAATCCAGTTAAAGGTTTACAGCATGAAGCGAGCAGCCAGAATAAGATCACAGCCTTTAAGAAGTATCTAGAAAAATCAAATTATCCGGTTAAATTAAGAGAAAGCAGGGGCCAGGAGGTAGAGGCAGCCTGTGGCCAGCTTCGGTTAAAGGAGGAAAATAAATAATGAATAATTTATCAACCTCAGGGGTAACCAACCAGGGTTTAATAAGAGATAAAAATGAAGATGATTATCTTATCCAAACAAATGAGTTTAATATCCTGGCTGTTGCTGATGGAATGGGCGGCCATCAGGGTGGAGAAGTAGCTAGTTCTATGGCCATAAATTTCATAGAAGATTTCAATTGGCCTCAATCCGAAGATATTGAGGATGAAATTGTAAGATTAATTAGAGAAGTTAACAACAAAATCATCCAACAAGGGTTTAACAATCTTGAATTAAAAGGAATGGGTACTACTCTTACTATGGGGGTTGTAACTTCAGATCAACTTTTTTACGGCCATATCGGTGACAGCAGATTATATTTATACCGAGAAGGATCATTTAAGCGGATAACCACGGATCACTCCTTAGTAAATAAGCTTTTAGAAGAAAATAAGATTACCCCAGGGGAAGCATTTGATCATCCTCAAAGGAACATTCTAACCCAGGCTATTGGTTTAGAAAAAAACATAGAGATCGAAGTGAATTCATTTAAAATATTACCAGGAGATATAATTTTATTATGTACTGATGGTTTAACTGATATGGTGCGAGAAGAACAGATTAAAGAGGTCATATTGAATAATTACCCTAATATAGAAGATATTAATCAAAAATTATTAAACGAAGCTATTGAGGCTGGCGGGAAAGATAATATAACAATTATCACTGGTATAATTGCTTGACTTAGAGGTGAATTTATTTGGATAAAATTATAAAGAATCGTTATAAAATAAATAAAGAATTAGGCCGAGGCGGTATGGCTATAGTATATGAAGCAACCGATATAATGTTAGATAGACAGGTTGCTTTAAAAATGGTTAGGCCAGAGTATGCCTCGGATGATGCTTTCATAGAGAAGATCAAGCATGAAGCCAGAGCTGTGGCCAGAATATCTCATCCTAACGTGGTTAATATTTATGATATCGGGCAGGTTGAGAAGGCTCATTATTTAGTGATGGAAAATATCAATGGGCAGAATTTAAAAGATATTATAGAAGCAAGAGGGAAATTGCCTGTGATTGAAGCTTTGGATATTGCTTCACAAATTGCAGCTGCTTTACATGTAGCCCATGATAATTCGATAGTGCATTGTGATATTAAACCACACAATATCATCGTAACTCCAGAAAACCAGGTTAAGGTTACAGATTTTGGAATCGCCCGGGCGGTAAGTTCGACTATGACTTTAAATACAACCAATTCCATTGTAGGAAGTGCCCATTATTTCTCACCTGAACAGGCTAAGGGCGGGGAGATCACCCCTTCCACAGATATCTATTCCCTGGGGATTGTTTTATACGAAATGTTAACAGGTAAGGTCCCTTATACTGGAGAAACCGCTGTAGCAGTAGCTTTACAACATATTAAAGCTGATCTACCTGATCCTAATAAATTTAATTCTTCGATCCCTGTGGAGGTTATTGATATAATTGAAAAAGCCCTGGCTAAAGATTCCAGGGAGCGCTATTCTAATGCTCTGGAATTGAGAGAAGAACTTTTAAAAGCTATGGCAAAAGTAAATAAATCAAAAAAGAAAATTGATAAAGGCGGTCTAGATAAAACAAAAATCCATTCCAGTTCTAAAGATTATAAAGAATCCAAAATAACTCAAGCCGAAACTAAAAATGGACCGGATTCTTCTACTTCTAATCGAACTAAGAAAAGAAAACCTAAAAAGGACAAAACAAAAATGAGATTTAATATACCTCGATCTTTATTATATATTATCCTCTCGCTGGGGATAATAGTTTTGCTAACAGGTACAGTATATTTTGCTTATAACCAATTGATGAACGTTCCAATCGTGGAAGTTCCTGATTTAACAGGCCTGTCTCCAGAAGAGGCAGAACAGGTCCTGGATGATTCTAATCTAGATTATCATATTGCAGAAGAAACTGTACCTGATGCCGAGATTCCAGAAGGAAATATCGCATCCCAGACCCCTTCTGCAGGTGATACTATAAGAGAAACTCGTGAGATCAGATTAATTTTATCATCAGGGCCAGAAACGGGAGAAATCCCTGAACTTTCAGGTTTAACTCTGAGGGAAGCAAGTTTGCGCCTGGAGAACTTAGGTTATGAAATAGGAGAAATTGAATATGATTTTTCTTCTGAATATCGGGAAGATCATGTAATCAGGAGTATTCCTGATTCAGGGGAAGAATTATCTCTAAGTGAAGAAGTTTCTCTGGTAGTCAGCCAGGGTAATATTTTAAACGAGCAATTAAACGGTGAAGATGGAGATAGTTCAGGCGGTCAATCTCGACAAAGAACCATAAGGTTTACTGCTTCCGGAAATGATCGAGCTGAGTATAGGATTATGGTAGAAGATTCCTTAGGTCATAAATTAGCCTGGAGAGATACTCTGGAACCAGGCGAAAGGGTGGAAGTAGACATTGAAAGTTACGGAACCACAACTTATTTGATTTACCGCGGAGAAGAACTAATATATGAACAACAAATAGATTAATCGAGGTGGTGTCAGCTAAAGCTAATTATGAAGGGTATAATCAATAGAATGATCGGCGGATTCACTTTTGTCTATTTGAAAAATGGTGAGACCAGGCGGTGTCAGGTTCGAGGAAAGATCCAAAAAGATATATATCCAGGCGATGAAGTTATTGTTGATGATAAGATGGTTGAAGAAGTTCTTCCCCGGGAAAACTTACTGACAAGGCCTAAGGTGGCCAATGTTGATCAGGTAATTTTAATGCAGTCTCTTAAATCTCCTGAGATTAATTTTCATCTCCTAGATAGATTTTTAATCTTGATCGAAGCTTCGGGCTATGAAAGTATAATAGTCATTAATAAGATTGATTTAGTAGAAGAAATGGACGATAATACCAAAGAAATCTTAAAATCATATGAAAAAGCTGGTTATAATGTCTTTTTAACCAGCGTGAAGAAGGAAATCGGGATTGAAGAAGTTAAATCAGTAATAAGTTCAGGTATTAGTGTCCTGGCGGGACCTTCTGGAGTTGGTAAATCTGCTTTCTTAAATGCAATAATCCCAGGGTCTGAGCTAAAAGAAGGGGACATCAGTCGTAAATTAAAAAGAGGGATGCATACTACCCGTGAAGTTAGACTTCTCAAAATTGATGAAGGTGGTTTAATTGCTGATACACCAGGATTTTCATCTTTAACTCTTGATAATATCGAAGCTGACGAATTAAAATATTTATATCGGGAGTTCGAGCCATATTTAAATCAATGCAAGTTTAATGACTGCAATCACCTGCATGAGCCTAAATGTGCTGTTAAAGAAGCGGTGCAAACAGGTGAACTTGCGCAAACGAGATATGAATCGTATAAATATTATTATAAGTTGTTGAAAGAGAGGGTTAAAAGATATGATTAAAATTGCTCCGTCATTACTTGCGGCCGATTTTTCTAGATTGGCTGAAGAAGTCAAGTTGATCAAAGATGCTGATATGCTTCATTTAGATATTATGGACGGCCATTTTGTGCCCAATTTGACCTTCGGGCCGGGCTTGATCGCTTCTTTACGGGATAAAACTTCTCTTAGCTTTGATACCCATCTGATGATCGCAAATCCAGGTGAGTATATCCAGGCTTATGCTGAAGCCGGGAGTGATTATATTACTTTTCATCTTGAAACTACAGCTCATTCTCACCGTATAATTCAGCAGATAAAAGAGCAGGGTTGTAAAGCTGGCGTTTCTCTAAATCCTGCAACACCCCTCCAGGAATTGGAGTATATTTTGCCTGATTTGGATTTGATATTATTAATGACTGTAAATCCAGGGTTTGGCGGTCAGGAATATATACCTCAATCTACAGAAAAAATTGCTGGCTTGGCTCAGATGATTAAAACAGGAGGCTATGATATTGAGATTGCTGTTGATGGAGGTATTAAGCCTTATAATGCGGAGAAAGTGATCGAGGCAGGGGCTGATATCATTGTAGCAGGTTCGGCGATATTTGGTGCCTCTAAACCTTCAGAGGCGATCGCTGATTTTCGAACAATTGCTGAGAACTTGAGAGATTAATTTATTCTTTCTTTACAGTATTTTGGAAATGTGATAAAATGTTTAAAGAAAATAAAATAATGATTAATGCTGACGGGGCATGGTGAAATTCCATACCGGTGGTCATAGTCCACGAACCTATTAGGGTTGATTTGGTGCAATTCCAAAACCGACAGTTAAAGTCTGGATAAGAGTTAGCGACATTTTATATCAATAAAGCCTTCCCGTGCAGGAAGGTTTTTTTATTTGGTCGAAGAAAGGAGTTTGAATATGTTTTCTCAAGAAGATAAAAGATATATGACCAGAGTGTTTAAACTGGCCCGAATGGGTGAGGGTTATACCAGCCCAAACCCGCTGGTGGGTGCAGTTGTAGTTAAGAATGGAGAAATAATCGGAGAGGGTTATCATGCTGCTTACGGAGAAGATCATGCCGAAGTGATGGCGATAGATAAAGCTGGTCCAGAGGTCGTTGGTTCTGAATTATACGTCAACCTTGAGCCCTGCTGTCATTATGGTAAAACTCCACCCTGTTCTTTGAAAATAATCAATTCTGGGATAAAAAGGGTTGTAGTAGCAAATAGGGACACCAACCCTAAAGTTGCAGGAGGCGGTCTGGAGCAGTTGAAAAACAGAGGCGTTAAGGTTGAGGTCGGGCTAATGGCTGAAGAAGGCAGAAAGCTTAATGAGGCCTTTTTTCACTACATGGAAAAGCAGCGTCCTTTTTATAACTTGAAAGCAGCTCAGACGATTGATGGTTACATAGCCGCTCCAGGGGGTGATGCCCGCTGGATTTCAGGTAAAGAGTCGCGCAAATATGCTCATGGCCTTCGCCATAAATTAGATGCTATCTTGATCGGCAGCGGCACAGCTGTGACAGATGATCCCAGATTAACGGTCAGACATCTAGAAGGACAGGTAAGTCAACCAACCCGGGTGGTGTTGGATAGTAATTTAAAAATTTCTGAAGAGGCCAGACTTTTTCGGGAAGCTAAAGAAGCCCAGCCTGTTTCGGATATCATAATATTTGCCGGACCGGAACATGATATGGAGAAACAGAGAAGAATTTCAGCTCTCCCAGGTGTGGAAGTAATAGAAATACCCTATATTGACGATGATAGCGAAGATAATAGCCTCGATTTAAACCAAATATCTGCTGAATTAGTTAAATTAGGTTTAATCAATATACTGGTAGAAGGTGGCAGTCGGATAAATTATTCTTTTTTAAAACATAACTTGATCGATAAATATTATCTTTTCATCTCCCCTAAAATCTTAGGTGGGGATGATGGCATTTCCGTGTTTTCTGGAAGTGCGCCTACTAGTATTGCTGAAGCTGAAAAGATAAATATTGATGAAAGAATGAGCTTAGGCGATGATATTTTAATTATCGCCTATCCTGATTAGGAGGTGAATTAATGTTTACTGGCATAATTAGAGAAATTGGTGTTTTAAGGGCAGTAAATAAGAGTGGACGAAATTATCAATTAGATATTTCTGCTCATAAAGTTACAGAAAATGCAGGCAAAGGTGATAGTATTGCCGTTAACGGTGTTTGTCTGACGGTTGTCGCTTTAAAGGATTCTGGCTTTAAAGCAGATGTTATGCCTGAGACCTTGAGAAAAAGTAATCTGGGTGATCTAAAACCCGGCAGTAAAGTTAATCTGGAGCCTTCTTTAGGAGTTAAAGATCTATTGGATGGCCATATAGTTACTGGACATATAGACGCCACCGGGAATTTGCTTAAAATCACCCCTGAAGATAATGCTCGGGTGCTTTCTATTAGTCATCCGCAGGAATTGAGTAAATATATTGTCAAAAAAGGTTCGATTTCAGTCAATGGGGTGAGTTTAACCATAGTAGATGTATCTTCTGAATCGTTTCAGGTTTCTTTGATACCAGAAAGTTGGTCAGAAACTACTTTTCATGAAGCTAAACCAGGTGATACCATAAACATTGAAACAGATGTATTGGGAAAATATATAGTGAATACGACTGAACAATACTTGAAACAGGATAAATCAGAAAGTAAAACACAAAGTGGTTTGACCAAAGAAAGGTTACAACAATTTGGGTATGATATTTAAATATTTTAGGGAGGATAATAATGGATAGAATTGAAGAAGCAATTGCAGAAATAGAAGAAGGTAACATGGTTATAGTAGTAGATGATGAAGATAGAGAAAATGAAGGGGATTTGGTAATGGCCGCCGAAATGGCCAGTACAGAGAAAGTTAATTTTATGATTAAAGAAGCCAGGGGCCTTGTTTGTGTTCCCTTAGAAGAACAAAGATTAAATGACTTAGAAATACCTTTGATGACAAATATTAATACTGATCCTCATCAGACAAGTTTTACGATTTCGGTTGATCATGTATCCACTACTACAGGTATCTCCGCTGCAGAAAGAGCAAAAACCATTCAGGAGCTCGCTAATCCAGAAAGTAAACCAGGAGATTTTAATAAACCTGGACATATCTTTCCGTTAAAAGCAAAAAACGGAGGGGTACTAAGGCGAGCTGGTCATACTGAGGCAGCAGTAGATCTGGCCAAATTGGCTGGTATGAAGCCTGCTGGAGTTATTTGTGAAATAATCAAAGATGATGGAACTATGGCCAGGTTAGATGATTTAGAAAAATTTGCAGCCGAACATGATTTAAAACTTATTTGTATAGCAGATTTAATCAAATACAAGAAGAAACGGGATAAGTTGATCAATATGGAAGCAGAAGCGGAACTGCCCACTAAATATGGTGACTTCAAAATTAGAGTTTATTCTACAGAAGTAGATAATTTAGAACATGTCGCTATATTCAAAGGAGATTTAAGTGATCAGGAAGATGTATTGACTAGAGTTCACTCAGAATGCCTCACTGGAGATGCCTTAGGCTCTTTACGCTGTGATTGTGGAGAACAGTTAGCAAGAGCTCTTGAAATGATCGCTGAAGAAGGCCAGGGTGTGGTGGTCTACATGCGGCAGGAAGGCAGAGGAATCGGTCTTTCCAATAAGATTAAAGCTTATCATCTGCAGGATGAAGGTATGGATACAGTAGAAGCAAATTTAGCTTTAGGTTTTCCTGCCGATTTACGCGATTATGGGATTGGAGCGCAAATCTTACTTGATTTAGGGATTAATTCTATTCGATTAATCACTAATAATCCCAAAAAATTAGTTGGTTTAGAAGGCTACGGCTTATCTATTACTGAGAGAGTTTCTTTAGAGATCGATCCGCAAAAAGAAAATAAGGACTATCTCCAGGTGAAAAAAGATAAGATGGGCCACATTTTTCATCATTTAGGTGCAGCCCAGGATAAACAAGAGGAGGAAAAATAATATGACAAAAGTATATGAAGGTAAATTAGATGGCAGAGGTTTAAAAGTTGGGATAGTTATAGCGAGGTTCAATGAGTTTATTTCCAGTAAATTACTCTCAGGAGCTAAAGATGCCCTGATTAGACATGGGGTAGAAGAAAATGACATAGAAGTTGCCTGGGTTCCAGGAGCTTTTGAGATTCCTCTAGCAGCAAAAAAGATGGCCGCTAACGATAAGTATGACGGGATAATCTGTTTAGGGGCAGTTATCAGAGGAGCTACTCCTCATTTTGAATATGTATCTGCTGAAGTTTCCAAAGGCATTGCTTCGGTTGGTCTGGACGCAGAAAAGCCGGTAATGTTCGGCGTGATAACCACCGACACTATTGAACAAGCAATAGAGAGAGCAGGAACCAAAGCTGGAAATAAGGGCTTCGATTCAGCTGTAGGATTGTTAGAAATGGCCAGCCTCTTTAAGCAAATATAAAGATGGAAAATATGAAAAGCAAGCAGGCTGTAATAGCCTTAAATGGCAGTTTACTTTCCGCTCCTGGTTTTTATGAGGAAATAGCGGAAAGAAGTAGTTTGCTGATCGCTGCTGATGGTGGGATCAAATTATATGAGCAGATCGAGAAAGACCCTCATTATCTAATCGGAGATTTTGACTCTATCTCTCCTGATCTATTGGACAGCCTGGAAAAAAGAGGAGTAAAATTAGAAAAATACCCTGTCAAAAAAGATAAAACCGATGCAGAATTATGTCTTGATTATTGCAAAAAACTAGGGTATAGTAAAGTTGTGATTCTGGCAGGGTTAGGGGGGAGACTGGACCAACAATTGGCCAACATATTTCTTTTAGAATATAGCCTCGAACAGCAAATTATGGCTAAAATAAAAGAAGAGGATATAGAGATAGGCTTGATAGATGAGTACAAGAAGATCTCTGGTTTTCAAGGTTGGGGGTTGTCCTTACTCCCGCTTGATAAAAAGATCACCAACCTCACTATCTCCGGAGCTCTCTACGATACTGAGAATTTAGATTTAGACAGGAGCATGACCCGCGGTATAAGTAATCAGATTAAAGAAGACGAAGTTGAAATAACTATTTCGCAAGGAAGATTGATCTATATCTTACAAAGAAATATTAAGTAATTAAAACTGCAGGTGAAATAATGAAAAAAATTACCCAAACAACCATCGTTGAGCAGGTTGCTGATTTAGTTCAAGAGACCAATTATAATCTACCTGAAGATGTAAAATCTGCTTTAATAGAAGCGGAAGCAGAAGAAAAAACAGAAGTTGGCAGGAAAATACTGCAGCAGATATTAAAAAACGCAGATATAGCTGCTGCCGAGCATGTTCCACTGTGTCAGGATACCGGTATAACCGTTGTTTTTGCCCGAGTAGGGCAGGATCTATTTATTGAAGGAAACCTGGAAGAAGCGATTAATCAGGGGGTAAGAAAAGGTTATCAGGAAGGATTTTTACGTAAATCTGTAGTTGATGACCCTTTTTCGAGAAAAAATACTGAAGATAATACACCGGCTATAATTCACTATATTCCAGTAGAAGGAGATAAGCTTAGATTAGATATCGCAACAAAAGGCGGCGGGAGTGAAAATATGAGTAAGATTAACATGTTAAAGCCTACCGCTTCTAAGAGAGAAATAGTCGATTATATAGTTCAGGTGGTCACAGAAGCCGGAGCTAATGCTTGTCCTCCTTTAATTATTGGGGTAGGGATAGGCGGTAATTTTGAAAAAGCAGCTCTTTTAGCTAAAGAAAGCTTATTTACTGATTTGAGAGAGATTAATCCAGACCCTGAACTTGCTGAACTGGAAGATGAAATTCTCGCTCGAATAAACCGAACCGGAATTGGTCCCCAGGGTTTGGGCGGTAGGACTACAGCTTTAGCAGTAAATATTAAGACCTTTCCCTGTCACATAGCCAGCATGCCGGTAGCGGTCAACTTAAATTGCCATTCTGCTCGACATATTAGTACAGTTATTGAAGGGGTTGAAGCAGATGAAACAGCTTAATTTACCCTTAACCGAGGAGATGATCTCTGAATTAAAGGCTGGAGACCAGGTCCTA
This sequence comes from Bacillota bacterium, assembly GCA_051745085.1. Lineage (GTDB taxonomy): Bacteria > Bacillota > Halanaerobiia > Halanaerobiales > Halarsenatibacteraceae > Halonatronomonas. The sequence goes on along the minus strand of JBNJDR010000001.1, from coordinate 29,241 downwards.
TTAACCGGTACGATTTATACTGCAAGGGATCAAGCTCATAAGAAGATGGTGGAAGTTTTATCCCGGGGAGAAGATCTACCTTTTAATCCAGAAGGTGCTGTTATATATTATGTAGGTCCAGCGCCCAATAAACCCGGCAAAGTAATTGGATCGGCAGGCCCTACTACTAGCTATAGAATGGATCCATTTGTAAAACCGCTCTTAGAAGCCGGGGTTAAAGGTATGATCGGCAAAGGTAAGCGGTCTGATGAAGTTCAGGCAGCTTTAATTGAATATAAGGCTTTGTATTTTGCTGCTGTCGGAGGTGCAGCAGCTTTAATAGCAAGACAGATCAAAGAATCCGAAGTAATTGCATATCCTGAATTAGGAACAGAGGCTGTGAGGAAGTTATATGTAGAAGATTTACCATTGTTTGTTGCTAATGATATTTACGGCAATGATTTGTATGAAGAAGGTAGGAAAAATTACCTTAAACAAAATAGGGGGAATTAATATGGATGTCTATGAAGAGGCGTTAAAATTACATGAAGAAAAACAAGGGAAGATTTCTATTGAAAGCAAGGTGGAATTAAACAGCCTGGATGATTTGAGTTTAGCTTATTCTCCAGGAGTAGCTGAACCCTGTCGGGCCATTGCAGATGATAAAGAAAACTCATATAAGTATACTGCAAAGGGCAATATGATCGCTGTCGTTACCTCAGGTACAGCAGTATTGGGTCTAGGCGACATAGGTCCTGAGGCAGCTATGCCGGTCATGGAAGGTAAAGCAGTATTATTCAAAAAATTTGCTGGGATCAATGCCTTTCCTCTTTGCCTGGATACAAAAGATCCTGAGGAAATTGTAAACATAGTAAAAAACTTAGAACCTACTTTTGCCGGGATCAATCTAGAAGATATCGCCGCTCCCGAATGTTTTTATATCGAGGAAAAACTAAAAGAAGAAACTGAGATGGCCATATTTCATGATGATCAACATGGAACCGCTATTGTAATACTAGCCGGTTTGATAAATGCAATTAAGCTTACCGATAAACAATTGGGAGACTGCCGCATCGTGATTAACGGGGCAGGTGCTTCTGCCACAGCCACCGTTAAATTATTATTACAGGCTGGTATTTCTGGTAAGAATATATTGGTTTGTGATCGTCAGGGAATAATCAACGAAGAGAGAAAAAAGGATTTAAATGAGGCAAAAAAAGAATTAGCGGATTTAACTAATGACGAGAATTTAGATGGGGGTTTACCTACTGCCATCAATAAGGCCGACATATTTATCGGCTTATCCGTAGGTAATGTTCTTTCAAAAGAAATGGTCAGCTTAATGAATGAAAATCCGATAATATTTGCTCTGGCTAATCCAACCCCAGAGATAGATCCTGAGTTAGCCCAGGAAGCAGGCGCCAGGATAATCGCTACGGGACGTTCAGATTATCCTAATCAAATTAATAACGTCCTTGCTTTTCCTGGTGTATTAAAAGGTGCATTAATTGTTAGAGCCAGGGATATAAATGATGAGATGAAGATGGCTGCTGCCAGAGCTATATCTGGTTTAGTCGGTGAACCGGCTCCAGATAAGATTATTCCTGATCCTTTAAGCAAAGGAATAGCAGGAGCAGTTGCTTTAGCTGTGGCAGAAGCTGCTATGGAAACGGGAGTAGCTAGAATTAAAAAATCAAGAGACCAATTAGATGAAGAACTAAAAAATTCAACATATTAAATGTAAAAGCGGAGGAGATATTATCTCCTCCGCTAACTAATTAATACTTTTTTTAGTATGCTTTAGTTACTCTATCAGACTTGATGCAGGTTGTACATACCTTAATTCTTTTTTTGTTGCCATCAACCATAGCTTTAACTGTTTGTAGGTTTGGCTTTTGAGTTCTTTTGCTTACACTGGTAACATTACGACCGATACCACCCTCTTTTTTAGCCTTACCTCTTCGTCTGATTCTATTGGCGTTGTTACTACCTTTTCCACATATTTCACAGACTTGTGCCATGTAAAACACCTCCGTTTCTAAAAAAATAAGTGTACACTTATTTTAATCTCTAGCTTTTATTTTAACACATCATGGGACGTGCTGGCAAGGGTAATAACTAGAATAAGCCAATAATTTGCATGTTTAGGAGAATTGTTGTAGAATTAAATTAAATATTTGTTATGATAAACGAGGTGAAATTATGTCAAAAGAATGGCAGACTCAATATGGAAAAGTAGTAGTTAATAAAGAAGTAATTGCAAAAATTGCTGGTCTGGCAGCCATGGAATGTTATGGGTTGATCGGGATGTCTTCCCGTAATGTTCAGGATGGATTGGCTGATTTATTAGGTTGGGAAAATTTAACCAAAGGCATTACAGTTAATATTGAAGATGATGTAGTTAGTATTGAATTAAATATAATCGTTGTGTTTGGAACAAATATACAACAAGTAGCAGCTAATGCTATGGAAAGGGTTAACTATGTAGTTAACGAGAAACTTGGCATTGAAGTTTCGCGGGTAGATATTAATGTGCAGGGAGTGAGGGTTCAAGATGAAGACCGGTAGTAATCAATCTGAGGGGATTAATGTTATTGACGGAGATAAATTAAAAGAAATGATGCAGTCTGGCCTGGCTAGACTTAATGAGCAGAAATCCCTGGTAGATTCATTAAATGTTTTCCCGGTTCCTGATGGTGACACTGGTACAAATATGTTTTTAACCATGCAGGAAGCTGTGGAAGAAATAAATAAAAATAATTCTAATAGAATAGATGATATTTGTGAGTCAATGTCTAGAGGTGCTCTTATGGGGGCGCGGGGTAACTCCGGGGTAATATTATCCCAGCTTTTAAGAGGCTTTGCCCAGGCAGTTGAAGGAAAGAAGCTTATCGAAGCTAAGGATCTTGCTAAAGCTTTAGATAATGCTTCTAAAGTAGCTTATAAAGGGGTTTTAAAGCCAGTAGAGGGTACGATCTTAACAGTTTCCAGAAAAGCAGCAGAAGGGGCTAGAACAGGACTAAAAAAAGATAAAACAGATCTCATAACTGTAATGGAAGAGGCGATCGATACTGCTGTTATAGCTTTGAATAAAACTCCAGAACAACTGCCGGTTTTAAAAGAAGCTGAGGTGGTAGATGCTGGAGGCCAGGGATATATTTTTATCCTTGATGGTATGCTGCAGGCTTTAAAAGGAGAAGCTGTTGTTTCGACCAGGAAAGATCGGGCATTTAAAGGAACCGAAGAATATAAAGAGAAAAAACTTCAGGAAATTAAATATACTTTCTGTACACAATTATTAATCTTTGTAGATGATAATAATGGCCAAAGAGAAATAGATAGAATCAGAAAAGAATTAAATAATTATGGTGACTCTATGATGGTAGTTGGTTCTGATAAGATAATAAAGATCCATATTCATACTAACCATCCTGGAGTAATTTTAGAATATGGCCTTAAAATTGGTACTATAGATGATATTAAGATTGAAAACATGAAAATTCAGCAGGCAGAAATGCTGCGAAAAGAAGATTTAGGAAAGGTTTCTGGAGGAGAAGATTTTGAAGGCCATGGTAAACAGCCTGGGTCTAAAAGCGTTTCCAATCTCAGGAAAGAACAAAAAAAACGAGCTGTTATTTCTGTAGCTGCTGGAGAAGGAATTAAAAATATCTTAACTGAATTAGGCGTAGACAAAGTTATTTTTGGGGGACAATCGATGAACCCAAGTACTAACGATTTTGTTCAGGCCATCGAGGATTTGCCTGCTAAAGAGATAATTATCTTCCCTAATAACAAAAATGTTATTTCTGCAGCCCGGCAGGCAGGCGAGTTAGCTGATGAGAAAGTAATCGAAGTTGTTCCTACAACCTCTTTCACAGAAGCTATTGCTGCCATGATGAATTATAGTGAAGAGGAAGACCTCCAGGATATGGTCAAAAAAATGGAAACAGAGCAGGAGATGGTTAGAACAGCTCAAATAACAAAAGCCGTAAAAGATTCCAAAGTTCAAGGCTTAGAGATAGAAGAAGGCGATGTGATCGGTTTAATCGACGGCCAGATCAAAGTTGCTGGTAGTGATTATATGCGGGTAGTAATTGATTTATTTGCCCAGGAACTAGAAGATGAAGAGTTAATAACTATCTATTACGGCGAAGAAATATCTGAACAAGAAGCTCTAAATCTAAGAAAAAAAATATTGAATAGATTCGATGAAATAGATGAAGTTGAAATTTATGCTGGTGAGCAGCCGTTATATCCCTATATTATATCTTTAGAATAATTGATGAATGAGGTGGCAACTATGAGCAAAATTGGTGTCTTGACTGACAGTACGAATGATCTTCCTGAAGAAATTATTAATAAATATGACTTTTTAGATATCATTCCCCTCACTGTTCACTTTGGGGATGAACAATTTGTCGATGGAGAAGATATTACTTCAGAAGAATTTTTTAAAAAAATAAAGAACGGAGATACTATTCCCACAACTTCACAACCTTCTGCAGGCGCATTTATAGAAAAATACAGGGCTATGGCAGAAAAACATGATCAGATTATTTCCATCCATATTTCTGGTGAATTGAGTGGAACGATAAAATCAGCCCATCTGGGTGCTTCAGAATTTACTGAGTTGAACATTGAAATAATTGATTCTAATTCAACTACTCTCGGCCTGGGTTCTCTGGTTAGACTGGCCTGTCAGATGGTTGAAGATGGTTATGAGATTGAGGAAATAGTAAAAGCAGTTGAAGAGAGTAAAGAAAAACTGTCTGTGTTATTTACTGTGAGTGATCTTAATTTTTTAGAAAAGGGTGGCCGAATTGGAAAAGCTCAATCTTTCGTTGGCTCAATTTTAAACTTCCATCCTCTCCTTGAGGTCGTTGGAACAAGAGGAGTAGTTAATCCTCTCGATCGGGCCAGGGGGCGGAAAAAGGTAGAGCAAAAGATGGTTGATTATGTTAAAGAACGAATAGAAAACGAAAAAGCCGTCTGGATCGGTATCGTTCATGGTTTTAGTAAAGAGCGAGCTGATCAATTACGGGATTCTCTTCAAGAATTATGTAAGGAAGAGCAGGTTGAAGCAAAATTTATGGAAAGTATTATAAGCCCTGTGCTGGGAGCCCACGTAGGTCATTCAGTTTATGGTTTTTCGATCATTACTGGAGATAGGTTATTATAATGCCAGTTTCTCTCACAGATTCAATCGAATACATGAAAGGAGTAGGTCCGGCTAGAGCAAAAATCCTGGCAAAATTGGGTATAGAAACTCTGGCTGACCTACTATTCTATTTTCCTAGAGATTATGAAGACAGAAGTAAGATCATCCAATTAAAAGATGCTCAACCTGGTCAGGTAATAACAGCGAAAGCAAAGGTCCATAGTGTAGAAAGGTTAAAGATCAGACCAAAGCTAGATTTATTAAAGGTTACATTTCTTGATTCTAGCGATGCCGTAATAGGTAATTGGTTTAATCAAAATTACCTTGCTGATAAGTTCGTTAAAGGCAAGGAATTTTATATTCATGGTAAATTAAGCGAGAAAAGCTGGCGGCAGTACAAAAAGAAAGAGATCAATTCTCCTATCTATGAAGAGGCTGACACAGAAGTAACAATTCATACAGATAGGATTGTTCCTATCTATCCACTAACTGAAAATATCACCCAAAAAAAACTCCGTTCTTTAATCTTCCAGGCAGTTGACCAGTATGCTGATAAGTTAGCAGACTGGTTACCTGCCTATCTTGTAGATAAATATAAGTTTCTTAATATTAATCAGGCGGTGAAGGAATATCATTTTCCTTCTGAGAAGAACATGTTCATCAAAGCGCGACAGAGATTGGCCTTTGCAGAATTATTTTTATTTCAACTTCGCTTATTAGCTGAAAAAGATAAATATGCTCGGACCAGGGGCAGCAGTTTGCCACCTAAACCTGAATTGATGGTTGAGTTCTTATCCAGTCTTGAATTTACTTTAACGGGAGCACAGAAGAAGACCTGGCATGAGATCGCTAATGATTTAGAAAAGCCAAATCCAATGCAGCGGTTGCTACAGGGAGATGTTGGTTCCGGAAAAACGGTTGTAGCAGCTTTGGCCCTGTTAGCTGCTGCTTCGAACAATAAACTGTCACTCTATATGGCTCCAACTGAAATTTTGGCTGAGCAGCAGTATTATACCTTGTCTGAACTTTTTCAGGGGATACCTATTGAAGTCGGTTTAATTACTGGCAGTACCAGCGCTAAGGAGCGGGATGAGTTATTTTCTGAGACAGCCTCTAATAACGTTGATATAGTGGTAGGTACCCATGCTTTATTTCAAGATGATCTAGTTTATGAAAATCTAGGTCTGGTAGTTATCGATGAACAGCATAGATTTGGCGTGCAGCAGCGGCAAAAATTAATGAGCAAAGGGGATAACCCTGATTTATTGGTGATGACGGCAACTCCAATTCCCAGATCTCTGGCGATGACTTTGTATGGTGATCTTGATGTTTCTACGATCGGTGAATTACCACCAGGTCGTTCTCCGGTAATTACTTTTTGGCGCAAAGCGGATAGCCGCCAAAAAATTTATAAATTTGTAGCAGAACAGCTAGACCGGGGTCAGCAGGCTTTTGTAGTCTGTCCTTTAATCGAGCCGTCCGAAGAAAGACCCGACTTGTTGTCTGTTGAGGACTTATCTCAGCAGCTGGAAGATAAGTTTTTACCCGGGTATAAGATCGGAATAGTTCACGGACAGCTGTCAACTGCAGAAAAGCAGGAGAGAATGAAAGAATTTAAGGCCGGAGAACTACAGGTGATTATTGCTACTACCGTGATCGAGGTCGGCATAGATGTTCCAAATGCAACTATAATGGTAGTTGAAGATGCAGATCAATTTGGACTGGCTCAACTCCACCAGTTAAGAGGCCGAGTTGGACGGGGAACGAAACAGTCATATTGTATTTTAATAGCAGACCCTAAAACAGAGGAAGGGCAGCAGCGGATTAAAGCAATGGTGACTAGCAATGATGGTTTTTATATAGCCGAAAAAGATCTGGAGATTAGAGGTCCCGGTGAGTTTTTTGGTACCCGTCAGCATGGTTTAACTGAATTCAGAGTGGCAGACCTATTGAGCGATCAAAAAATCCTGCAGGTTGCCCGCAAAGAAGCAGAAAATATAACTTCTAAGAAAAATTGGATGGCTAAATATCCTAAACTCGCACAAAAGATTAATAAATTAGAAGTAATAATATAAATGGGGAATTATTGTGAGAATAATTGCTGGAGAATATAAAGGAAGAAAATTAAAGTCTATTGCAGCCAAAGAGGTCCGCCCTACTCAGGACAGCGTAAAAGAAGCAATATTTAATATCTTAAGGACATATCCAGAAGGTAAGAGTTGTCTTGATCTTTTTGCTGGCTTCGGCAGCCTGGGTCTGGAAGCACTTAGCCGGGGAGCTAAATTTGTAGATTTTGTTGAATTAAGGTCTCGCAACTGTCGGGTTATACAGGAAAATATCGAGTTGATTTCTGCTCAAGCCAAAACGGCAGTTAAATGTCAGGCCGTTCTCTCATTTTTAGAAAATTGTAGCAATAACTACGATTTAATTTTTATGGATCCGCCTTATGCTTCCCAGGATTATAGCATTGTATTGGAGCAGCTTGTTTCTTTAAGATTATTAAATAATCCTGCTGTACTTGTAATTGAGCACGGGGTGGATAAGAAGCCTGAGATACCTGAAGAATATATGTTAATAAAAGAGAAACAATATGGGACCACCGGGATTTTAATAATTGAATTTCAAGGTTATGGAAACTGATTCAAATTATTCGAAGAAGAGAGGCTAGGTGATTAGATGACTGCAAAAATTGTATATCCAGGCAGTTTCGACCCTTTAACTAATGGACATCTTAATATAATAGAAAGGGCAAACACTATTTTTGATAATATAATAATTGCTATTTTTAATAACCCGGGTAAAGAACATCTTTTTACCATGGAGGAAAGGGTTGTCTTGGTTGAAAAAGCTGTAAGCCATTTACCTGATGTACAGGTTGACTCTTTTTCTGGACTGGCGGTTGATTATGTGATTCAACAAAATGCTGACGCTATTTTAAGAGGATTAAGAGCAGTTTCTGATTTTGAAGGTGAACTTCAGATGGCCACTATGAATAAAGAATTAGAAGAAGAGGTAGAAACCATCTTTTTAATGACCGATTCTAGATTTGGTTTTCTTTCTTCCAGTTTGATCAAAGAAGTGGCCAGTTTAGATGGAAGTATTACCCAGTTTGTACCCGAGCATATTGAGCAGGCCATATTAGATAAATTACAACAAAAACAGGATATATAGAACTAGCATCTTTTACTTTGTTCAATTGGAGGAAACTGTGATGAAAAACAACTTTTATACCCGGCAGGAATTAGCCTTTTTAAATCTGGAAACTACCAGCAAAGAGCAGCTCTTTACTGGAAAAGTAGTTCCTGAAGATATTTTAGAAGCAAAAGAAAATTGGGAAAGACTAAAACCGGTTTTAATGAAGTTATTTCCTGAGTTGAGGGCAAGGAATGGGATGATCAATTCACCTTTACTAAAAGCAGATAACTTAGCTAATTATCTTTCTGACAATTTGACCGGACAGGTTTATCTCAAAGCAGATAATCTTCTGCCGGTAGCAGGTTCTATTAAAGCAAGAGGGGGAATTTATGCCGTATTTATGGAAGCGATAGAGTTAGCTCATGCTCATGGTTTTAAGGTTAAAGATGATTTTCTCTTGCTGACAGATGCCAGCCTGCGCGAATTATTTGAGAAGTATACTTTAGAGGTAGGCTCTACCGGCAATTTAGCTTTAAGTATTGGTATAAGTGGACGAGCTTTAGGCTTTCAAGTTAAGGTGCATATGTCTTCTGATGCTAAAGAATGGAAAAAATCATTACTTCGCAGCAAAGGTGTTGAGGTTATTGAGTATGCCGGAGATTATGAAGAGGCAATAACTGAAGGTAGAGAATTATCGCGAAAAAATTCTCACAGCATTTTTATAGATGATGAAAATTCTAAGTTACTATTTTTAGGCTATAGTACGGCTGCTTTCCACCTGCAGGATGAATTAACCGAGATGATCAATAAAAACCTCAAGCAGAGTGATTCTCCAATATTTCTTTATCTCCCCTGTGGGGTGGGAGGAGCACCTGGCGGGATAGCTTATGGAACAAAATATCTATACGGCAGCCAGGTATATCCTTTAGTAGTTGAACCTTTAAATTCTCCTGCTGTAACGCCAGCCCTGTGGGCAAGAAAAGATGATCATCTTTTTATGGTAGATGAAGTTAAGGAACAGGCTTCAGGTCATACCACAGTTGCAGATGGACTGGCTGTTAAGAAACCCTCACCCTTAATCCTTGAGGTGGCAGGTGATCTATTTGCGGGAGGGTTAACTTTTACTGATGAGCGGATAATGAAATCCTTAGCTATTTTGTCTATCCAGGAAGATATAAAGGTTGAACCTTCAGCTGCTGCTGGAGTTTATGGACCTGTAAAGATAGATGAATTACTCAGAAGAAATAAACAAGAAGAAATGGCCGAGAAGGCTGTTCATATCATCTGGTTAACAGGAGGGAGGATGCTGCCTAATGAATATTGGGAAAGCTATTATCACCAGGCTCCAAAATCATAGTTCGCCTAGGAGAGATATTGATGAAACTTAACACATTAAAGGTTTTCATTAAGTTATGTGATATTGGCAGTTATTCTAAGGTTGCAGAAGAGATGGATCTGACTCAACCAGCAGTTAGTATGCAGATTAAGTCTTTAGAAGAATTTTTTAATACGGAACTCATCGATAGAAAAGGGGGCAAACTCAAGCAGACCCAGGCAGGAGAAATTTTGTACAGGCATAGTCGGGCCATAATAAAAAACTGGCAGCAGGCAGAACTGCAGATTTCTCAGATCACAGAAGAAATAGCCGGTTCTATTAAAATTGGGGCCAGCACCATCCCCAGCGTTTATTTTCTCCCTCCTAAACTGGCTCAATTCCGCCAGGATTTTCCCAATATTCAAGTTGAAGTGTTAACAGGGGATAGTCAGGATATGATTGAGCGCCTGGAACGTGGAGAAGCCGATTTGATAATAATCGGGAAGAAGCTAAGCTCAGATCGCTTTAATTCAGAACCTTTAAGAGAGGATAGCTTAAAATTAATAGTTGATAAAGATCACCCCTTAATAGATGTAAATAAAGTTACCATATCAGACCTTATCCAATATCCCTTCGTTTTTCGGGAAGAGGGTTCAGGAACCAGAAAGGTGATGCTTGAAGCTTTTAAAGAACAGGGTTATAGTCAAAGAGACTTAAAAATCGGATATAAATTTGGCAGTACAGAAGCTGTCATTTCAGCAGTAGAAGCTGGGTTAGGTATTTCCTTTGTTTCTCAGCTGGCGGCTGCCAAAGCAGCAGACGCCGGTCGGATCGAGATAATAGAATCAAAACAGCTCAACTTAAATAGATACCTTTATTTAATTTATGAAAAAGGTAGAAGAAATGAAACTATGATTAATCAATTATATAAACATTTAACTAGTTAAGTATTTTCTGTATAGCCAGAATCACTTTTTTGATTTCTGTTTTAGTGGTAAAGTAGCCTGGGCTTAGACGAAGTGTTCCCTGGGGGAATGTGCCTAATTCCCTGTGAGCCAGAGGAGCACAATGGAGCCCAGTTCTGGTCATAATGCCATAGGTTTTATCCAAAATAAAGCCTACTTCAGCGGGGTCTTTATCAGAAAAGGTTAAAGAGATGGTGCTTACTCTTGCTTTGTCTAAACCTGGTTCTAAAATGTTAACCCCTTCAATATTTTCCAGGCTTTTATATAAGTAGTTAAAGTTATCTTTTATTTTAGCCTGGATTTCATCTTGACCCTGGCCCTTGATAAATTTAACAGCAGCATTAAGGCCGGCTAGACCCGGGGTATTTTGGGTACCGGCTTCAAATTTATCAGGTAATATATCAGGTTGAATTAAAAGGTCTGATTGACTCCCGGTTCCTCCCTCGATGAAAGGAGTGGTTTTAGCTTTCATCTCTGGGGTTATTAATAGTCCCCCGGTTCCAGCAGGGCCCATCAAACCTTTATGACCAGTAAAACCGATGAAATCAGCATTAAGATCGTTCCAATCACATTGGTAACTTCCCGCTGTTTGCGCAGTATCTATCATTACCGCTATCCCATGAGCTTTTGCCCAGTTAATAGCTTTACTTATATTTAAGATGATTCCACTAACATTGGAAGCATGGTTAATTATAATTAGTTTGGTTGTCTCTTTTTTTAGACTTTCTAAATCTTCAATCTTAAAATCTCCATTGGGTTTGATCGGGAGATAGTCAAATTCAATATTTTTACCCTGTTTTAAGCGATGAAGAGGCCTTAAGACTGAATTATGTTCATATCTGGTGGTTATAACATGATCATCACTATTTAAGAATCCTTTAATTACTATATTTAGAGCATGAGTAATATTTTGAGTAAAAATTACTTCTTCAGGGGGTCTTCCTCCAAAATATTCTCCGATTAATTCTCTAGTTTCTAGAACAACTCTACTGGCAGAGAGGGCGCTAGTATGCCCACCTCTACCTGGATTTGCTCCCACTTCTTCCATATATCTACAGATAGCTTTTATTACACATTTAGGTTTTGGATATGATGTTGCGGCATTATCCAGATAAATAGTATCCATTATATCGCTCCTTTGTTTATCAATTAACATAATTATATAATCTAACAACCAGGGTTAGCAAGTTTATTTATTTTTTTATAACTATCTGTTATAATGAATAATGGAGTTTCAAATATAGAGAGGATAATTATAATGCAAGAAAAAATCTTAGTTGTGGAAGATGAAAAGAAGGTTAGAGATATCGTTAGGTCTTATCTGGTGCAGGAAGAATATCAGGTAGAGACAGTTGCTGACGGTAATAAGGCTTTAAATATGATTTTTTCTCATCCCCCTGATTTGATCATTCTTGATCTTATGCTGCCTGGCTTAGACGGCTGGGAGATTGCTGAAGAAGTAAGGGAACATTATGAGATTCCTATATTAATGCTTACAGCTCGGTCTACAGAAGATGATAGATTGAAAGGGTTTGCAAAAGGAGCAGACGATTATCTAGTGAAACCTTTCAGTCCGAGGGAGTTAACAGCCCGGGTTAAAGCTATCTTAAAGCGGTCAGGTCAGCGAAGACCAGCGGAAATACACTTTGATCAATATAATATTATAATTAAACCTCAGGCGGGGAAAATAATGATTGAGGGAGAAGATGCTGATCTAACTGGAACAGAGTTCAATATTTTCTATACTCTATATAAAAATAGCGATCAAGTTTTAACTAGAGATCAGATAGCGAACAAAGCCTTAGGTCTGGATTACTCTGGCTTCGATCGGACGATTGATGTTCACATTAAGAACATAAGACATAAACTTAACTTAGATAAAAATGAGCTCATCGAAACTGTTTATGGGATGGGCTATCGTTTTTCGGAAAATGGATAAGGTGAAAACATGAAGAGTTTAAAATTTAGAATATTTTTTTCAATAATAATTCTGCTTTTAATTAGCTTAGGGACGATTACTCTAGTTTTTAATTTTGGCCTGGATAGGTATTTTTCTGATTATCAACTCCAGGAACAAGAGGCAAATATCAATAGGTTAGAAGACCAACTAATAACAATTTTTGAAGAAGAAGGGGGAGAGGCGGTATTTCAATTTATTGAACAATATGCTGCTCTCAATCAGTTGCAGTATGTTCCTCCTAATTCTATGCCTATGCATCATAATATGGATCGGCAGATGTCTCGAGGTAATTCTCGAATGATGCGGTCATTAGCAGAAACAGATCTTAATGAGGGATATAATTTAGTAATAGGAGGGGAAGACTTCGGCCATCTTTTTTGGCCGGAACGTAATGGCCAGCCTGCTTTATATGCTGAGATTTCCGAGCAGACGTCCAGGTTTCGTAATGAACTAAACAGCTTTATCCTTCCGCTTGGTTTAACCCTGGTATTGATCGCTGGGATCCTTAGTTTTGTCCTGAGCAGGTGGCTAGCTCACCCGGTTAATAAACTGGCCACCGAAGTTGAAAAATTAGAGCAGGGGAATTATGAGTTATCTCTGCCCAGGAATATCACCGGCGAATTAAGAACTTTAGCTGTAGCCATCAAAAGTCTGGCGGCCCGGTTAAAATATTTAGAGAAGATCAGAAGAAAGTCAGCTTCAGATTTTAGTCATGAACTGAGAACACCGTTAAACAATCTGCAAAATTATATTGAAGCTCTAGAAGATGGGGTTATTGCCTGGAATGAAGAAAATCTTGTTAGCTTAAGAGAAGAAGTTGAGCGGATTACATCTTTAACTGAACAATTAAATCAGTTGGTCCAGGCGGAGAAAGGTCTTACTGAAATTAATTTAGCTAAAATAGATGGAGAAAAATTATTTCAGGAGATAATTACTCCATTTAAGCAGCAGGCAAATAAACAGCAGGTTGAATTTAGTTCCAGTATAGATTTTTCCCAGAAGTTGCTCAAATTAGATAAAAAGGCAGTTCAAATTATTCTTAGCAATTTATTATCAAATGCGATCAAATATACTGACGCCGGAGGTAAAGTTGCCGTTGAGATCTTTGATGAAAAGGACACTTTAAAAATAATTGTAGCGGATACAGGCATAGGCATTCCAGAAAAAGATAAAGAATTGGTATTTGAGAGATTTTATCGAACCGATGAATCGAGATCTCGCTCCAGTGGTGGTTCAGGTTTAGGTTTGGCTATTACAAGAGAGTTGGTAGAAGCACTGGGAGGAGATATTTCTCTCGCAAGTAATGAAAAAGGAAGTGAATTTACTATATCGATTCCTCAATAAATTCGGAAAAGGATGGTCATTTAATGAAAAAACTACCGCTTAAAAACAAATTAATTGGTAGTTTACTGATTATATTTGTCATTGTTAATTTTGTTCCTGTTGGCTATTATATCATGGAGCCAGGTCCAGCCGTAGAAATTGCTGAAATAATAGAGGTTGAAGAAAGTTATCGTCAGGATGACTGGGGTGGATTTTATCTCACCTCTGTTCGCCAGCGCCGGGCAACCTTATGGGATATGGCTGTTTTTTATTTACGACCTGATGGAACCAATGAATTAGTATCTGTGGATGCAGCAATTCCTCCTGGGATGTCAGAATCAGAATATTTATCCATCATGGAAGAACTTATGCACGAAAGTCAATTATCAGCACAGGCTGCAGCTTATCGAATGGCTGGTTACGAAGTTGAAGTTTCAGGAGAAGGCGTTCGGGTGGTTGAAGTAATCGAGGACGGCCAGGCAGATGGTATTCTTAAGCCAGAAGATGTGATTAAAGTAATTGATGGTACTGAGGTGGACAGAGCTTCAGCGGCGGTAAGTTTGATCCAGGGTGTGCCCGTGGGGACCGAGATAGAACTAAAGGTGCTAAGAGATGATCAAGAATTAGATTTTGAAATAACCACCGGGGAGAGTCCGGAAGACGCGGGACAATCTGCCATAGGTGTATATATAACCACAGCTGGTCTTGAATATGAAATGCCTGAAAGAGTAAGTTTTTCTACCGAAAATATTATCGGTCCTTCTGCTGGCACGGTATTTGCTCTAGAAATTTATAACCAGCTTACACCCCAGGATATTTCTCAAGGCAACATGATTGCCGGAACAGGTACGATCGATTTTGAAGGTAATATCGGCCCTGTAGGGGGAGAGGAGCAAAAGATGATTGCGGCAGGAGAGCAGGGGATCGGTTATTTCATCCTCCCGGAAGAACATCAAATAAATTTGGAAGATAGAGAATTTAACCTGGAGATATTAGAGAGCGATAACCTTGACGATTTAATCGATCTTTTATTAGAAATGGATAGTTGATCAACCGGCTACCTCCGAGCTTTTATTAATGGTTTTAAAAAATCTTGATTACCATGTTTATAAGGTTCCGCGGGGAGCAGGAGGTTGTAGACATCAGAAGCCAGGATGTCCAAACTCAATTGATATTTAAGGGGATCTGCAGTATTGAACTCAGGTTCTCTTAAATAATCAGCTGGTTGAATAACGACAGGAAGAGAACTTGATTTGGTTAATTGAGTTAGTAGTCTTTCGCCCTCGGTTCCCAGACCTAAAACTCTCAGGTAAGCAGGGATGCTGCCAGTAAATTTTTGAAATTTATTTTGCTCAAAATTTAAAGCCAATTGGGTTAGAATCCTCCTTACCCTGCTGCGGGGATAAGTTTTTGAGGTTAGTTTATTGGTCAGTTCCTGGTAATTGCTGGTTTTTTGCCGCCAGTATAAACTGCTTCGTATTAAATCTTCAGTACCGGCCGGAACTTCCTTCAGTTTTTCAGGAGAAACCTGTCTGTATAAGAAAAAACAGAATTCTTGCCATTTTTTTAGGTTAACTGGACCCCTTCCACTTTCCAGGGCGTTTGCTAAAATCTTTTGACTGGGTTCAGGTAGATACCGCCAAATTTTTTTATCTTTGTCGGTGTAGATATAGTTCCTAATAGCGGTGGCACTAGCAATATCATTTTCTCCTGGTTGCTGATCGTGGTAACTGCTGCCAACTCTTTTGATCGCCTGGGGGGTAATATCAAGATCGAATCGTTTAATTGCTTTTATATACTCTATTGCTAAAATGTTATTCGGACTTTTTACAGATTCTGCTGTCTCGGGGCCCAGTATTTGCTTGACCGCATTAGTTCTGGCCCGGGGAAATGAAGTCCCCTGTTTTAATTGTTCTTTTAAGATCTGCTTATATTCTTCCGGTTCTTTAACAAAAAGAGATGCAGCCGATTCCAACAGGCCCAATTTGTTATTTTCACTACCAAAAACTATATTGTTAATTATCCCAGTAGCTGCTAGCACCTGAACTGCTCCCTGAGCAAAATATTCAGCACTTCTTACAGCTGAGATAACTGGTAATTCGATGACCAGGTCCACTCCATTGTTTACCGCCATTTGGGTTCTTAACCATTTATCTAATAGAGCAGGCTCACCCCGTTGGGTGAAATTCCCACTCATTACAGCGATAATTGGTTGACCCGGGTTAAGTTCGATCGCTTTTCTTAAATGATATAAGTGGCCGTTGTGGAACGGATTATATTCTACAATAATACCGGTGGCTTGCATTTAAATCACCTTTTCTATGAAATATGATAAATTTTTCTTTAAATTTGAGTTAGTATTATATATAATAGAGATGTATGCTTACTAATGAAATTATTTTCACATTACTCATTTTATATTTTTAATGATAACAAATTTAACTAATATCAGCAAGAGAAGGAGGTATTTATGGACTTTCTAAAAAAAATTCAGAAACAAGCATCTAAAAAGAAACGAACTATCGTTTTACCAGAAACGGGTGATAGCCGGATTTTAGAAGCTGCATCTTACATAAGTAAAAAAAAGATTGCAGATATAATTCTTCTAGGAAATGAAGATGAGATTTTAACTCAAGCCCATGGGTCCAACTTTGATCTAGAATTATGTCGGATCCTTGATCCAAACTTAAGCAGTGAGCTCCAGGGAGAATTAATTGAGCTTTTGTATGATCTGCGAAAAGAAAAAGGTTTAAGCCAGTCTGAAGCAAAGAATCTTGCTCGAAATCCGCTCTATTATGGTACTCTTCTGGTTAAAGCTGGAGAAGCAGATGGAATGGTAGCAGGAGCTGCTAATCCTACTGGCGATGTCTTAAAACCAGCGTTTCAGGTAATTAAAACCGCCCCGGGTATAAGTTCTGTCTCTGGTGCATTTGTAATGATATTGCCTGATAAAAGTTTTGGCGCTGAGGGTATAATGATTATGGCAGACTGCGCTGTGAATCCTGAAGTAGATGCTGATACTTTAGGGGAAATAGCTGTAGCTAGCGGTAGGACAGCCAGGCGGCTGGCTGGGATAGAACCTAAAATTGCCATGTTATCTTTTTCGACTAAAGGTAGTGCTGACCATCCTCTGGTCGATAAAGTTAAACAGGCCACAGCTAAAGCAAAAGAATTAGATCCAGATTTATCAATAGATGGAGAAATGCAAGCCGATGCCGCTTTAGTATCTGCCGTAGCAGAGAGAAAAGCTCCAGAAAGTAAAGTCGCCGGCCAGGCAAATGTTTTGATCTTCCCGGACTTACAATCAGGGAATATAGGTTATAAGCTTGTTCAGCGGTTGGCCGGGGCTGAAGCGGTTGGTCCGATAATTCAAGGATTAGATAAGCCAGTTAATGATTTATCTCGGGGTTGTTCAGTTGATGATATAATCAATCTGACAGCTATAACGGCCCTGCAGGTCCAATAAACCTACTAATAACTAAACATAGGAGTGAATAAAAAATGAAAATATTAGTCTTAAACAGTGGAAGTTCTTCTATTAAATATCAGTTATTTAATATGGAAGATGAAAATGTGATAGCTAAAGGTATCGTAGAAAGAATTGGTATCGAAGATTCATTACTTGAGCATGAAGTAGATGGAAATGAGATCGTTATTGAAGAAGATATTCCTAACCATGGGAAAGGAATCGAAATGGTAATTGATGCCCTTTTAGATGACGACTATGGGGTTCTAGAGAATATGGATGAAATTAATGCAGTTGGACATAGAGTAGTTCATGGGGGAGAAAAATTTGCGAACTCTACCAGAATAACCGATGAAGTGGTTGCAAAAATGGAAGAAGTATCAGATTTAGCGCCTTTACACAATCCCCCAAATATTGCCGGAATAAAAGTCTGTCAGGAATTAATGCCGGGCACTCCTCAAGTTGGGGTTTTTGATACCGCTTTTCATCAGAGTATGCCTGCTAAAGCATATACTTATGCCCTGCCTTATGAATATTACAAAAAATATGGGGTAAGAAGATACGGGTTTCACGGTACCTCTCACCGGTATGTAGCTCAAAGAGCTGCCGAATTATTAGATGAGCCGCTTGCCGAAAGTAAAATTATCACCTGTCACCTGGGTAATGGGGCAAGTGTAGCAGCAGTTAAAAATGGTAAGTCTGTCGATACAAGTATGGGCTTAACCCCATTAGAAGGTCTAGTTATGGGGACAAGATGTGGAGATATTGATCCCGCTATAGTACCATTTTTACAGGAAAAAGAAGATCTAAGCAGTAAAGAGATAGATAATATCATGAATAAAGAAAGCGGTCTGCTGGGTATTTCCGGAATCAGTAATGATTCTAGAGATATACAGGAAGCTGCTGCAGAAGGCGATGAAAGAGCGCAATTGGCTGAAGCAGTTTTTAATTATCGAGTAAAAAAATATATTGGAGCATATACCGCAGCGATGGGCGGGGTTGACGCAATCGTATTCACAGCGGGTATCGGAGAGAATGCTAAAGAAATTAGAGCCGGAATTTTAGAGGGTCTAGAATACCTCGGCTTTGAGCTTGATGAAGAAGCGAATAATAAAAGAGGTAAGGAAATAGAAATTTCTCAAGCCGGTTCTAAAACCAAAGTATTTGTTATCCCGACAAATGAAGAATTAGTTATCGCTAGAGATACTGCTGAAATACTAAGTAACTGATTTTAACTTGACATAAAGGGTAAATTTGATGTATAATAACTGTTGCTTGTCAAGTTTTAATCATTAATGCTTTATGGAGGGAATCCTTTTGATAGTTGACTTAACTGAATATCAGGAAAAGGGTAGTTATACAACGATAACTGGAGAGTATCTTCCTGAAGATATTGATTATTTTCAAAGAGAGATAATTATAAATGAACCTTTTTATGTTGAACTAACAGTATTTTCAGATGTAGATGAATTTGTATTTACTGGTAAAATGGAGGGTGAATATATCCTGGCTTGCACAAGGTGTCTTGATAAATTTAGCTATCCAGTAGAAAAGGAATTTGAATTTATAATTGCTAAAGAAGATATAGATGATATTGCTCATGTTGATTTAAAAAAGGAATTGAGAGCAAATATTATAATGACGATTCCCAGTAAAGCCCTCTGCAGTCCTGATTGTAAAGGGATATGCAGTCAGTGTGGGCAGAATTTAAATATTAGCACCTGTGATTGCGAGCAAGAACAGGGCGATCCCCGTATGAATAAACTTAAAGACTTTTTTGATCAGGAGTAAATAGCTGGTCTTCGGAATAAAGGAGGTGTTTTGTAATGGCGGTACCTAAAAAACGGACTTCAAAATCTAGAAAAAGAAAAAGAAGAACACACTGGAAGTTAAAAACACAAAATCTGATAGAGTGTTCCAACTGTTCAGCTCAAATACTTCCTCACAGGGTATGCCCTGAGTGTGGACATTACAAAGGTAGAGAAATCACCTCAAACTAATAACCGTTAGTTTAGACCTGCAGCCAGCTGCAGGTCTTTTTGCTTCTTATATAAACTGTTTAGCTGGGTTGTACCTGCTTGCATTAAGTTTATATTTTATATATAATAATTAGAAGATATATATCTTACATGTGGATAGATATTCCAGCAGTGGAGGGGATAAGATGAATATAGCCATTGATGCTATGGGTGGCGATAACGCTCCAGAAGCGGTTATTAGAGGGGCTCTACAAGCTTTAAAAGAGTACCCGGATATTAAGCTATTTTTAGTGGGGAAAAAGGCTGAATTAGAGGCGAACTTAAAAAATACTTCCTATGATAAAAATAGGTTAGAGATAGTTAATGCTGATGAAGAAATAACGATGAATGAAGCTCCAGCTAAAGCGATCAGACGTAAAAAAGATGCATCGATCGTTCTTGCAGCTAAATTAGTTAAGGAAGGCAAAGCGGAAGCCATGATCGCTGCTGGTAGTACAGGGGCTTCAATGGCTGCAGGGATCCTTAAGATTGGAAGATTAAAGGGTATAAAGAGACCTGCCATCACCACTTTATTTCCCGGTGAAAGCAAACCTACTTTGATCTTGGATGCCGGGGCCAACGCCAATGCAGAGCCTGAATATCTTCTGCAGTTTGCTCTCATGGGACAAATTTATGCACAAAAAATCTTGAACAGAGATAGACCAAAAATTGGTTTAATGAATGTGGGAGAAGAACGGGGTAAAGGAAGTCACTTAGCAAATGAAGCCTACGAACTAATTAGTAATGATGTAAGGATTAATGATTTTGCCGGTAATGTTGAAGGTAGAGATATTTTCACAGGAGAATATGATGTTATCGTTACAGACGGATTCACAGGAAATGTTATCTTAAAGACTACAGAAGGATTAGCAGAATTTATGTTTTCTCTTCTAAAAGATGCCTTAACCAGTGATTTAAAAAGTAAGTTAGGTGCTTTACTATTGAAAAGCAACTTAAAAGCTATGAAAGAAAAAGTTGATTATAGAGAATACGGCGGAGCTCCCCTTTTAGGGTTGAATGGAATAATAATCATTGGCCATGGAAGTTCTGACGAGACTGCTTTCTTTAATGCTATTAGAGTTGCCCGTGAAACTATTAAACAAGAAGTTACACATAGTATTGCATCGGAAATATCCAGGGATGGTGAAATAAATGAGTAGAAAAGCAGTAATAACCGGTGTCGGTAAATATTTACCGGAAAAAGTTTTAACCAATTTTGATTTAGAAGAAATGATAGATACATCTGACGAATGGATCAAGCAAAGAACAGGAATCGAAGAAAGGCGAATCGCTGCCGATGATCAGTCTACGTCTGATTTAGCTTATGAAGCTGCTGTTTCAGCTTTAAAAGATGCTGAACTGGCTGCAGATGAACTTGACTTGATCATTGTAGCAACAGTTACTCCAGATATGGCTTTCCCGGCTACAGCTTGTATAATTCAAGATAGAATCGGTGCCAGTAATGCGGCTGCATTCGATCTTGAAGCGGGTTGTTCCGGTTTCGTGTATGGTTTAAGCGTTGCTACTCAATTCATAGAATCAGGTCAATACGATAATATTTTAATCATAGGGGCAGAAGCCCTTTCTAAGATCGTTAACTGGGAGGATAGATCTACCTGTATTTTATTTGGTGATGGCGCTGGTGCTTGTGTTGTCCAGGTTGGAACCGAAGGAGGAGTGCTCGCTACACATCTAGGTTCAGATGGGAGTGGAGCTAATACTCTTTACCAGGAAGCTGGGGGTTCTTGCCTGCCGGCCAGCGAGGAAACTGTAGCCAAAAAGCTGCACACGATTTATATGGACGGCAATAAAGTTTATAGGTTTGCCGTTAAGAAAATGGGCAAAGCTTCTCTCGAAGTTTTAAATAAAGCAGGTTTAACCCCGGAAGATGTTGACTTTTTTGTTCCTCATCAGGCTAATACCAGAATAATTTCTGCTGCAGCTAAGAGGCTTAAGTTAGACGAAGATAACGTTATTGTAAATCTTCCTTACTATGGTAATACATCCAGCGCTTCCGTACCTATAGCTTTAGCTGAAGCAGTAGAAAATAACAGGATCAAAAAAGACGACATCCTTGTTTTAGTAGCATTTGGAGCAGGATTAACCTGGGCCAGTGCCGTTCTAAAATGGAGCCGGGAGGTCAAATAATATGATACCGTTATTTAAAACAGAAATATGTGAAAAATTAGGGATAGAATATCCTATATTTCAGGGCGGTATGGCCTGGGCTGCAACTGGAGAATTAGCAGGTGCAGTTTCTAAAGCAGGTGGGCTGGGGATAATCGGAGCAGGTAACGCCCCGGCTGAAGTAATCGCTGAAGAAATAAAAAAAGTCCGGGAGATAACGGACAAACCTTTTGGGGTTAATGTAATGCTGCTGTCACCTTTTGCCCAGGATATAGTTGATTTAGTAGTTTCCGAAAATGTTCCTGTAGTAACCACAGGAGCAGGAAACCCTGGGAAATATATTGATAAATTTCATCAGGGTGGATGTAAGGTCATACCGGTAGTTTCTTCAGTTGCTCTGGCTAAAAGAATGGCTCGCTTAAATATTGCCGGAGTTATTGCCGAAGGAAGTGAAGCGGGAGGGCATATTGGCGATCTGACAACGATGGCATTGGTCCCTCAAGTTACTGATGCCATTGATATCCCTGTGATTGCTGCCGGAGGCATTGCTGATGGCAGGGGTTTATTAGCTTCATTTTTCCTGGGTGCTCAAGCGGTCCAGTTAGGAACAAGATTTGTTTGTGCCGAAGAATGTATCGCCCATGCAGATTATAAAGAAAAAATCATAAAGGCAAGAGACAGAGATGCTATAGTTTCTGGACGTTCTACTGGTCATCCAGTCAGAACTTTAAAAAATACTTTAACCCGCAAATTAGAGAAAATGGAAACTGGTTCAGCTTCTAAAGATGAAATTGAGGCAGTGGCTTCTGATGCGTTAAGACAGGCAGTTAGAGAAGGTAATGTTGATACTGGAAGCGTTATGGCAGGCCAAATCTCTGGATTGATTTCCGAGGTAAAGCCAGCCCGCCAGATCATACATAATATTTTTTCGGACGCGGAAAAAATAATGAAAGCTGGCTGCAGCCAGCTGAAGGAGGATTAATCAATGTCAAAATTAGCATTTATATTTCCTGGCCAGGGAGCACAAGAACTGGGAATGGGCCAGGAATTAGCTGAAGAAATTCCTGCAATAGCTGATTATTTTACCCAGGCAGAAGAAATACTTAAGTTAGATTTAAAGAGAATTTGTTTTGAAGGACCAGAATTTGATTTGAATTTAACTGAAAATACCCAGCCAGCTATATATACTTTAAGTTCAGCTATCGACCAGTACCTTCAGGATAAAGGGATTAAACCTGATCTTGTGGCTGGACACAGCCTTGGAGAATACTCCGCTTTAACATCTGCTGGGGCAATAGATTTTGCTGATAATTTAAAGTTAGTACGGAAAAGAGGTAAGGCCATGGAAGAAGCGCTTCCTGCTGGTTTAGGTACAATGGCCGCAGTTATTGGCCTCGACTTAGATGTAATTTCCGATATATGTTCCCGGGTAGTAGGTGTATGTGAAGTAGCCAATATTAATACACCCGGTCAGATCGTAATTTCCGGGGAAAAGGAAGCAATCAAAACTGCAATGGAGAGATTAAAGAACAAAGGAGCTAAAAAGGTGGTTGAACTACCGGTCAGCGGTCCTTTTCACTCCAGCTTAATGGAACCAGCAGTAAATAGGCTGAAAAATGCTTTGAATAATACAGCAATCAGGGATGCATCGATACCGATAGTTGCCAATGCTTCAGCCCAAAAGATCACAAGCAAAGATGAGATCAAGAGTAACTTGATGGCTCAACTTACGAGTTCTGTTCGTTGGGTTGAATCGATCAACCTAATGAAAGAAGCTGGGGTTGAGACCTTCGTCGAAGTAGGACCAGGCCGGGTTCTAAAGGGCTTGTTGAGGAGAATTGACCGTTCTTTGAAGTGTTACTCCACCCGGACTCCCGGGGATTTAGAGGAGGTAATCAAAGAGTTATCATGATCGATTTAAAAGGTAAAAACGCAGTAATAACCGGTAGTTCCCGCGGGATAGGTGCAGCCTGTGCTATAAAGCTGGCCGGAGCGGGAGCAAATGTTGTAATCAATCACTCTTCTACAAATAGTTATGAAAAAGCCCAAACAGTTGCGGAGCAGATAAAATCTGAGTTTGATGTTAAAGTACTAGTCAAACAGGCAGATGTTTCAAAGCCGGAAGAAGCAGATGATCTGATCGAGTCAGTCTTGCAGGAATTTACTTCAGTTGATATACTTGTTAACAATGCAGGTATCAATAGAGATAATCTTTTAATGAGAATGAAACAATCTGATTGGGAAAATGTAATCGATGTTAATTTAACCGGTGTCTTTAATATGACTAAAGCGGTTATTAGGAGCATGATGAAAGCCCGGCAGGGGAAAATCATCAATTTAACTTCTATAGTCGGAATTATCGGTAATGCCGGCCAAACTAATTATTCAGCAAGTAAAGCAGGTTTGATCGGTTTTACCAAGTCGCTGGCCCAGGAAGTAGCCAGCAGGAATATTAGCGTTAATGCCGTTGCCCCCGGGTTTATAGAAACTGATATGACAGAGGAAATGTCTGCTCAAGCAAAAGAATCCTTACTTTCTAATGTTCCTCTTAATCGGGCTGGAACACCTGAAGATGTTGCTAATGTAGTCGCTTTTTTATCCTCGAATTTATCTGATTATATAACCGGCGAAGTTATTAAAGTTACCGGTGGTATGGGAATGTAAATCACAAGTTTAACATACATGTTAATTATTGAAAGGAGGTGATTGAAAATGGCAGATCTGTTTAACCAGGTTAGAGATTTAATTGTAGAAGAACTGGCAGTTGATCCTGATGAAGTAACTCCTGAAGCATCTTTTATTGACGATCTTGGTGCTGATTCATTAGATGTGGTAGAACTTGTTATGGCATTAGAAGAGGAATTTGATATTGAAATTCCTGATGAAGATGCTGAAAAGATAGAAACTGTACAAAATGCAATTGATTATCTTGAAAACAATTAATATTAAAAATGGTCCCGTTTAACGGGGCCATTTTCTCAAAATAATTAGAAATAGAGATTTTTAATTTGATCTAGGAGGTACAATAAATAATGTCTAATAGAGTAGTTATAACTGGGCTTGGTGTTTTGACAAGTTTAGGAAATAATCCAGAAGAATTTTGGAGCAGTTTAATTAATGGCGTTTCAGGTATAGATAAAATTACAGGAATAAAAGATATAGACGAATATCCCAGTCAAATCGGAGCTGAAATCAAGGAGTTTAATCCAGAAAAGTATATCAATAGAAAAGATAAAAAAAGGATGGCTCTTTTTACTCAATATGCTATTTATAGTGCGATGGAAGCTTTAGCAGATGCTGATCTGGAGATAACTTCCGATATCGCCAATGAAACCGGGGTAATTGTTGGTTCTGGTATTGGTGGACTGGAAGTCATGGAAGAACAAATTAATAGACTTCAGAGTAGAGGTCCAGGTCGGGTTAGCCCTTTCTTTATCCCAATGATGATATCTAATATGGGATCAGGTCAGGTTTCAATTTATACCGGGGCGAAAGGTCCCAATAGTAATACCGTCACCGCCTGCGCTTCAGGAACACATGCTATAGGGGATGCTCTGGAAATTATCAAAAGAGGTGATGCCAAAGTTATGATTGCTGGCGGTTCAGAAGCTTCTATTACCCCATCTGCCCTGGCAGGTTTTGGTTCGATGAAAGCTCTTTCAACTAGAAATGACGAACCCCAAGCAGCCAGTCGTCCTTTTGACAAAGATAGAGATGGATTTGTAATCGGCGAAGGTAGCGGTATGGTTGTTTTAGAAAGTTTGGAACATGCGCAAGCAAGAGGCGCTCGCATATATGGTGAGGTTACTGGGTACGGCTATACCGGTGATGCATATCATATTACCCAACCGGCTCCCCAGGGGGAAGGGGCAGCTAGAGCTATGGAAATGGCTATATCTAAATCTAACCTCGACCTGGAAGAAATCGGCTATATAAATGCTCATGGTACTTCAACGCCATTTAATGATAAATTTGAAACAATGGCAATCAGAACTGTTTTTGGTAAACATGCTGATGAGCTTAGTGTTAGCTCGACAAAATCGATGACCGGTCATTTATTAGGTGCGGCTGGTGGGATTGAATTTATAGCTTCAACCCTGGCAGTATTTAATGGTAAAGTTCCACCGACTATTAATTATGATACTCCTGACCCGGAATGTGATCTTGACTATGTTCCTAATGAAGCAAGAGAATTTAAAGATTTACAGGCTTCCATGTCTAATTCATTCGGCTTTGGTGGACATAATGCGTGTTTGATCGTAAAGAAATTTCAGTAAAATCAAGATCAACTAAACAGGGTGGAGCATACTATGAAAAATGAACTAATTAAAAGAGTCGAATTAGCAAAACTTGAAGAAAAGTTGGCTTTAAGGTTTAATGATCCTGATCTTCTTCTCAAAGCAATTACCCATAAATCTTTTCCTAATGAGAATAAAAATATTGCCATTGATAATAATGAGAGGTTAGAATTTTTAGGTGATTCAGTTCTGGGGCTTTCTATTGCCTCAGAAATATTTCATCAATATCAAGATATGCCGGAAGGCGGTCTGGCAAAAATGAGAGCGATTCTAGTCAGTGCCAAAATGCTGGCAAGAAAAGCCCGGGAACTTGAGCTTAACCCTCATTTATTGCTGGGGCGAGGAGAAGAATTAACAGGTGGTAGAGATAGAGATTCGATCTTAGCTGATGCGATGGAGGCAATATTTGGAGCGATTTATCTTGATCAGGGCTTCTCCTCAGCGAAAGATTTTATCATTGAATTCTTTGCTGCTGATATTGAACAAGTTCGAGCAGGAGAATATGATAAAGACTTCAAAACGGTTTTGCAGGAATATGTTCAGCAAAACACTGATTCCCGACCTGATTACCATGTAATCAAAGAACTTGGGCCTGACCATAATAAAACTTTTGTAGTTGAAGTAACTTTAGACGAGAAAGTTTTAGGGAAAGGCAAAGGTTCGACCAAAAAGTCTGCCGAGCAGGAAGCAGCCCGACAAGCTTTAATTGATATTGAAGAAATTGCTATCTAGCAATCGAGGAGATGGAGGTTATTATGTTTGCGATCCGTGGAGCTACTACAGTCAAAGCTGATACTTCTGCAGAAATAAAGTCTGAGGTAAAAAAACTTGCTGAGCAATTATTTGCAGCTAATCAACTTAACCGGGCTGAAGTTGTCAGTATTATTTTTTCCAGTACTAAAGATATAACAAGCTATTACCCGGCAAAGGCATTTCGAGATCTTGGTTATTCTGATATTCCTCTTTTTAGCTGTCAGGAACCTGATATTTCCGAGGGACTGGTTCGAACGATCCGTTTATTAGTTCACGTGGATAGAGATGAGAGTAGGGGATGTAAGCATATCTATCTGAATGAAGCGGCTAAATTAAGACCGGATCTAAAATAGCAGATTATATTACAGTAAAGGTGTTGATTATATGGTAAAGGCTATAGCTATAGACGGACCATCTGGAGCAGGTAAGTCTACTGTAGCAAAAATAATTGCGCAGAGGCTTGATTATAAATATATTGATACAGGTGCTATGTATCGCTCTGTCACTTATCTGGCTCTGGAAAAGGGACTTGATCTAGATGATTCTGAAGAGGTGATAACGATCGCAGAAGATATTAAAATAGACTTTTCTTCTCCTGCTGAAGATGGTTCTGTTCGGGTTTTTGTTAACGGAGCAGACCTCAGTCAAGAAATTCGCCAGATTGAAGTAGATAACAATGTTTCTAAAGTTGCTTCGATACCAGAAGTTAGAGAAATAATGCTGAAAAAACAGAGAAAATTGGCTGGCGAAAACGATGTGGTTATGGACGGAAGAGATATAGGGACCAGGGTTCTGTCAGATGCAGAGTTGAAAATATATGTAACTGCCAGTCTGGAAGAAAGAGCTCGAAGAAGGCATCTCGAATTACAGGAACGTGGCGATGGCATAGAACTCCAAGACGTAAAAGAGCAGATCGCTCAAAGAGATAAAAAAGATTCTACGCGAGAACATTCTCCCTTGAGAAAGGCTGAAGATGCTCACGAGATTAACACGACCAATATGACGCCAGCTGAGGTCGCTGACAGAGCTATCGATCTCTGGGAGGGGGGAGAATAAACTTGCCAGGTTTATTTTATAATTCAGCCAGACGGGCGGTTAGACTATATGCTAAATCAATAATGAGGCTGGAAGTTGAAGGCCTGGAAAATGTTCCGACCGAGGGGCCCCTTGTAATCATGTCCAATCATATCTCATTTCAAGATCCCCCTTTAATTGGAGCTTTTTTACCTCGGCCCATTCACTTCATGGCTAAGGCAGAGCTTTTTCAAAATAAATTTCTTGCCTATTTTTTAAAAAAACTCGAAGCATTCCCCATCAGAAGAGGTACAGGGGATAGTAGAGCTTTTAGGCAGGCAATTAAAGTCTTGAAAAAAGACAAAGTTTTAGGTATTTTTCCCGAAGGGACGAGATATCCTGAAGGATCCCCTGGCCAACCTCATTCTGGTTCGGTCATGATAGCAATAATGGCTAAAGCACCTATATTACCGGTAGGAATTAAAAATATTAAGCGTAAAGGTAGACCAAAATTAATTTTTGGAGAACCATTTGCCTTAGAAGAATATTATGGAAAGAAATTGAGCAAAAAAGAACGAGAAAAAGCTGCCCAGGCTGTTATGTCACAAATTATTTCTTTGCTTGATGAATAAATTAAATAATAAATTTTTTATTAAATAGGCAGGAATTACTTGTTAAGTAGAGAAAACTATAATGGGGCAGTGATAAAACCTGAAAGGGGGTGAAGGTTCTGGAGATTACTACTGCTGAAGAAGCCGGGTTTTGCTTTGGGGTAAAAAGAGCAATAGAGATGGCTATGGACGCAGTTCAAGATAAAGATGATACTAGGGTTTATACTCTAGGACCGATCATTCACAATCCTCAGGTAGTAGATAAACTAGAAGACCTAGGTATTAAGGCCATAGAGGATATAGATGAAATTGAGTCCGGGGTTATAATTATTAGATCCCATGGAGTTAAACCGAAAACAATTGAACGGGCTAAAAACAAGGGACTTACAATTATTGATGCCACCTGCCCTTATGTAACAAAGGCTCAA
Organism: Bacillota bacterium; assembly: GCA_051745085.1. Classification (GTDB taxonomy): domain Bacteria; phylum Bacillota; class Halanaerobiia; order Halanaerobiales; family Halarsenatibacteraceae; genus Halonatronomonas. Next base: position 691 of record JBNJDR010000001.1, on the reverse strand, counting down.
AAGAATGCTCGAATTCTGGTCGAAGAAGGTTATCAGACTTTAATTTATGGTGACCGAGATCATCCAGAAGTTAAAGGCATTTTAGGCGCAACAAATAATCAAGCTCTTATAGTTGAAAACAAGAAAGATCTTGATGAAATCAGCTTGAAAAGTAGGGTCGGCATAATTGCGCAAACAACTAAGTCCCCTGCTTCTTTTCGGGAACTGATTGTATTACTTTTAGAAAAAACAAAAGAATTAAAGATATATAATACAATTTGTAACACAACCCAGATTAGGCAATCAGCTGCTGAAAATTTGGCAGATGACGTAGAAGTTATGTTTGTAATTGGTGGCTACAACAGTGCAAATACAAAAAGATTAGCCGAAATTTGTTCAGAAACAGGCACTCCAACTCATCATATAGAAACTGCAGATGATATAGATTGGAGTTGGCTAGAAAATATTCATAAAGTAGGTATTACAGCCGGAGCATCGACTCCGGATTGGTTAATAAAGGAGGTCATTCATAGGATGAGTGAAGAGAAAAAGGACTTAGAAATTGAAGAGACAGAAGAGCAAGAATTAGAAAGTCAAGAGGTTGACGAAAAAAAGGTTGAAGAACAAGAGGTTGAAGAACAAGAGGTTGAAGAAGAAGTAAAAGAAGAAAATGTTGCAGAAGAGAAAGTGGATGAGGAGGTGGAGGAAGCCG